>JAYEIM010000402.1:0-6288 GCA_034660095.1 Campylobacterota bacterium | reverse complement strand
TTGCATAGTTTCAATCATCTTGATAAACTCTTTCATCTTTTCTCCTGTATAAAGTTTAGGGAACTTTAGGGAAATATACAAATAGTTTGTGTTACAAGGTTGTTAATTTTGTGTTAAAACTTAAATATGATTGATATGATAGTGGGATTGGTTTTTAACAACAAGATTAAATTATGTTAATTTTAACCTTGTTTTTGAGGGAATTTATGGGGGTTTATTGGAATAGAGGGAATTTAGCTTAAGGTTACTTTTTGTAACTAAAAACTATTTAGTCCACTCATCACTTAAAGCTTCTGCTTGTTCCATCACAAGCTTCATAGCTTCTGCTTGATTATCTGGTGGGTATTTAAATCTTCTAAGAATTATCCTTATCATATTTCTCATCTTAGCTCTTACACTTTCTCTTTTTTGCCAATCTACACTTACACTATTTCTTAGTTTCATTGTAAGTTCTTGTGCTATTTGTTTAAGTACTTCTGCTCCCATATCTTCAAATGCACTTTCATTTTGAGCTAAAGCATCATAAAAAGCCAACTCATCAAAGTTAAGTCCAAGTTCATCTTCTTCTTTAGAAGATGCTGAAATATCTTTTGCCATAGCGATTAATTCTTCTATAACCTTTGCAGTTTCAATTCCACGATTATGATACTTAGATAATGTAGCCATCAATCTATCACTATATTTTTTCTCTTTGACTACATTGTTTTTAGTTTTTGCTTTTATGCTATCTTTTAAAAGTTTTTCTAGTAACTCTACAGCTAGATTTTTATATGGCATATTTACAATATCTTCTAAAAACTCATCAGATAAGATACTTATATCTGGTTTTTCAAGTCCAGCTAAATCAAATATATCTTCAATACCATCAGATACTACAGCATTATCAAGTATCTGTTTTATAGCTGAGTTTTTATCAACTTTTTTATGTGAACTTTGAGATGCTTTTTGTATAATAACTTTTACAGCTTGAAAAAATGCTATCTCTTCACGATAAACTTTTGCTTCATCCATAGTTCCACATAAACTAAATGCTTTTCCTAAGGCTAAAACTTCATCTGCATATCTTTTTTTACCATCATCAAGACCCAAAATATGGTTTGCACTTGGGGCTAATAGTTTGTGTGCTTGAGTTTTAAACTCACTATAATCAAATCCATGATAAAGATTTTGAACTATATCAATCCTTTTTAACATCTCGGCTAAGGCTTCCTTTGTATCTACAACCTCTTTACCTTTTCCACCTGCTCCTGTGTAAGTTTTTAAAGCAGACTTTAGCTCATTTCCTATACCAATATAATCAACAACCAAACCACCTTGTTTATTTTTAAAAACTCTATTTACTCGTGCTATTGCTTGCATAAGGTTATGTGATTTCATTGGTTTATCTACATACATTGTATGTACACTTGGTGCATCAAATCCAGTAAGCCACATATCTCTAACTATCACAAGTTTAAGTTCATCATCACTATCTTTAAATCTTTTTTCAATATCTTTTTTTGTTTGTTTATTATAGATATGTTTTTGCATAGATGCATCATCACTAGCACTACCTGTCATGATAATTTTAATAGCACCTTTTTTTGGGTCTTCATCATCCCATTGGGGCTTGATAGAAATAATTGCATCATAAAGTTCAACAGCTATTTGCCTACTCATAGCAACTATCATACCTTTACCATCTACACTAGATATTCTACTCTCAAAATGCTCTACTAAATCAGAAGCAACTTGATCTATTCTATTTTTAGAACCTACAAGTTTTTCTAAAGCACTCCATTTACCTTTAAATTTTTCTTTATCACTTAGCTCTTCCTCATCTACTAAGTCACCAACTTCATCATCAATCTCTTTTAAAAGTGCTGAATCAAGGTCAAGTTTAGCTAATCTACTTTCATAATATATAGGTACAGTAGCTTTATCTTTTACAGCATCTTCAATATCATATATAGATATATACTCACCAAATACAGCCCCCGTAGATTTATCTTCACTCTCAATAGGTGTACCAGTAAATCCTATAAAAGTAGCATTTGGTACTGCATCTCTTAAGTGTTGAGCATATCCATATTTAAAAGTTCCAGTTTGACTATTTAAAGCTGCATCAAATCCATACTGACTTCTGTGTGCTTCATCTGCAATTACTACTATATTTTCTCTTTGACTTAATATAGGAAATGTACTCTCTTCTTTTCGTAAAGCAAACTTTTGAATGGTAGTAAATATGATACCACCTGATTGTTTAGATTCCAAAGTGTCTCGTAAATCATCTATATCATCCATCTGTACAGGGTTTTGACCCAACATCATTTTAGCACTAGAAAATGTACTAAAAAGCTGACCATCTAAATCATTTCTATCTGTTACTATTAATATCGTTGGATTTTTCATCAAAGGTTGCTTAGCTAGTTTACCAGCAAAACAAGCCATAGATATTGACTTACCACTCCCTTGTGTATGCCATACAACACCACCTTTTCGTGTACCTTTTGTAGATGCTTGGATTACAGAGCTTGTAGCTTCACGAACTGCATGAAATTGATGATACCCTGCGATTTTTTTGATAATATTTTTTCCATCATCTTCAAACAATACAAAATTTTGTATATAATCCAAAAGCATCTCTTTATCAAAAAAACCTTTTATCATAGTTTCTAGTTCATACTCCAAGATTGGTTTATCAGCTTCATCTTTGATAGTTCTCCAATACATATATCGCTCATCAGTAGCTGTAAGTGAACCAACCCTTGCATTTATCCCATCACTTATAACTAAAGCTTCATTATAAGTAAATAGATCTTCTAACTCTTCTTTATATGTTTGAAGTTGATTGTAAGCTTTAAATATATCAGCATTTTCATCCACTGGATTTTTAAGCTCTATTACACTTATAGGCAATCCATTTATAAATACAATTATATCTGGTCTTCTATTTCCTTTTGTCCCTTTTATAGTGTATTGATTTACTATTAGAAAATCATTATTTGAAGCATCATTAAAATCTATAAGTTTTACTCTCTCACCTTTTGTATTATCATCAGTTTTTATCTCAACAGCGATACCCTCTAAAAGCATTTGATGAAAAGCTTTGTTATTTTGTATTAAACTTGAATGCTGTGGTTTTTTTATAACCTCTATTGCTTCATCAATAGCAGTTATGGGTAATGATGAGTTTAGTTTGATAAGTGCATCTTTAAGTCTTGATTCTAGCAGTACATCATTATAATTATCTCTTAAAGGATTGTCACTATCAGGGCTTATATCATATCCGTTTAGATAGTTATATTTTAGTTCTTTAAACCAATCTATTGCTAATTGTTCTACTTGATCTTCATTTATCATATTTATTTACCTTACCCTTGCTAAGTATCTAGTAGATACCCAACCTTGTACACTAGTTTCACTTTCATTATCATATCGTTTTATTAAACACCAATTTTTTTCTTTTTTTACTATCTCTACAACTTCACCAAAATTTAAATTTGAAATTATTTTAGATTTTATTGATTTGGCATATCGTACATTTAATACATCAGCTTTTACAATTCTAAATTTTACTTTTATTTGGGAATTTGATATAGTTTGATTTATACTTTTAGTTATCTCTTTTTTCATTGAATATTGATATTGTTTACTATTAATTAAATTATCAATATTTGGTTTAATATTATCATATATTGTACTTGACATAAGATTAATAATAATAGTAAATATTACTGACAAAAAGAAACTAGCAATATATGGATTTTTCTGTGCAACTATAAATACTTGCACTTTTTCAATAAATTCTTCTATTTGTGCAGTATTTGAATTAAGAGAATCTGTAACTTCCTCTTTCATTATTGTTAATTCTTCTAAAATAATTGCTTCATCAAATTCAACAGTAGATTTTGTCTGTATGATTTTTTGATAGTCATTTTCTCTTAATACAACTGATTCCATTAATCCATTTAATCTTAATGATGATAAATCTTGATTTATTTTTGTTGGTATCATATCTTTTAACATATCATTTACCAAACTACTTGAATTTATAGTATCTTGATATTTTGAGATAGCTGAAATATCCCCAATAGAATCCATCATCTTTTGATAGGATTTAGTAAATTGAGATAGTAAGCTTAAATCACCAAAAGAAGAAATATTTAAACTATCTAATTGTTTTTGAATACTAGAAATAGGATTTAACATTTTTTCCATATCTTCTTGAAGTTTTTTCATTGGATTAGTTATTAGTTCCATCTCTTCATAAAACTTCTTCATTGGATTTAAAGTATATTCCATCTCTTTTTGAAAATCCAACCATGGACTACTAATTGATTTTAGTGGTTCTAAATAAGATAAACTTTCATTCATGATATTTGCTGTAGAATATAGTGATTTATTAATATCATACATAGGATTAATTGCTCTTTGCATATCTTCTCTTATTTTCTTCATTGGATCTAATGATTCTAGTAAATACTCAGTTGGATTATACATCAATTACTCCATCAGCTAATTTTAAAAGCAAAGCTTCAATACTATCATCATGATCACCATTTCCATCATACCAGATAGGGAATATATTTGCCTTTGTTAACTCAGTTGTTCTTGAAATTCTCTCTTCTTCATTATATAAACCTATAAAAGCATAATGTCTTGGGATATTTGGTAGTCCTTTTTCTTCAGCAATTTCAATCATAGTTGCTATAGTCCTATCAGTAGTTAAGCTACTTCCTAAAAAGAGTAATGAATTTGAACATATAGTTTCAATAGATTTTTTTAAAATATTTGCATCTGAGTAATGTTCGTTATATTCTGATTCAGTTAAAATTCTATTTTTACCTGTATTAGCTTTACCATGTAATTTTAGAAGTATTTTTTCATTACTTGCAATTAATCTTGCTAATTCATCTGAATCTGCACCCAATAAAATATCAGAAAAAGATTCACCAATACTATCATAGCATCGTTTTAATACACTATCAAAATTAGTTGTTATAACAGTATTTTTAAATATATAAGGTAAATACTGAACTGCTCCATAAATATCTTTATGTGCATTATATTCACTTTCTAATAATTCATTAAAAGAATTTGAATGCATACCATCATATAATATTTGAGCTGCTTTTTCATATTCACCTTTATTTAACAATGATTGTAATTTTTCTTCTGTAATTTCAGTATCTTTCCTAAGTTTTTTTAAAAATGCTGTCCATCCAGAATAGTTACTTGGCATTGACATTCCTGCACCAATAAATGGTACAAGTTTATTTGTATTATATATAGATTTCATTACACCAAATCTACTTTTACAATCATATTTATCTAATATTTCATCTGCTTTTATTATTAAAGCTTCTTGTCGTATCTCTTTCCAGTCTTTAAAAGCTAAATCATAAGTATCATTTTCCATTTTTTTTAAAATAGCATCTCTTAAATATTTAGAATTATATATTTCTACCAATCCTTCTTGATTCAGTTCATCATTAAATATTTTCTTTAAAAACTCCATCTATACCTCAAGCTCACCACTTAAAAGTTTTGGCAATAGTGTATCTCTTATTTTTTCAAGATTAATATTTTCATTGCTTTGTTGCTTCTCAATTATAGGTTGTATTTGTTTAATAAAAAGTTTTTGTATATTTTTTGGTGGGATAATCACATCAATAGTATCTAAGTCTTTTCTTTTTATACTCGCTTGTACTGTTATAACTAGTCTAGCATCAATGGCATGTAAAAATTTTTTATGCTTCATTTGATAAAACATAAATTGACTTTCTAAAATATCTGATTTAAATCTTAAACCTAACACATTTTGGGCTATAACAATTTTTGCTTTTTGGGGCATTATTGAAGTTTTGCCAATTGTACCTACTGTTGATATTAATATATCGTTTGCTTCTAAATGAGAGCGAAACCAAGTATTATAAGTTTCTTCCGTTACAAACTTTGTTACATTTGGATTTGAAGTAAGCATATCATCAGGCATATTTCTAACTTCTAATAGTGGTATTCCACTTTCAACAGTTGGTGGAGTTTTACCACGATTATCAATATATTTTTCAACAGTATTACCAAACTTTTCAATTCCCCACCCCTTAGGAATCATCCCAAGTTCACTATCTTCAAACTCACTAGGAAACAATTCTAAAACCTCTTTAGATATCCCAAGATTTGAAGCTATAGTTTCTATATCTTCATCATCTTTTTTATTTGCCAAAGCATGAGTAGGTTCAAAATCCACAAACCAAGACTTAAAAAGTGCCTGTGCCAAGTCTTGCAATGTTTGGTTCATTTTAC
>JAYEIM010000401.1:0-24818 GCA_034660095.1 Campylobacterota bacterium | reverse complement strand
CTAAAGCACTAAGGGGAATATATGTAGTGCTCAGTTTACAGTTTCCAGTTTCCAGATAAGAGAGTACTTCTTTTTTATATTGAGTTTTTATCTCTTCGTATCTTGCTTCTGAGAAATCTACTAAGTCTAATTTATTTATGGCAACTATAATGTTTTTTATTCCAAGTAAAGACACTATAAAACTATGTCTTCTAGTTTGAGTTAATATCCCTTTTCTTGCATCTATAAGAATGATTGCTACATCTGCTGTTGAAGCACCTGTAACCATATTTCTAGTGTATTGTTCATGTCCTGGAGTATCTGCTATGATAAACTTTCTGCTATCTGTAGCAAAAAATCTATATGCAACATCTATAGTAATACCTTGCTCTCTTTCACTTTGTAATCCATCAACCAAAAGTGCCATATCAAGTTTTTCACCTGTAGTTCCATATTTTTTACTCTCTGATTCTATCGCTGATAGTTGGTCATCAAATATCATCTTAGAATCATAAAGCATACGACCTATTAAAGTTGATTTACCATCATCTACAGAACCACATGTAAGAAATCTAAGCATATCTTTGTTTTCATGAGTTTTTAAGTACTCTTCTATATTTTGAATATCAGCCATTAAAAGTACCCCTCTATTTTCTTTTGTTCCATAGCACCAACACTATCTTTGTCTATAAGTCGCCCTTCTCTCTCACTACTTGTAGATAAAAGCATCTCTTTGATAATCTCTAGCAATGTTGTAGCAGTTGAGTTTATAGCACCTGTCAAAGGATAACAACCAAGTGTTCTAAACCTAGTCATCTCTTTTTTTGCAGTTTTTCGTAAACTTTCAGGCATTCTTTCATCATCTACTTTTATCTTTGTACCTTCATACTCTACTACCTCTTGCTCTTTAGCAAAGTATAGCGATGGTATCTCTATATTTTCTAAATAAATATATTGCCATATGTCTAACTCTGTCCAGTTAGAAATAGGAAAAACTCTTACAGACTCACCTTTTTGAATATTTGTATTATAAACATTCCACAATTCTGGTCGTTGATTTTTAGGATCCCATCGGTGATGTTTATCTCTAAAAGAAAATATTCTCTCTTTTGCACGAGATTTTTCTTCATCTCTTCTAGCTCCACCAATAATAGCATCATAACCACCATCATTTAGGGCTTGTTTAAGTGCTTGTGTTTTCATAATATCAGTATGAACTTTACTACCATGAGTAAATGGCGATATATCCATATCTACACCCTCAGGATTACTATGAACAATCAAATCAAATCCTAAATCTTTTGCTCTTTTATCTCTAAACTCTATCATCTCTTTAAATTTCCATAAAGTATCTACATGAAGCATAGGAAAAGGCAATTTACTTGGTGCAAATGCTTTCATAGCAAGATGTAACATCACTGAACTATCTTTTCCTACACTATACATCATCACTGGATTGTCAAATTCTGATGCTACTTCTCTTAGAATATGTATAGATTCTGCTTCTAGTTGTTTTAGGTGTGTTAAGTTATTTTTTTTCATTTAGACAAATCACTATAATCATATAAATAATAATCACAAATAGATTCTAATTCTAAATTATTAAAGCCATATGAGTTTATAGAATTTATTCTAGCTGCTTCATGATCATTAATAGAATCACCTATTAAAATTGTTTCTTCTTTATTATATTGATATTTTTTTAATAAATCTTCAACTAAGTTATTTTTGGGTGTAGGGGAACCATTAATTGTTATAAAATAATTTGATATATTCAATTTTTCACATAAAAAATTCAACTCTTTATCTTCTGAACCTGAAACTATATGAAAATTATATTTATTCTGATGATTTGTTATAAATTCTATAGTATTAGAAATTAAATATTTTTCTTTTATTAACTCTTTTTTCATTATAGTAGAAAATTTTATTGCATAACTTTCAATTTCATCATTTGTAATTGTTTGTTTTAAAATATTCTCAAAAAAATATTTAATTTTTACAAATCGAGAAAGCCCACCATTTATATTATGAAATTTTAAGAGTTTATCGACATTTTCTTCTTTATAAGAGTTAAATATCTCTTTAAAGCCATGTTCTCTAATAGGCATTGAATCCAAAATAACTCCATCAAAATCAAAAAGTATATTTTTTATCATTTTTCTTCTCTTTTCAATAAATATTGTTCAACTTTTAATATATCTGATGGTATATCAACAGATATAGAATCTAACTTAGTTTGTCTCATCTTTATTTTATAACCTAAATCTAAAAATCTCAATATTTCAATATCTTCAAATTTTTCATTTAATGTTTTACTATACTCCGAAAAAAGCTTTAAAGCATTTTTAGTAAATCCATATACACATACTTGCTTTTTAAACATAGGTATTTCATTGATTTTTGAATATGGCACAGGTAATCTTGACATGTATAGTAATTCATCTTTAGTGTTAACTATGACTTTGATTATTGTAGAAGAATTTATTTCTGTTTCATCTTTAACTACTTTATAAAGATTATATGCAATATATTTATTTCCATACTGTATATACTCCGATACTACTTCATCTATAGAACTAGGATTAATTACTGGTTCATCACCTTGTATATTTATATATAAATCATAATCCATCGATAATGAAACTTCTGCAAGCCTATCTGTACCAGTTAAACACTCTGGACTTGTCATAATAACTGGTATATTTTCAGATTTACAATACTCTTCAATTTTTTCATCTTCCGTTGCTACTACTAATGCATCTAGTTTTTTTGATTTTATAGCTTGATTGTATGTTCTTTTTAACATAGGTATTCCATTAATAAGAGCTAATGGCTTACCTTTAAATCTACTAGATTTATATCTTGCAGGAATTATTCCTAAAATTCTAATAGATAATTCTTTGGAAAATATAGTCGGTGTAATAAACTTAATTCTTAATTTCTGACTGTAATGCTTAATAAAGCAAGCTATATTTTTATTTCTATTCTCTTTCTCATTTCTATCTAATATTTGATCTGTTTCATCATAGTAATAATTATTTAATTCTGAACTATAACCATCTAAACCGGCTATATATACTTTTTCTATTTTCTTTTTTACTAAATAATTTAACATAGATGATGCTACATTATCTGAAAATTTACACTCTTTTATTAAATTATCATCATAAGCAATAGAAAAAGATTTTCTATGACTTTGATGAGTTAATATATTTGAGCTTACTATTACTTTAGAAGGGTCCATTTTATCTACAAACTCTATATACCTTTTTTGATTTGAAAAATAATAATAATCAACTACAAATGATGGTACATGATTTAATGATATACTAATAATATTATTTTGATTAGTATACATTACAAGTTCATTTATATGATCAATTACAGAATTGCCAGATGCTACTAGTAGAATTTTTTTCCCTTTTAAAATTTTACTTGGAAATAATTTTAGTTGTGAATTTCTTTTAGTAAACTGAATATATAAATCATGTGCATATTCACTATCAAAAGATACTTTTTTATTTATATCAATTTCGTTTAATAACTTTTCTATAGCTAACATTGTTAATGTTTTTTTATTTATAAAAAAATTAGCATAGTTAGGGTGACAATTATATATGGCAGACAAGTAGTAAGCTACAGAAAAACCCCACTTATGTTCATTGTATATGGACTCAAGGTAATTATCAATAATTTCAAGCAAAGGATTAATAATATAATTTGCATTATAGTTTAAATTTAAATAATCTATAAAAATCTCTGTATTTAAATTGCCTGCACCTCTACCCATTCCAAATACACTACTATCTATAACAATATCTCTATTTGAAATCATCTCTACCATATCCATCGCATTTGAATAAGCTAATTGCATATTATTATGTCCATGATAACCCAAAATAATATTCTTATTTAAATTATTATCCAATAAATAATACAATCTTTTAAATTCACTTCTCGACATTGATCCAAAACTATCAACAATATAATATGCATATATATTTAGTTTATTAAATTTAGCTATTAGATTTAAGATTTCAATATCAGAATAAAACATTGAAACCATTGGCTGAACAAATAAATCATAACCCTTATCAATTATCTTTTGAGCAATTTCATATGCCTTATTAATATCTTTTTTATGAAAAGCTAATCTTATGCCGGAGATATGAACATCCGACCTCTTAGGTAATTTTTCAACATCATAATCACCAATATTTATCATTATAATAAATTTGGAATTTAAAGCATTTATAGTTGATATTTTACTATTTATACTTTCTATTGAATCATATAGTGTAGAATCATCTTTTTTACCAATTTTTTCATTTAAATATCCACATTCTATAAATTGTATATTTGCATCTATCAGTGATTTTATTACTGAATATTGATACTTATTTGAGAATTCCCATGAATTTATATAACCACCATCTCTTAAAGTACAATCTAATAAACTAATTTTACTATCCACTTAAACACCTTTTTTTAATCTACTTATTGCTTTTTCTCTATACTGTTTTAGGGGATCATTAAAAATAAATTTATTTATCTCTTTAAAATAAAGAGGATATTTCTTTTTTATAATCTTCCTTTTAGCTAGCTTTTCACTATTACTATCTTCGGAAAAACTTACTCCTCCAACATGTCCAACAAAAACATCAGTTGCTGCAATATTAATCAAACCATTTTCTCTAGCTCTTAAACAATAATCAACTTCTTCACTATATCCCCTTCCAAATAATATTTCATCAAAATAACCTATACTATCAATACAACTTCGCTTGATATATAAGCAAAATCCATGCCCTACTGGTACTTCTACATTTATTTCACTATTTTCTTCATTAAAAATTTTATCTATTTCATCAATAGTCATATCAGATGACAATTCACTACCTTGAGGTGATTTAGGAAAACTAAAGATTGAAGCATTATTAGACATTGGTGTAACTGTAGCTATATTTGATTTACTATAGGCTTGTTTATTTAATCTATCAGCCCAACCAAAAGGTACAATTGTATCGCTATTTAAAATAATAACATCCGAATCTTTACTATACCGTACTCCTCTATTAACTGTAGAAGGGAATCCAAGATTATTTTTATTTTTTAAAATTGTAAGACCATCAACTTTAGAGTAGTTATTCAATTGTTCATCCATATCATCTATAGGAGATTTATCATTAACAATTAATATATCATAAAATAGCTTATCTCTACTTCGTATAACACTTTCTATACACTCTATTGTTACATTTACATCACCATATACTGGGATAATAACCACTAATGTAGTTGATAGAAAATTATTTTTATAAATTTCTTTTGAAATCATAGTATTTTTTATATATAAATTAAAATATTTTTCTTTGTAAATAGATTCTAGGTACTCATTTAATTCACTAAATGAAGATTTATTATACTTTGAATATGATTTTATATACTTATACAAGTACATTGAAAAATCATCTAAATAAAGTTTTGTTGGAACTGAAGAATCATATCCTATTAGTTTCTCACTAAACAAATATTGAATATAATTCAATCCATTTTTTTCTTTTTTATCAAATTCTTCCTTATTTATTGCTGCTCGAATCATAACCGGTATATCTGTATAATTATTACAACTATATACTATATTTTTAAAATGTAAATCAGTTATTCCTAGTGTAACTATAGGTTTTTTTTCAACTATACATTTTGCATAAGCAGTTGTAGATAATGATATACAAATATCAGAATTAATAATTAATTCATTTATACTATAATCTTTAGCATATATAATATTTTTTGACTCTATTTCCGTTAAATTTGAAGTTTTTTCACTAGGATGTAATTTTACAATTAATAAAGCTTCTGGATATAATGACTCTACTATATTTCTAACATATTTAAAAGCTTCACTACTTGAATTAAATAATGGACAATGCGTTTCATTTGTTTCTTCTTTTTTATATAAAGATCCACTACCCAAATCATTTGAACCAATAAATAATATGACTTGATGTTTTTTTCCATTATTAAATCTTTTATCTACCAATGAAACTACATTAGATTTAGTATTAAATGCCTGATAAGCTACTTCACTATTGTTTTTGTCCCATTCTAAAATATCATTATACTTGATATAACTAGATTTAAACTCTTTTAATAAAGCAGATTGTGGCTGTCTATTTATATCACTAAATCCTAACTGTCCATAAGTATCAACAAATAATGTTTTTGGGAAATGTCCTCTTTCTAAGATTTGATAAGGTATATTAAGTATTTGTGATAACTTTATTAATAATCGACTAAAAGGAGACGTACTACCCCAAATTAAAGAAAATGATGGTGGATATTTAATATATAAATTATACCAATAATAATACGCTTGCTGAGCTTTAAATTCTATTGTATCATCAATAATCATTTTACTAGATAAATTCCTTGCCCAAGCCTTTTCTAAAACTATTATTTCTTTCATCCATTCTGGTATACTTTTATTAGTACTATCAACTTCTCCATAATTTTGTCTTGATAACATAAAAGAACTAAATAATGTATTTATTGTTTTCTTTTTATGTACCTCTATAGAACTTGTAAGATATAATGTTTTAATCCCTTTTATGTCAAGAGAGTAAATCAAATTTTTTAAGAAATCATGTGTAGATTCATAACCAGACATCCAACAGCTTACTAGTATATAATTCTCCATGGGTACATCAAAAATTTCTTTTTTTGTAGAAGTATTTATATTGTTTTTTTTATTATCTGTTTTGTTTAGATTATCCCGATAATTTATATTTTTACTTAATATAAAGTTTTTAATTTTATAATACTTCATAACATATTTCCAAGCACGAGAACTATATATATTATTTAATTTTTTATTTAATATATTACTTTGTTCTTGCATTTCTTTTGCTTCTTGTAGCATTTTTTTCTTTAATATAATAATTTCATTATCTCTTTTTGAAATTATCTTCTTAAGCTCCTGAACTCTTTTCTGTGAATCTTCTATTGCCTGATCTCTTTTCAAGACAGTATCTTTAAGTTCCTGAACTCTTTTCTGTGAATCTTCTATTGCCTGATCTCTTTTCAAGACAGTAT
Organism: Campylobacterota bacterium; assembly: GCA_034660095.1. GTDB lineage: Bacteria > Campylobacterota > Campylobacteria > Campylobacterales > Arcobacteraceae > JAIOSF01. The sequence goes on along the minus strand of JAYEIM010000401.1, from coordinate 17,741 downwards.
CTTTAAGTTCCTGAACTCTTTTCTGTGAATCTTCTATTGTCTGATCTCTTTTTATTGCTCTTTGTTGTAAACCTTCTAATTTTTGATCTCGATTTTGAACAACATCCTTGAGTTCAGTAATCCTAACATTTTTTTGTACATTTAACTCTTCCAATTTATTATTTTTTTCTTCAATAATTGAATATGTATTTTTAAACTCATCTAAAAAATACTTATTAACTTCAGATATATTTCCAATTAATGCATTGTACTCATTAATCAAACTATCACTTTTATTTCTATATTCAATTTTATCTTCACGAAGTTGTTCTAAAAAAAGCTTTACACTACTTTTTACTAAATCAATAGAAATAGAATCTAAGTCAATAGGTTTAGTGTAATGCTTTAAATTAAAATCTAAAAATTTATCTATTTCAGATTTTTTATTATAAAACTGCTTCATTAAATCAATACCTAAAAATTCACTCATATTTTTACAAAAGTTTTTTGTATCATTCATCAAGTCATCAAATCTTGTAAACATCCTATCATAGTTTCTACTATAATACTCTGCATATAATATGTACTTTGTCCACAAAATGAGTGACTTATTTATTTCAAAATTATTTCTTTTTGCAAGAGATTCTGAAACCTCAATAGGATTTCTAAATGGTAATATAACTTTAATATCTATACCTAAATCACATAATACTTTTTCCCAAAATGGAAATAAAAAACATATACGTGGATCTTTAATTAAAAAAAGTATATCATTTTTATAATCATCTAAAATTATTTGCCTAGCTTCTTTGTATAGTTCTTCTAAATTTCTATTAAGATGCCAATTTTTACCTAAAATTAGGAATGAATCCCATCTCATATTTAATAAAGGTAATAGTTTAGTTTCATTTAAATCAGTTATTTTTTTATTTTCAAAAAAACCTTTTTCATTATTGTCTTTAGAAGCTGGCATTAACTTCTTTCCAGCATTTAATCCTAGTATGTTTAGAAATCCAGTCAAAGCAGATGTACCACTTCTATGCATACCCAAAACTAAAATACATGTTTGTTTTTTTATCATTATAATCCTAAATTGATTCTTATCAACTAATATTGTACTTAAAAACTAGTTATATTGCTATAAAACATCGCCAAAATGAGGTCTAAGTTTTCTAAATACTATTGCACCAACTATACATAAAGTAGTTGCTATGCCTATAAAATAAAAAGTATCAAAACTTTTTTCCCAAAACCATACATGATTTATAAATGTATCTCGAAATCCTTCAACAATATAAAACATTGGGTTGAGTTTCACTAAGTATTGGTATTGTTCTGGCACTTTTTCAAATGACCAAAAAATAGGTGTAGCCCAAAATCCAACTTGAACTATCACTGCTATAAAGTTTCCAATATCTTTTATAAAAACTCGTAATGCAGATGTAAGCCATAACAAACCTAATAATAATAACATACTACACAACATATAATAAAATAGTTGAATCCAATAAATAGATGGAAAATAACCATATAAAATAAATGCAATTACTAAAACAACAACCAAAACTATATGAATTATAAAAGCTGAACCAATTTGCACAAGTGGTAATATACTAACTCTAAAAGCTACTTTTTTTACTAAAAAAGCATTAGATATTATAGCATTTGTTCCACTTGTCAAGCCATTTACAAAAAAGAACCAAGGTATCATTCCACATATTAGCCATAAAAAAAAAGGTGTATCATCTGGTGATAAGTTTCTACGAAAACCTATTTCAAAAACAAACCAAATAACAGCTATAAAAACCAATGGTTGAATAAAAGCCCACAATAAACCCAAGTATGAACCTAAATACTGTTTTTTAAAGTCATTTTTTATTAAAACTATTAATAATTTATTATTTTCTAATATATGTTTTATAAATTTTATAAACTCTTGTATATAATTCATAGGTACTATTTTAAGCCTTTAAAAGATAAATTATAATCATTCTTTAAGATATTTGAATCAAGTGCAGATGTTAAATATATTTTATTCTTCATCTCATTATCTATAATATCATCTTTGGTATATTTATATAATATTTCGTCTAAAACCGATAATTGTTTTACGATTTTTTTCTTATCTTGTGGATCTAAATTATATTTATTAATAGTCTTTAATACATCTACAGCCACACTGCTTTGCCCAATATTTTCTTTTTTAACATTATTCAACTCTATGCTTATTTTCAATTCACTACATATATCTTCTATAATTTTATCTGAAAATTTAAATATTTTAATATTTTGTTGCCCAAATACCTCTTCACACTCATATATAAACCCTAAATAATCAAAATGCTTACAAAACCAAGTATCATCAAACATCTCTTCAAATGTTAGATTTTTTCCATAACAATTTACTAAATCAATTTGAGGGTTTTTTAAATTTTGTCTATAAAAGCTTTCTAAAAATGAAACTGGTTCTCTAAAACTTATCCAAAGCTTTAGATCAAAAAACTGTGAAATTATTTGTAAAACTGCTTTAGCCTCATCACTAAAGTCCCACCAATGATTATAGATACCTTCTGTTGATAATATTATAGTCTTAATGTCACTATCTATTGCCTCTTGATAAATTTCAGTCAAGTAACCTAAAAGCTCATCAAAATTATTATTTAATAAACATGAGACTATCCATTGATGTTTCGGTGGATTTGAATGTAAATTTACCCTAGGATACAAATACTTATTTTCTTTTAATAATAAATAGTTATTATTAAAAATATGTTGCAAACTTGTTGTTCCTGTTTTAGGTGTACCAGCATGTAGTATCAAGTTAAATTTTTTCTGATTGATAAGTTCCCGTAGTTGAACTTCAAAACTGTTAACTTTATTACTAAAATCTAAGTTAGAAGTTAAACTCTTTTTATAGTATTTAAATAATTCTAATTTATTATTTTCTAAAATTATAATATTTGCTTTTACTACTGCATCTTTAACGTTTTGTGCTGTTACCTTTGAACTATTTACTAGTCCAAAATTATTTATTTCTCTATGATAATGAATTATTTTAATTTCTTCATCATGCTTAAAAGAGCCTATATTTACTGATGAATGAATAGGAAAATTATAATTTGCAGACAACTCACTATATTGGAGTTCATTTTTATATACTGCTAATGAGAATGATATTTGATCTACGTGTATAAATTGTTTTTGATTATCAAATAACTCTTTCTTATTATATAACCATTCCCCCCACTTTTTCCAGTCTTCTGAAATTATATTAATATATTTTTTGGGTATATAATAAAATCCACCATTAAAATTATTCTGTAAGGTGTCGCTATTTGGCATCTCCCAATCAGAACTTACTATTTTAGGAAGTTCTAATGAGGCTTTTGTATATATCTTTTTAAGTGTTGATAAAGTTGGATTTGGTGCATCAACTATTTTTGCCATAATTTTATCACCTTTTATATCTGATATATCATCTATAACAAACATATCAGTATCGATTAATATCACACCATCAATCTCTTTATCCTTAAAATATTCTAACTGCTGAAGTTTATTACAATATTTGCCATCCAAATATGGTTCTATTATATTATATTTATATCCATGATCTTCTAAAAATTTAAAAAACTCCTTATCTACCCTGCTTAGACATTGCACTATAATATCATTTTTTTTATAGCTTGTATTTTTTTCAATTGAATATAAAAGTAATTCTGCCTGATAATAATGTAAAGGTAGTCTATCTACTACAAATGATATTATATTCAAATTTTATCCTTTGTCTCTAAAGCTAAATCATATTTTTTAAGCCACTTCGTTGGATACTCACTATATTCTAAACTTAGTTGTTTTACATCATTATAATATTTATCAATTAAATAATATTCTATCTCTTTTGGCATTTTTATTTCTTTTGATTTATTAATTTTTTGTTGTAAATTATTTTCTTTTTTATATTTTACACCTAAAAAATCACAGATATTATACAATAAATTATCAGGATCTTCAATAACTTGATCATAAAATCCTACAAATATTTGTTTTTTATCAAAAACACTATTCCAAATATTTAAAGTTCTTAAATAATCACCTCTTAATAACTGAATAGGATTATTTAAAAAAGTATAATAATCAGTTAAATCTACATCATTTTTATTAATAGTATGATAAAATTTATATTGAGACCAGGCTCTTTGTACAGGATTTCTCATTAGAAATATTATTTTTAAATTTGGAAAAAGTATTTTTATTTTTTTCACATCATCAACATTAAGTATTGAATAAGCAGGAGTTATCTCACCTTTTAACTTCCCAACCCCTTCTTTAAATAAACTTCTATACCAATTATCACCATAAAAACCAAAAAAATATTTTATATACCATTTTATTTTATTTCTATCTTTTGTTTTTATTATATATTTCATCTCTTCTTTTAATTTTTTTCTAAACAATACATTATGGCTTTTTCTACTAAAAAGTCTTAACAATATATTATCAGAGGCCAGAAAAGATGGAGATGGATACTTTAAATTCCTGTCAAAATAATGTATCTCTTTTCTTGGAGGCATCCATATGTTTTTATTTTTATATAATTTATTCCAAAGCCATGTTGTTGCAGATTTTTGTGCACCAATACAAAGAAAATCTATACTATTACTATCGTTCATTTTAAACAATCTTTTCTATCTCAAGTTGATATCCAAAATCAACTAAACCATTGGATTTATTCTCTTTAGGTTGTATCACTTTAAATAAATAAGCATCTAAAACTCTATGTAAAATTGTTTTTTCACCATATTTAGTATTATTAACTGCACAGTTAAATAGATATTCACCTTCATTTAGAATATTTTTAAACATCCAAGACACTTCATATATATCATTTTTATTAACTTTTTCTATATTTTTGGTATCTATAAAAGAACTTTTCCCTGATATGTGTATCCCTGTTTTACTTTTTATTTGCATTGCAAATCTTATATTCTCAAAATCTTCTAAAAAAGTCACCTTGTACTTATAAAAATAGTTTTTATTTTGCTCAATGATATTTACCTTTTTATTATCAAAAGTAGTTAATCTAACATCACTAATTTTTGCACCAAGTTCAGGATATTCTATAATTGATTTTGATATAAAATTTTTATTAAAAAAAGAGTTGTCTTTTTTTTCTACACTGTTATTTAATATATCAATTTTATTTTTATTATTTATTATATTAGTAAACTCATCTTTTATTTTTTTTAGATCAATATTTTTACTATTAATAGTTTTATTATAGATATTTACAACATCTTTTGGATCACCATCTACTATAAATTGACCATTATGCAACATAATAGCTCTATTACAAAGTTGTTTTATTATACCATCAGAGTGAGATACAAAAAGAACTGTTATCTCTTTAGATTTACACATATCCTCTATTTTTGCGTAGCATTTTCTTGCAAATGCAGCATCACCTACACTTAAAGCCTCATCAACAATAAGTATTTCAGGTTCACTATTAATTGCAAAAGCAAAACCAAGTCTCGCTTTCATACCGCTACTGTATGTTTTGAGTGGTTGATTTATAAATTCATCTATATCAGCAAAATCTATTATATCATCTATCTTTTTATCTATTTCTATCCTACTAAATCCACTTATAGATCCACTAAGATATAAATTTTCTAATCCAGTAAGTTCGGGATTAAATCCAGCTCCTAATTCTAATAGTGCAGTTATTTTACCATTTACTTTTACATTGCCGTTTGATTGTGTTAAAACTCCAGCAATTATTTTTAATAGTGTAGATTTACCGCTACCATTTTTACCTAATATTCCTACTACTTCACCTTTATTTATAGTAAAGCTTATATTTTTAAGCGCATAAAAAATTTTATGATATTTTTTCTTTGAAAAAGAGAGGGACTCTTTAAGTCTGTCATTTTGTGACTTGTATAGTTTGTATTGCTTGGATATATTTGTAAGTGTTATTGACATAAAAATAAAAAAACGCATCCCAAAAGGGATACATTTTTAGAAATAAGGCTTATACTAGTTTCTAGTACTTGTACTATATACTGGTAAATCTTTAAAGTTTCCAGCAGAGTTACTAAATGCTTGAGCATAAGTATAGAAATCTTCAGCTAAACCAGGAAGAACAACTTCAACTGCATACTTACCTTCTGCATCAATAGATGCACCATCTGCAATAGCTTTAGCTATAACATCTTGCATTTTGTAAAGCTCTTGAGTATCTACAGCAATAGAAGTATTTGCAGAAACAGCAGCTACATTAGTCACTTCAGTTACTACACCATCTTTAATAAGTTTAAATGTAGGTGCAGCAGCTACACAACTTCTGTTTACAATAAAGATCTTAGTCTCTGTACCAGTTGCAGTAGTTGTTGAAGTAGTTGCAGGAATTTGAGCTATATAAGTATAGTCTTGCCATTCACCAGCTGAACTGTTAGCTGTATAATCAATAGTAGGCATAGCATAACCAGCACCAGCATCAGCATCATCTATTGCAACTGTAGAAGTCCAAGCCGTAGCTTCTAATCCAGCAGTATAATCAGTAACTGCAGAAGCAACATAAGTTGTAGTTGCATTATTTGGAATAGCCGCAGTAAACTCAAATGCTAGTGTTTCATTATTACCATCTCCATCTGCATCTTCAACATTTACACCACCAACAGAAACAGCTGTATCAACTCTTACAAGATCACCAGTAATTGCAGCTAACATTGTAGCTACATTAGATGTATCATCTCCAGAAATATTAATAATTGTACCGTCTCCATCCATTCTAAGATCAATATCATTATCAACATTATTTGCAATAGTAAAGATAAATGCATCAGTATTTACATCAGCGATACCATCTATACCACTTAATGTATCAATAGTAGTATCATCACTAGCTCGTACATTTATTAAAGTGTTATCAATACCATGTCCTGTTGGAACAAATGATAATGAAGAGTTTTCATAATTAATCATACCGTCAAATTTTGTAGAACAAGTAAATTTATACTGATTCTTTAAAGAAAATGGACTAAAGTCTTCCGTAGTTCTTAACTCTTCTGTACCAGATGTAGAGTATAGCTCAACACTAATAGAAGCACCTGCAATAGCAGTAGTTACATCAGCATTAATCACTTCTGGAACACCAGCAGCATCATCAATGTAATAACTATGTCCAGATAAAGCATCCTGACTAGAATCACCTTCAAATTTAGCAGTAGTCATTCCAGTTACTGCATCATAAACAACATCTGATGCAACTGCAACAATAGTAGTACCATCAGTGTCTCTTATTTCAGTAGTACCTATTATTATATCACTTGTAACATCACCTGGAATAGTATATACAAATGTTGGATCTGAAATTGTACCTGAACCATCTGCTATTACCGCAAAAGTAAGTACATCATCTGTACCAACTCCATCTAAATTTACACTATTAATATCCTGTATTGCTGTTCCAGCATTAGCAAGCTCAGTAGCAACAACGATTGACGTTGGATTGTCATCACCTACATAACTAAGTAATGCTCCATCCGTCTCTGTACTAACTTCTAAACCGAATGCACTTACACTTAAAATCGTTGCTGCAGCAACTGCGGATAAACTTAATTTTTTTATAGTCATATTGACTCCTTTTTTATATTTCGCGCGAAAGCCATAAAAGACTTTTCAGACATTATTTTATTATAAATATTCTTAAAGTTTACTGTAACTGTTCAATATTTTTAAGTATTGATTTGTATTTAATGGTTTCTTTATACATTTGTTCACTATTGCTTATAATTTTTGGATGTATCAACATAATAAGTTCTGTTTTAGTTACTTTTGTATTCTGAGACTTAAAGATACTACCAAGATATGGTATATCTTTTAAAAAGGGTACTCCACTATCTGTTATAGATTTATTTTTAGATATCAGTCCACCTATCATAACTGTTTCATCACTTTTCATAACTGTACTTGTAGTAAGCTCTCTATTTACTATGAGTGGTGAATCAATATCTGATGTATCATTAATCTGTGCTTCACTAAGATTTAATTTTATATTCATAGTTAACGTACCATTTGAGTTAATAGTTGGTGTTAGAGATACTATCACTCCTGTAGTTTGATACTTAACATTTCTTAAAATACTATTATCTATATCTACCTCACTGCTTTCGCTTGAGATTACTGGCACATCTTGACCTACATTTATACTTCCTGTTTCATTATTTAATATAACCATTCTTGGTCTAGAGACTATATCAAGTAGTTTATCTTCTGCGTATGCATTGATAATAGATGTGATATTATTTTTAAAATATGTTGATGTGATACCACTGCTACCGATACTTAGAATAGAAGACCCGTCAACAGCAGATGAAGTTGTTCTTGATGCTGCTTGAGCATTTAAAATAGTCCATTCAAATCCTAAATTAAAAGTATCCGTCATATCTACTTCTGCCAAAGTTACTTCTACTAGAACTTGCAATGGCAATTTATCAAGTTTTTTTATTACTGGTAATATTTTCTTATAATCTGTTGGTGTAAGTTGCATCATTAAAGTATTAGTATGTAAATCTGCTATTATACTTTTTTTATAATTTTTGTTTACTTTTTTAGTTTTAATATCTTTCTGTTTTTGTGTTTTATTTACTAAAGTATCAACACCTACTTCATCTGAGATTGACTTAAACATTAAAACCTTATTTAAAGCCTCAGCAAGTTCATCTGCTTTTCTATAGTTTACCCTATACATATAAAACCTTGGATCACTAGATACTTCAGATAATTTATCAAGCTTATTTTTCCAAAATATTAACATATCAAACCAACTTTCTTTAGGAGATAAAACTAAAAGACTATTGATTTCCTCTATCTCTTTTAAAACTATTCCCAAATTATTTACAGCATCAGTTGTTTGTATTCCATTAGTCTTAAAAATTTCTTTTACTCTTTGTGTAAAGATTTTTACATCTATGTTCTCAAGTTCAACTAAATAAGGTATATTATTCTGAAATGAAGGAACATCCATTATTTCTATTATTTTAAGTGCTTGTTTTATTTCATAAGACTTACCTGTAATTATTTGGATATTATTATTTAAATATTTAAATTTAAGTCCTTTAATACCTGCATCACGTATAAACTTAAATGATTTTTTAGGATCCATATAATAATATGGTATAAATATAGTAAGTATTTCATCATCTATGATTTTATCACTAACTGTCCTGCCATATACTACATGGCTAGATATGTTGTCTTTTTTGACTATTTTCTTTTTGGCTTTTCTTCTATTTGATTTATCCATAAAAATCACACCATTCTCTTCACTTATACTAATTGATTCTAATTCTAATAATTTTTTAACTACATCATAAAATTGCTCTTTTGGTTGCTCATTGTTCATATTAAAAGTTATTGTATTTTTCATTCTTTTAATATTGTTTGTCACACTATAGTTAAGTTTAAGTATATTTGAGAATACCATATTTATAAATTCATTTATAGGTATCCCCTCAACTGATATTTGTACTGAATCTTCATCAAAATAAATAGATTGTATTCTTTCTTTACTTGATACCTTATTTGATATTTTTGATTTATTCAAAGAGATACTGCCATGCTCTTTCTTTATAAATACAGGTAACTTTTGGAAGTCATTTTTGTTAATAATCTTTTTTTCATTATTGCTACTAGGTGTTATATAGATATTTTCTTGCCTAATATTTGGTCTATCAATATTACTTCTCTGTTTTTCTAAATTATTATCAGTATTAAGCTGTATGTTTTTTGAACATCCCGATAAAATAAATACTATCAAAACTATTGAATATCCTAATTTAATCATTTTGACTCCTTTGGTTTATATTTTTGTTCATCAACTTCAAACATTTTAAATCTCCATTTTCTTGAACTATTTTTATCTACAAACTGAACACTAGTTGTATTTATATCAGATACTATAATTCCATTTTTCAATTCATTTTCTATAATATAATCCTTTATTTTTGGTTTTAAATCCTTATTATATAAGACTACTACTCTATCATTTTTACTTTTATATATGCTAATTAATCTAAAGCAAGATTTATTTATACACAAGATATTTTTATCTTTTTCTTTTGTAACCAATAAATATTTTTTACCCTCTTTGTATTCATATTTTTTATCGATGCCCCAATATGCATTTAAATCCCTAGTTTCATTGTAAATTTTTTGATAATCATTTAATACTGTATCATTTAAAATACTTGTTTTTTTAGTTAGTTTAGTATATCGTGTGGCTTCTTTTACATTGAATTCATTTAGTAAATAAATAAAAAAAAATAATATGAAAACTAAAATAACAACTCTATCCTTAAACATTTATTTTTGTCCTATATCCTACTAATTTAATATTAATGTTTAATATATCATCTTTTCCATCTTTTCTAATATTAAAATTTTCTATATTGTATAATTTCTTTGTAGATTTTAAATTATCCATAAATCGTACAAAATTATTTGGTGTACACTTTAGTGATAAATTTATTCTAAGTGTATCATACCACTTTTCTGAGATGCCAGAGCTAATCCATTTTAGTGCTTTTATCTTACATATATTCTCTGAACTTTTTGTAATACTGCTTTGCATCTCTCCCATGGCTTTAGAGTAATTAAACTCTTTGCCTGAATACATTAAAGTATCTAAATTAATATTATTTTTAATAAAACTTTTTTGATTTATTAAAATACTTTCCTCTTGTAATATTTTATTTTTTATATATACTTTTTCATTATAAAGTTTTTGAGTATCTATTTTAAAATAATTTTCATAATTAATATAAAATACAAGTGCTAACAAAAATACCAATATTTTATTCAAATTCATATTGTCTCTTTCAAAGGTTGAATATCAATTGTATAGGTAATTATTTTTAAATCATCTTTTATTTTTCTAGTATTACGAATAACAACATTTAAAAGAGATTTACTATCGTTTAATCTATTTAAATAAACTATTGGATTTAAATTAGTTTGCAATCTTACTGTCATTCTTCCATTAGAAATACCAATACTATTTATTATGGTTTTTTCATCTTCTTTAATAATATCATAGATATTATTGGTTAAACTTATTGCATCTTGAAACTGTAACTCTTCATCAATAAAACGATTTAATTTTTTAATATCTTTATGATAACTTTTAATATCTTTCTTAATATTTATATTTTTATCTCTTTGCGTGACATATTTTTCTTTTAATACTTCTATCTCGCTATTTAGGCTATTGCTATGAAAATAATTAGTTAGTACTATGGCTAATAATAATACTGATACTGGATAACTAATGCTAGACATAATATTAGTTGCTACTGTTTTTATATCTAAATCTATATGTTGCCATTTATAAAGTTCTTTTAATGTTAAGTTACTTAACGCATGATTATATAAGTTTTGGTATTCATCTTTTTGAATATCTATTTTATTGACTACTTGGTACTGCTGAACAGCTAAGTTTATGATATTATCATCATATTTTTCCATTGTAAATGAATCTAAAAGTTCCCCAGACTTTATAACTAGAACTTTAAATTTTGTATTATCTATTATATATATTGCATCTTTTTTTTGTTTTTGTAACTCTTTAAAGAGTAGATAACTCTCTGGAACTATAATTGTAGAATCAATACTATCTTCATAATACCAAAGCATAAGCTTATTCCTTATGGTTTGATATATAATATTTGTACTTTTAAATGGAGAATGTCTCGTATAGTTTAAGTTGACGAGCTCTTTAGTAAATTTAATACTTTTGGATAATGTTACCGTATAGAAGAATGTATCACTAAATGGAATAATTTTTATAAAATTATACTTTAATAATATTTTATACATAGAGCCTCTTACATTAAATTTTGGTTATTATAGCTAAACTATCATAAATATAATATAAAACTATTTTATCATATATTCGATAGTTGTATATTGTTTATTTCTAGCTTGTTTGAAATCAATAATTGTAGTTAAAATAGTTTTTGCATTATTTATTGTTGCTTGTATCTCGATTCTAAACTGCTTTGAAAGACCAAAACTCATCAAGTCATCATTATACTTTGGTAGCTTTGATATAATTTGTTTAAATTCATTTATATCATCTTTTCTTATGTTAACTAATGTTTGTGCATAAGATTGACTTATACCCAAAAGAAAAGATATATTTTTTTTATCTAATAAAGCCAAATTTATACTTGATGTTCTACCATAATATAAATATTTTTTGAATTTATTCCATTGTTTTTGTTCTAATTTATCTATACCATGAATTAGCTTTAACTCTTCAACATCTTGTATAGCCATAGTATTCCTAACTTTATATTTCAAACCTTTTTTCAACTTATAAGTAGATTGTTCTGCTCCATTTAATTCTACTATATGATTTTTATCTCTCCAATCTGCTATAGAGTCTATTATTGTATATCTTATTTGCTTTTGTTTGTCTGTTGTTATCATACTTGCAATATATTTAGTAGGATATGTTCTGATGTTTAATAGACCTGATGTGTCGTGTATACTGATTTTTGTAGTTTTATCAATATTGTACCATCTACCATCTACTATTAGTTTTTTAGGAAAGCTTATTAATGTTTTATTTATTAAAGAGTTATTGTCATAGTCTGCAGTTATTATATAAAACTTTAATGATTCTAAAATATTTTCAACTTTTAGTTGTGTGAGAAGTTTGTTATTTAATTTTTCAGACAAATGAACACTATCTTTTGAAAAAACAGTTAACGCGGCAACTCCAACTAATAAGGCTGCTACTATCCAAAGAACTATAGATAATGCAAAAGCTTTTTTATTCATATTCATCGGGATAAATTGCACCATATATTACTCCTCTACTTATATTGTAATCGCTTTCTATATTTGTATATATATTAAGTGTTTCTTTATTATTTTTAATATTTATATTTATATTAGTTGGTACTTGATTTATTAACATTTCAAATTTTTTATTTTTTATAAAATAATTAAATTCACAAATTTTTAGATTATTATATATAGTTACTTTTCTTGAATTTTTTAAAACTGCTGGTTTTAGAAAGTCAATTCTTTCATATAAAGGTTCCTCTTGATACACTAATTTGTTATCAAGACAAGATAACTTAACAAGTGCAATATCTTTTGAGAAAAGAGGACTTTTTGTAATATATTTCATTGTGCTTTTTGTACCATTAAAATAATGATGTAAGTTTTTCATAGGATCATTTAATATATCATAATCATCGACTACATAATATTTTATAGATTGTATAGAAGTTCTTAATTGATTAAATTTCAGTACCTTATTTATACCTGTAAAATCAGTTCTTTTCATAGTAAGTAGTAGGTGTTTAAAAGAAAACATAGCTACACCTATTAGTAGTGATATTAAAATAACAGCAATTAACATCTCCATAAGAGAAAAAGCATTCTTTTGTTTTTTCAAAATAATTTTTTACCATGTGTAATATAGTATGAATAGTTTTTATTTTCTATAACTAATTTAACTGTATATAAATTCATCATATAATTTCCAATATTTCCTGATGGCTCATCTATATCAAAACCTTTTTTAAAACTTTTTAACTCATTAGTTTTTGTACATATGGCTGTATATCCAAAACCATTCCAAATACCCTCCTCTTTAAACTTTGAGATACATATAGAAGATGACAGCTTGTCTTTTAAACTTAAAACTGCGATATACTGATCCTCGTAATTACTCTTTTGCTTATTAACAGTTTGGAAAAATTTAATGCTTGTAGTTGAAGTAACTATAACTAAAAATAAAATTAGAAGAGATACTAATATTTCAATTGTTATCATTGATTTTTTCATATTCAGTTAATACCCCTTTTGAAGAAATATGATAGTTTTTATCTAAAATATCAATAAAAATTTCTTTTGATTCTATAAAAGCTTTTGATATTTCCTGAGAAAGAGTATGTTTATCTTCTAATTTATTTACAGTTTTTTCAAAACTATCTATCATTTTTGAGCCTTTTGGAACTACAAGTCCCATGATAACTGTCAATATCATCATAACTACCAAAAGTTCTATTAATGTAAATCCAGCTTTCAAATTTTACCCTGCAATATCTGTCATACTCATAACAGCCATCATAATAGCAACTACAATTACAGCTATAAATATACCAAGTCCTACTATAACTGCTGGTTCTAAAATAGATAAAAACTTTTTTACATTTTGAGAAAAAGCATCACTATGTCTATTTGATAATGATTTAAATATTTTATCTAAAGAGGCACTACTTTCTCCTACATTTAAAAGTGCTATATCACTAGATGGAATAAGACTACTTATTGAAAATACTGTACTTAATTTTTGTCCTCTTTTTAACTCAAATAAAGTATTCTTTAGTAAATCTTCTAATTCTGGAAGTAGCTTTATCTTTTGCATCTGTTTCAATGCTTTATCTAGTTCTAAACCACCAACAAGCATTGTACTTAATGCACTATAAATAATAGTAAGTTGCAAATCGACAACAATAGATGACAGTTTTGGTACTTTATACATAATACTTAACCAAGGTATATCTATCTTTTTTAAAAGAATTATCATTAGAGTTATAATAATTCCAATACCAAATAGGAACTCACTCATATAAGTATTTAAATATTGACCAAGTGATAAAACTGTATAAGATATAGATGGTAATTTTTCAAACTCTTCTAGAGAAAATATAGTAGCAAACTTTGGTATAATTAAGAAAAAAATCAAAAAAGAAACAACAACACTCATTCCCATTAAAAATAACGGATATGCTAAAGCTTGACGAATATCTGACCTAATCTTTTTTTGAAAACTCAAATATTCAAATAATTGAAATAAACCACTTGAAAGATCACCTACCTCCTCTGCCGTTGAAATAAAACTAATACTTAGAGAATCAATTTTAATTTTCTCCTTTTCAAATGATTTTTTGAAACATACTGAGAGTTGTGAACCATTTTTTAATTCACTAAGTATTGACTTTAGTATTCTTAAGTGTGACTCTTTTTTAACTGTTTTAATAAGCATTTTTATAGATTGGTCTATTGCCATACCAGAGTTAGTAAGATAATACAACTCCTCAATAAAAGCTAAAAAGTCATCATCTTTAAATTTTGATTTATCTAATTTTTCTTTTGTTTGTTTTATAGATATAATAGTAAGTTTTTTTTGAGATGCCATTTTTTCAAAATCTACTTGAGAACCTTTGAAAATTCCTTTTATTGTTTCTCCACTTGTAACAATAGCTTCATACTCAAATAAAGTTTCCATTATGTTAATCTTCTAACTTCATCTAAAGAGATATGTCCCTCTAAAAATTTAAGTATAGCATCATCTTGTAACGTTCTATAACCCAAAGACCTAATATCACTAAAGTCTGCTTTTTCATCAATTTTATCCATTAATTTTTTATCAAAAGGGACTATTTCAAGTATTGGCATTCTACCTTTATATCCTGTAAAATTACACTGCTTACATCCAACTGCTTTACATGGATTAAATGGAGATTCTATATGATTTTTTAAATTATTTATATTGTATAATTGAGTTTCTTCATCAGAAATATTTGTAGATTCTTTACAGCTATTACATAATTTTCTAGTAAGCCTTTGTGCCATAAGCCCTACAATTGATGATTTTAATAAAAAATATTCCATATCCATATCGAGTAATCTTGATATTGCACCAACTGCTGAATTTGTATGAAGTGTAGATAATACTAAATGTCCCGTAAGTGCAGATTGAATTGCTATTTGTGCAGTTTCTCTGTCTCTTATCTCACCTATCATAATCACATCTGGATCTTGTCTTAAAATTGATCTAAGTGCATTTGAAAATGTATAATCAATTGACTGTTTTACTTGTATTTGACTAATACCTTCAAGCTGATACTCCACAGGATCTTCTACAGTGATAATTTTTATATCATCACTATGAATATAATTAAGTGCTGCATATAAAGTAGATGTCTTACCACTTCCTGTTGGTCCTGTTGTTAAGATTATACCATTTGGTTTTTTTAGCATATCCTTTAAAAGATTTAAATTGTCTTTATGAAATCCCATATTATCTAACGATAAATCTATAGAATCATTTCCTAAAAGTCTTAATACAAAACTTTCACCAAATGCAGTTGGAACTGATGATGATCGTATATCTATATCTTGTCCAGAAATCTTAATAGTTATACGACCATCTTGAGGCAATCGATTTTCTGATATATTCATTTTTGATATAAGTTTTAATCTTGCTGTTACTGCCTGCTTTAGTTTTTGTGGAATTGTATCTACTGTTTGCAAAATACCATCAAGTCTATATCTAACTTTCATACCCAATTTATATGATTCAAAATGGATATCAGATACATATCTTTCTACAGCTTTTGTAAAAATATTATTAACTAACTTTATAACTGGTGCTTCAGATGCTAATTCTTTTAGTTTATCTACTTCATCTTCAAAATCATCATAACTATCTTCATCATCTTCAATATTTTCATAAATAGATTTTATCTCTCTGAGTTCTTCTTCTGTCGCTAAATATATTTTAACTTCTTTTGCTGATATGGTTTTTATAGTAGATAAAATACTTGATTTTAATGGATTGTGTGTTGCTAGTGCTATATAATTTTCTGTTTGATAAATTGGAAAGATTTCATTTTCATAAAAAAATGATATTGATAAATTATCAATATTGATTTTTTCAATTTTTTCTAATGATAAGTTTACAAACAGTTCAAAATCATACTGAATAGACAATGTTTCTATTAGAACTTTATCTGAAATTGCACCAAGATTTAATAGAATATTACCAAGCATTCCACCATATTCTTTTTGAATAGAGTATGCTTGATCTATATCACTTTGAGTACAATTATTATTTTTTAATAATATATCTTCTAAACTTTGCATCTATTCCCACACTGAAATATCAGATGAGTCATCACTTCCACCCTCTTTGCCATCTGCACCAAATGAAAATAAATCATAGTCGTTTTTATCACTACCAGGCATTTTGTAACTATATGGATTACCCCATGAATCCTCATCAACTTTTTTAGGTAAATAAGGTCCGTTCCATCCTTTTGTATCAGAATCTTTTATCCATAATATTTTAAGTCCCTCTGTTGTAGTAGGATATCTACCTACATCTAACCTAAAAGCATCTAGTGATGTAGATAACATTTGCATTTGTGTATATGCTGTTTTTACTTTTGCATCATCAAGTTTTCCAAAAAACTTAGGTGCAACTAATGATGATAATAATGCTATAATTACAATTACAACTAAAAGTTCAACTAAAGTAAATGCTTTTCTTTTATTATTCTTTTTCATTATATTTCTCCAAATACCAATTTATAGTTTTTATTATTCCAGACTCAAAATCTTCATCTGCTTTCCAGCCAAGCGTGTCTTCTAGTTTAGTTGCATCAATTGCATATCTTCTATCATGTCCTGCTCTATCTTCTACAAAAGTTATTAAGTTTTTATAAGGTTTAAGGTTGGCACTTAATTGCGTTTCTCCTCGTGACATTAAGTCACGACTGCGATACTCTTCAAGTATACCACAAATTGTATTTACTATTTGAAGATTTGTTCTCTCATTTCGTCCACCAATATTATATACATTTGATTCTAGTCCTGTATGATAAACTAAATCTATACCTTTACAGTGATCTAGTACATAAAGCCAATCTCTGATATTTTTACCATCACCG
>JAYEIM010000400.1:0-6342 GCA_034660095.1 Campylobacterota bacterium | reverse complement strand
ATTATTTGTGGCAAGTATGACAATACACTAACTCTAAGCCCAACACCAAAAAATAAATTAATTAGAATAGGATCGAGTAATCCAAATAAACTAAATGAAATATCTTTTACTCCAATTGCAATAAATAATAAAACAGTATTTTATGACAATAAGCATATGGAACTATTAGAGTTTTTACTTTACTGTAAAAATAAAAAAATTAAGAATTTAATGGTTTTAACATACAAGGAAAAAAATTTAGTCTTAGAAAAAATTTTAGATTTTGAAATTAATCTATTTGTTTTCGAAAAAGAATTTCCTATTTTTAAAAATATAAAATATCATTCAAATCTAATTTATAACTATAAAAAATTAATAAAACTACTTAAAAAAACTAAAAATTTATCAATCAAAGGTAAATCATTAGGTGATTTTTATTCAACAAAACATTTATTCAAGATTGAAAGAAAATTAAGACATAAAAGCACTTATGATAATCTTTTTTTTAAGGCATATAAAGGTGGATATCAAGAAGTATTTAAACTAAAGGAAGAAAGAGAAAATAGATGTATTGTAGCATTTGATTTTAACTCAATGTATGCTAGTTGCATGTTAGGTAAATTTCTTGACCCTAGATCGTTAAAGTATAAAGAATTTAATAATGATACTGCATCTATTGAGAACTTACATGATGGATTGTATCATGTTATTCTACAGTTTCCTATACAGGATTTTATCAAAAACTATCACCCTTTTAAGTTTAATAGACTTTTTACGTCACATTACTTTTATTTTGATGACAATCAAGAGGTTGAGATATTATTATTTAAAAATGAACTTGAATATTATAGAAAGTTTTTTAAACAGATAAAAGTTATAAAAGGATTAATATCAACCAAAACAATAGAGCATCCTTTAAAGAAAAATATAATAGATGTTTACAAACAAAGGAAGCATAATAAAAAAATAAGCAATAGTGTAGTGGAATCAATGAATAAATTTGAATTATCAATTATGCATAGTGCAACAAATCAAATTAAGTATAAACATAAACACTTAAAAACTTTTTTTGAACTAAAAAAAGAATTATTAGATAATTATGACATCAATTTGGCTAACAAAAATAATAATGAATTAAAACTGATGAAAAAACATAAACATTTTCAAATTGAGAATATTGATAATTTTAATTATTTATGTAAACTTATTAATGAGCAATCATTTGATAATATCTTTAGTGTATCTTCTGCAGTTCTAGCAAACTCAAGGCTAAAGATGCTACAAACGATTGAAAGCTTTATATCTTTTAGAACAGTAGAGATATGCTATTGCAATATTGATTCTATTCATGTATCTATAGAAAAAGAGTATTTGAAACAATTTTTAGATGAGTTTAAATCAATAATAAATGGTGAAATTGGTTCTTTAAAGATTGAATCTATTGCTGACAGAGGATACTGGTTTGATGTCGGAAGATATTGGCTATTTAAAAACAATAAAGTTATTCAGCATAAAAATATACTTTTTAAAAATTTTAATAGTTCTAATATTTTTTCAAAATGGAAAGAGATTAAGATACCAATAAAATCAAAAAACTTTAACTATGTAAAGACTACCTATCCTTTGATTTATAATTCTTTTTCTTATTCTAAAAAACTTAATAAAAAATTTAATTTTTTACGCTATCATTATGAAGAGATTAAAAGTCTTGATGTAGCATTTGATAGTGTCAATAATGAGATTTTAGACTCCAAAAGTATTAAGTCCAAGTTATTTGATAAAATTGCTACCGTGTAAGTATGCCTTCGCATTTATCACATCTAAGTGGCGAGTATGATAAACTTAACAGTGGTTAAAAAAGTAGCATAATGCTAAGCTATCAATTTACTATTTAATATTAATAGTAAATTGACTTGTCTGTTTCAATCTTTATTTCAATTATTTTTTTTACCAATTCATCTTGTATCGCACTGTTCTCTTCTATTAGTATGCTTAAATTTTTAATAAAATTTTGAGGTATAAATTTAAAGAGAGGTTTCATTTTTAAAGCTTTCCAATGAGGTATGAATTTTTTGTATGGCATTATGTCACCGCTACTAGGTGAATTAAACTCTGCTTCTATTCTTGTCAAGGTTTTGTTATAAATTATCATAATATTTTCTAGTGCCTCTTCTCTCAGGTCATACATATTTAAATATAGTCTAAAACTTGACAATATATCTTTCATTAAATTCTTGTCTAGTTTTAAATGTGAATTTTTACCTTGTTGTATTTGTACAGTGTCATGTATAAACTTCTGAAGCATTCCGACTCTATCATATACGATATCTAGTTTAGTATTATTTAGTACCTCATTAGATATGTTTTCAATTTGAATATACAAATCATTAGTCATTGCAAGTCTTAAATTTTTAAATAATAAACCTTTTAGAACAATATATATAAATTTATCTTCATGTATTATACTCATCAAGCTATTTCTTATTTTTTCTTGCTTGCTATACTCTTGTATCATTGCATCTATATAAGTATTAATATAAAATTTAATTGCTAGTATTTTGAATTTTGCAGTGTCATTTGTCGCAAAACTAACTATTTGTTTTCTTTGCTGCTTAGAATATTTATAATAGCTATTTTTTACATATTCAATCAATTCTTCTTTGTAGTTATCTTTAGTTATCTGCTCTTCATGTAATAATTTATAATATTCTTTATCCTTTAAGTCATCATGTGAATCATGATGCACTTCTTCCTGGTCTTCTTGGTTACTTTCTGATTCATTCCACTCCTCGTTTTTTTGATAATTATCGTAAAAATAAGTTGGTCCAGCATCATATGACATATTTTAAATCCCTTTGTAAGTTAAATCTAATATTTCAACTCAATTTTACTATTGAATATATTTAACTTTGCTTAATTATATATAGCTGTATTTTATAAAAATATGTTAGAATTAAGAAAAAATTAAAATGAGACAACTTGAGACAATTGCAAAAACAAATTGAAATAACAAAAAAGCAAAAGCAAGATATTGAAGTTGAAAATAATGTAATTATGAAAAATATAGAAACTATAGAAGATAGAATCTCTTTAGGTATTGAAAAGAACAAAGATTTAAATTTTGAAATAGATAGATATACTCAAGCAATAGAACATCTACCAAAAACTTTTAAACCAACTTTTTTGCAGATGATTATTCAATTAGTTAGCTTTGGTACAAAAAACTATAAAAGAGAGTATGTCGCTCACTTGAAAACTTTGAATAATGAAAAATATAAATTAATAGAACAACTGTCTTCTACAGAGAAAAATATAAATGAAACAAAAGGAAAGATTGAGCAAAAAGAAGTCGAACTTAAAAGTAATACTCAAGAAATTGAACAACTAAAGCAAGATATCGCAAAGCTTGAAAATGAATTTGATATTAAACTTGAGTTATTTAAAAATAGGCTAACAAGCTTTCAGATAAAAATTATTCAATTAGTAAAAAATCAATATATTAATGACTACACTAGAAAAAACTTAAAAGATGAACTTAAAGGTATTGTTACATTAAAAGATGAGTTTTTAACTCACAGTAAAATAAAAAGCTTCATATCGGAAGTTGTATCATTTTCAAAGGATGATGTAGCCTGGATCAAAAATAAAAATAATACTTTTGTAAAAAATGAAATGGTTAGTGAAAAAGATTTCTTTGCTACAGTAGAATCAGATCCGTTAACACAAAAACAGCAAGAAGCAGTGCTTATTAATGAAAACAACAATTTAGTCTTAGCAGGTGCAGGCTCTGGAAAAACAAGTGTTGTTGTAGCAAAAGTATGTTATTTAATCAAAAAAAACATCTTACACCCCAATGAAATCATTATATTAGCATTTAATAAAAATGCTCAAAAAGAGCTGAAAGAAAGATTTGAAAAGAAAGGCATCACTGTTAAAGATAAGATTTCTAAGTCTTCTGGGGTACAAATAGATACTTTTCATGCTTATGGACTTGAAATAATAGCCGAATCAATGGCTAGAAGATTTGATATATGTCCTATGTCTGAAGCTCCAAAAAATATGAACAAATTTATCAAAGATAGTATCTTTAAACTACTTTCTTCTATGGGAACATTTTTAAAAGAGTTTACTCAATTTATAGCTTATTTCAGTATCCCTTATAAAGATGAATCTGAGTTTAATAGTCTTGGTGAATATTATGATTATCAAAAAGACTTTGATATGAAAACACTTAAGCATAAGGTTAAAGTTAGAAGCCAAAGTCAGGAAGAAAATCTTACAACACTTCAAGAAGAGACTGTAAAAAGTTATCAAGAGTTATTGATAGCAAATTTTTTTACTCTTAATGGGATTAGATATTTATACGAAGAGCCTTATGAGATAAGAACATGGACTAAGGAGAAACGACAATACAAACCAGACTTTTATTTACCTGATTATGGAATATACATAGAACATTTTGGTATAGACAGAAAAGGTAATACTGCTCCATATATAGACAAGGAAAAATATTTAGATGGTATAGAGTGGAAAAGGGAGTTGCACAATACAAATCAAACTATACTCGTTGAAACATATAGCTATGAGTTTTCAGAAGATAGAGGGTTGCAACTATTAAAACAGAAGCTACTTGCTCGCAATGTACATTTTAGGGAGCCTACTGAGGCTGAATTACATGAAATTTTAAAAGAACCGATTAAAAATGGTAAATTTACAAATTTATTTACTACTTTTTTAAGTCACTTTAAGTCAAATAGGTATACCTTGGATAGTATAAAGGAAAAGTCAAAAGAGATAGAACGCTCAAGTCTATTTATTAGATTGTTTGAATTTATTTTTAAAGAGTACCAAGAATTTCAAAAGAGAAATAGCTGTATAGATTTTGATGATATGATTGTAGAAGCTTTGAATAATATAGAAAAAGGCAAGTATAGACATAGTTTTAAGCATATATTTATTGATGAGTTTCAGGATATTTCCACAACAAGAGCAATGCTCATAAAGTCACTTTTGCCTTTAAATAATACTTCTATTACGGCAGTTGGGGATGATTGGCAATCGATCAATAGATTCGCAGGAAGTAATATTAAAATCATTCAAGATTTTGAAAAAACATTTGGTGTCTCACAAACTGTAGCTTTAGATTATACATTTAGATTTGACAATATTGTCTCAAGTGTTGCATCAAGCTTTATACAAAAAAATCCAAATCAACTTCAAAAAGAGATTAAGACAATAAAGACTCAAAAACAAAATAAGTTTAGTATTTTATTGTACTGGACTACAGGAAATATAAAATCAGAATTGGAAGAAATATTAAACCTTATTGTTAAAAAAGAAAAAGACAATGAAAAATCTGTGATGATATTAGCTAGGTATAATTTTCTATTTAAAGACATTAAATCAGACAAGAAAGAATTAAAAATATCTCCTTATCTAAAAAATAAATATCCGACGTTGGGGATGTCATTAGCTTCAGTTCACGGTTCAAAAGGAAATCAAGCTGACTATGTTATAGTTTTTGGCTTAGATCATGGTAAGTTTGGATTTCCTTCAAAGATTGTAGATGATCCAATTTTAGATATTGTAGTACCACCTGGGGATGACTATGAAGATGCTGAAGAGCGAAGACTCTTTTATGTAGCACTTACAAGAACAAAAGGAACATTATTTTTACTGAGTAATCAATATGAAAAATCATCTTTCATAGAGGAGTTAATCCAAAACTATAAAGATAAAATTTACTTTATGAATGATGCTGGTGCAGAGTTAACACATTGTCCAGAGTGTAAAACAGGAATACTTAAGAAAAATACAACCAATGAAGATAGACGAAGACATTTTTATGGTTGCAATAATTATCCAAGATGTAAATATACTGAAAATATACATTATTGTCCTCAATGTTCAAGCGAAATAAAAAAAGATTTAGAAGACAAAGTTGCTAAATGTATAGATAAGGAATGTAATTTTGAGTCAAAATTATGTCCAAAGTGTAATGGACACCTTATAAAAAGAAATGGACAACATGGAGAATTTTTAGGATGTGAAAATTATCCAACTTGCTCATACTCAGAAAATATACAGATGGTACGAAATGATTTGAATAATAATCCATTTTAATTAAATTTCAAATAAACAAAAATAAAATATTAATAGAGGAGAGATAATATGGAAAATACAGCTCAATTAACACTAGAGAAGCTTCAAGAAATATCAGACAACTTTGATAGCAATGAACATAGTCAAATAGTAAAAGATATGATAGATGCCAATATATCAAAATTAAAAGATAAAATAGAACAAGATAATGTGGAAGATGAGTTTAGAGAACAACAGTCTACAAGTGAAGCATTAGCAGAG
>JAYEIM010000399.1:0-24982 GCA_034660095.1 Campylobacterota bacterium | reverse complement strand
TCTAACTAGATGTCTTAATTGTTTGATTTTAGGTCGAAACTAGCATTTTTAAAGAGGTCAGGTTGAAACCTTACCCCTTAAAATGCTACTAACTCCTGTAGACACGCTAGGGATCTAAGACTAGACTTCAGCATGCGTTCCTAGGCGAAACTTTCAAATTATAACACGCATTTGCTTAATTAAGAATTAATCTAAGTAAGAGGTAAAAATGAGGGACCAAGAGGTAATTTTGATATGAATTTTATAGGTGAGATGTTAGAATTAAACTTGTAGTAATATTGTAGTAAGAATTACTTCAATATTACTACAATCCTACGCAAATGAAACTGAAGATGTACTCAATCCTAATAGATTTATTATACCTTGTAGCTCAATAATAACATCTGTAGTGTTATCAAAAGTAACGGCTTCATTTAAGTCTTGAACTACATATGTGTTATCATCATAAGTAAACCAATTTACAAGTGCATTTATACTTCCATTATCAGCAGCTGCTATATCAGCGGCTGTTTGTAGTGAAGTGGCAGCTGATACATCTGTAGAAGTTGCAGATATGATTTCAGTTCCTTGATCTACTAATAAAAACTTATCTATATTTGCTTCAAAGTCTGTAATATAATCCATAGAGTCAAGTGTACTATCCAACATACTTATGATGAAGTTATCTATACCTTCTCCACCTGTAAGTATATCTGCACCTATTCCACCTGTGATAGTATCATTTTCTTTTTCTCCATCTATTGTATCGTTTCCATCTCCACCGTGTAGTATATCTGTACCGTCGTTGCCATTTATAGTATCATCACCACTACCTGCATAAATTGCATCATCGCCTGTTAGACCATCCAAGATGTCATTACCTGCGTTGCCATAAATAGTATCATTTGCTGCACCACCATAAATAGTATCAATATCAATTCCACCAAAAATAGTATCGTCACCCTCACCACCGTCTATTTGATTTGCACCATCATTTGCATAGATATTATCATCTCCATTATTTCCATAAATTATATCTACACCAACACCACCATAGATATAGTCATTACCATCATTTCCTAAAAGGATATTATCTCCTTCTTCTCCATAGATATAATCATCACCATCACCACCACTTATAGTGTCGTTTCCATCTTCTCCATGTAAAGAGTCATTACCATTTTCACCATAAATCATGTCATCACCAGCTTTTGCATAAACTGTATCATTTCCATCTTGTCCATAGATGGTGTCTATACCTTCATTTCCATATATGCTATCTATACCTAGACCTGCTTTTACTGTGCTGTCACCTTTTCCTGTAATAATAGTGTCGTCACCATCCCATCCATAGATATAGTTTCCTATTTCTGTTCCTTCTATTATGTCGTTATTTTCGGTACCCTCTACTGTTGAATTCGGAGTAGTACTTTCTTGTTTGTATAGTTCTTGTTTATCTTTTGCTTTTTGAACACTACTAGAATCTGCAGTAACTAATGACATAGAAGTACTTGCTAAGTCTATATCATCTAGTTCTAAAGTAATTGCAAAATTTTTTCCAACCTCTTTTTTGTTTTCTAAGATTTGTTTATCAACTATATAACCTGTGTCTGCTTTTGCACCATTTAAAATTGTGATTATCATATCATTTTTTGAGATTCCATTGTCCATTTGTTCTACCCAGTATGCTTTTCCTGCTGTATCTGAATCTCTGTTTAGGACGTTGTTGTATACTTTGTCTATGAAATCTCCGTTTGATAGTGTATCTGGATAAGATACAGATACTTCATCGGAGTCAAAAAAAGATTGTGCTATTTGGTCTATTGTCCAACCATTTTGATCCATGTTTGTAACCCAATAAGCCAAACCTGCAGCATCTGGAGCTCGATTAAATGTTGCTATATAAACTTCAATTATCTCACTTTGTTGTTCTGATAGTATTTCCATTAAATTTCCTTTAATTAGTTGTGTTATACAAATATTATATCTAAATAATCATCTCTTAGCAAACCAGTAAAGATAATATATGAATCCTCATCTGAATACAATACCAATGTGTCTTCTGCTTCAACATTAGCGATACTTAGATTTTCACTACTTGACAGTAGCTTAACTTTATCTTTTGTCGTATCAAAGTCTGTTATTGTATCTATACCTGTTTGTGTTAAATCAAAGATTAAAAAATCCTCACCTTCACCTGTAGTAATTGTATCTGAACCAATATTACCATAGATATAATCATCTCCTGCTAATCCATCAATAACATCATCACCTTCACCTGCATCGATATAATCATCACCAATTGTTGTTTTTAATATCTCAGAAGAGGATGTACCAGTAACTTCTCTTTGAAAACTTTCAAACCAATTATGCCAAATAGTATATGTATTAAGTGCATTTGTATTTTGATATTCGTTTGATTGTAAAAAGCTGTCTATTATTTTCTCTTTTGCTGAATCATTGGCTAAGTCATTTAACCAATAGTTAAAACCATCAGTATCTGCATCTCTTCCTAAGATATTTTTATATAAATTATTTATGAAACTAGCATTGTCACCTGTATAGTCTGAACCATTCAATAATTCATCTGAATCTAAAAAACCACCAATAATATCATAAAAATAAGCATCTTTTGAAAGCTGTTCTAACCAATACTTTAGACCTGCTTCATCTGGTATTCTTCCTAATAGTCCTACATAAAGTAAAGATATGTTTTGTACATCCTCATAGTTATAAATTGTTGTTTTTAGTGGTGTTAGGTTTTCATCATTTGAAGCTACCCACTGTTCAATATTTGCAACTGATGATTGGGTTAATGCTACTACACCATTATATTGCGGAAAATAACTATGATGAGAAACTAATCCTATAACTATATCTGATTGATCTGTAGATGATGTAAGAACAGCACTTCCACTTTGACCACCTGATACATCTAAATCATCATTAAAAAGCAAGATATTGTCACCTTGTAGTTGATCAGGAATACCTGTAGTTTTTAAAAGCCAATTCCCATCTTGAACATCTGTAGCATAACCATAAGATGAGATATCCATAGTTCCAGAAGTTGTTAGGTCATTTATATATCCGTAGTTTGCCCATCCTGTGTAGTAGCCTATTGGAGTGCTTAGTGATATAACACCATAGTCATATTGATATTGTGATGTTTGTGTCCACTCTTGTGTAAGATAAAAATGATCTGCTGCTACACTACCAAAAGGTTTGTAGTCGTTGAAACTTGATGGAGTTATTACTACGCTTGTAGCTACCCCACCATTTGTCTCACTATAAAAAGTATGTGCAGCTGTTAAAACATCGTTTGCACCAACCATCACACCACTTCCACTTGTAATAGTACCATCTGAAAATGTAGAAGTAACTTGTACAAATCTACCATCCTCTTTTGTATGGTCTACTAGTGTTCTATTATCTGTATCAAAGATCATAAAAATTATGCAATTGAAATATCTGGATATATTACTTCAGTTGTATATTCAGATAGGTTTATACTTTCTAAATAAGCATCTATCTCATCTGACATACCACTAATATACTCTTGGGATTCTGAAAAACTTACAATCATACCTGTTCTATCACCTGTATTTTCTATATCATCCATCCAATAGTCATAACCAGCTTGATCAGCATCTCTTTGTAATATATTATTATATAACTGATTTATAAATGCTTCATTTGATTGGGCTCCAAATCTCGCTAGATATTCCTCACTTCCAGCAAATGCACCTGATATACCTTGAATTGAGTTATCATTTGAATTTACATCATTTAACCAATACATTAATCCATCATTATCTGGGTTTCTACCAAGAAGAGCATTATATAATCTAGCTACAGATTCCTCTAATGAAATAAGTTCCATAATCTCATCTTGACTAATAGTTGAATCTCCAAAAGTTATATATTCTACATCGTATAGATTGTCTTCAGATGTATTATCATCATTTATAACATTAAAATAGTCTGACATATTATCAAAATCATAACTATTTAAATTATCAGAATATATAACAAAATCAGTTCCATCACCACCATATACTGTATCTGTACCATCTCCTGTATGGAAAATATCACTACCATCTCCACCATCTAGCCAATCATCACCAAAACCACCATCTAATGTATCATCTCCTAAGCCACCATCAAGTCTATCATCTCCGCCCATACCACTTAAATAATCAGATGATATTGTACCATCTAATATATCAGATGATATATTAGAACCAATTCCATCTATATTTCCATCAGAAAGTGAAAAGTTTAGCATTCCTGATGTATTTAAATTATCCAAGTTTATCATTGATGCTTGGTCACCTGAAAATGGCAACTCAAAATAATGCTCTCCATCCCCTGCACTATATCCTGCACGAGCTACTATACCACCTAAACCATTTGTACCGCCACTTTCACTACCTGTTGTCCAGTTTATATCTTCATATATAAAAGAAATTTCAATTTCACCACTGTTATTATGCAGTTGTAATTGAAATGCATTAGTTTTATCCATTTGTCTACTAAAATATCCTACATCATCCCATGTTACTGTAATAGTTTCTGAATCTGTATCTAAATCCCACCACACTAAGTTTGAACCTGTTGAGTTTCCAGAAGTATTATAGTTTGAATCTCCAGCTTCTTCAAGTAAATCAGCTTGTGCATTTGAAAGAAATGTATAATAACTTGTAATATCTATTGAGTTTATTGTTGCTTCGTTTAATCCTGTTACTTCAAATGCACTCTGAATAAATTCAGATTCACTGCTAAGATTATACATAGATATATCATGGTTTGATAGGACTGATGTTATATTTAATGTATTATAATATGTATCATTATCATTCAAATAATCTCTATAAGCATTTAAACTATAATCTACACTTGAAGTTAGCCCTGTAGAAGCTGTAACCACACCAGCTCTTGTATCTACATCAGCCCAATATGGTGCAAATATTGGATTAGAACCTGCATTGATTTCACCAGGAGTATAACTACTTAAACCACCATTAAAAGTAATATTTCCATTTGTATTTACATACATACTTGTATATGTTGTACCAAAAAGATCAATTCCACCTTCAAAAATTGATGTTATATCTATAGGTGATGAATATCCATCATCGTTTCTGCTAACACTATTTTCACCAAAACCAGACTCCCCACCTAATCCATTTATCAAACTAGCCATTTTCTATCCTATTTTTTATTTTTATATAGAATATTATCTAATTATTCTTTAATATATTATGATATCAAAAGTATTAAAAATGCCTGAAAATATTAAGCTTTATTTACAAAAAATTTAATTATAATCAACACATGCTTTTTAACTCTTATGAATTTATTTTTATTTTTCTAATACCTGCTATATTAGTATTTTATATTTTAAAGCATTTTTACAATAAAACTGAGATAAAAATTTGGTATATTATAGTTATCTCTATCCTTTTTTATGCACAGTGGGATTTAGGGCATTTAGCTATTTTATTGATTTCTATTCTTATTAATTATATATTTGCTTGTTTTAAACAAACATATACAAAACTTCAACTATTTATGATAGTTTGTTTAAATCTATTTCCACTTATACATTATAAATACAGTACTTCTTTATCTATTAGTGAACATTCATTGGTTTTACCTTTAGCTATATCATTTTTTACATTTCAACAAATAGCATTTCAAGTTGATTTATATAGAGGAAAAATTTATATTTTAGATATTACTAAAAATAAAAAAAGTTTTTTTCGAGACTATTTGTTTTTTGTACTATTCTTTCCACAACTTATAGCTGGTCCAATTGTTCATTTTAATGAACTTATTAGTCAAATTAAAAATAAAAGTAAATTTTCTATTAATTCATCTTATTTATCAGCTGGTACTATGCTATTTTCTATAGGATTGTTTAGTAAGGTTGTTATTGCAGATAATTTAGCACTAGACTCACATAATAGTTGGAGTGATCTTTTTAGTTATAGTTTTATGATATATTTTGATTTCAGTGGTTATGCTTCTATGGCAATAGGGTTGGCTCTAATGTTTGGAGTGATTTTACCTATAAACTTTAACAGCCCATATAAAGCTAACAATCTTATAGATTTTTGGAGAAGGTGGCATATTACCCTTAGTACCTTTTTAAAGGATCATATCTATATACCACTTGGTGGAAATAAGTTTGGTCTAAAAAAACAAACTATTGCACTAATGGCAACTATGGTTATTGGTGGTATTTGGCATGGCTCTGGAATAACTTTCATACTTTGGGGAGCTTTTCATGGCTTAGGATTGGTTTTTCTAAACCTTATCAAAGATTTTAAAAATATTCCAAAGGTACTAGGGGTTATATTTACATTTTTATATGTAAGTTTGTTGTGGGTATTGTTTTTTAGTAGCGATTTCAAATCTGCTGTTGAACTATACAAAGTACTATTTAGTGCGGATGGATTTAGTGAGTTTAATTATTGGCTTATTGTAGTTGCTCTTTTAGTTTGGTTTTTACCAAACTCTACACAAGTAGTTGACTTGAAACAAAATAACTTTAATCTCAAACCTTGGTATGGGTATGTGACAGGTATCTTGATGTTTATTAGTTTAAAATTCATGGCCGAGACTCCATCTATGAGTTTTGTATATTTTAATTTTTAAAGAAGAGTTATGAAGTTTTTTATACAGTTTTTTACAACAGTTTTTATTTTATTTATCATATGGATTGGTGTAGTTTTTTTTCAAACACAAAATGCAACAAAATCTTCCCAATGGGTATATGATGCTTATGGTAAGAAAACTAAAATAGCAAATAATATAAAAGAAAAAAAGATAATTATAGTCGCTGGTTCTAACGCACTCTTTGGAATAGATTCTAAAAAACTATCAAAAACATTTAAGATACCTGTCGTAAACTTTGGTGTAAATGCAGGTGTCTTACTTCCATATACTTTATACAAAGCTAAAAAAGTAATAAAAGAAGGTGATATAGTACTTATGCCTTTAGAGTATCCTATGTATGTTTATGATGGAGTTCCAAATGAACAGATGATTGATTTTATATTTAGTAGAGATTTTGATATGTTTTGGAATCTTACTTTTAAAGAACAGTTTTATATGGTTTGGAATGTAACTTTAAATAGAATTTATCGTGGTCTTAAGGCAGAGGGTGGAAAAGTAGTACGAGAGGGTCTATTTGGTGTTCATCATATAGATAAAAATGGTGACCAAACCAAAACAAAGAAAAAGTACCAAAATAAATGGATGAAAGATCAAATTTATAATAACTTTGCAAAAAATCCTGAAAGCTACGGAGCAAGATATAACGAAGAT
Organism: Campylobacterota bacterium; assembly: GCA_034660095.1. Taxonomy (GTDB): domain Bacteria; phylum Campylobacterota; class Campylobacteria; order Campylobacterales; family Arcobacteraceae; genus JAIOSF01. The sequence goes on along the minus strand of JAYEIM010000399.1, from coordinate 17,671 downwards.
TCATTATCTTGGAGTTATATAGAAAAGTTTACTTCATGGTGTAACGAAAATAATGTAAAAATGATTTTTATGCCTAGTACACTTTTAAAGCATAAAAAATACTTTAAAGATAAAAAAGAGAGCTGGTTTTATAAAAATCTAAAAAGTATAATTGAAGAAAAAGGGTTAAACTATGTTGGCAATCCTTATGACTATATGTACCATAAAAAATATTATTTTGATTCAAACTTTCATCTTACAAAAAAAGGGAGAAAGAAAAGAACAAATAAGATGATAAAAGATCTTAAAAAGTCAACTATCTTAAAAAGTTTAACACCTTAGAAGCTATAGTTCTCCAATCGTGCTCTTGAACCCATTTTTTTTGATCATCACTTTTGGAGTATAAAAGTTTTTTATCTACTATCAACTTTCTCATTGAATTTAACATATCTGTATTAGTATCACCATCTACAAAGTGCGCAATATCTTTTACATCATTAAATATTGGTTGATTAGTACAAAGGGTAGGTTTTAGTGTTGACATAGCATATCGTATAGCACCACTTGCTGATTCATTAGTTTTATGATAAGGCATTACTAATAAATCAGCTTCATCAAGTAGCTTGTAAGATACACTATCATCTAAAAATTTAGTATGAAAAGTTACTTTATTTGTTAATCCCAATTCTTTTACCCTATTTCGACATAAATCAAAATAATCTTTTGATTCCTTGGCTGGATAAAGAGCATTAACCAAAATTAACTTTATATTTTTATACTCTTTTGATAACTCTGAAAACACATCTATAAGGTCTAGTATACCTTTATGTTTTAATAAAAAACCGTAAGACGCTATATTTAAAACTTGCTCATTTTGTTTAAGTTTTATACCTTTTCTAAAATGTACACCATGTGGTAAAATAGCTGTATTTATCAAACCTAAATCTTTTAAAAAATTCAGATCATTTATATTATGAACTAGCATTTTATTAACCTTAGACAAACTTTTAGTTATAGTTAACAATGATGCTTCTAGTCCTTCTATTTTAACATCTGCAACACTATGGAAGATGATAGTTATTTTAACTTTATTTTGAATTAGTTGATCTATAATTTGTTCTAAGTTATTCATACTAAAAAATGCAAAATTAAAATTGATAACCACATTTGTTATACCACTATTTAAAATATTATTTATTAGCTCTGTATTGTCTATATCAAACCTATCTTTCCAACACCTAATAACATCTATTTCATTCTCTTTATCTATGATTGAATCAGTATAATTAGCAAACTTTTTTACAGTTATATTGGAAAAATTTTGGATAATAAAATCACTATAAGTAGCTAGTCCACACTTTGTATTGTAGCTACTTATCCATGCAATAGTTTCTATTTTTGGTTCCATTTTATAGTTATCTATTGCTTGTTGAATATTTGAAGCAATTTGAGTAGATGAGTAGTTTTTTAAAATATACTCTTTTGCTTTTTTCAACTTAGAACTATCAACATTTTGTTTAACTTCCAATATCTTTTCTTTTATAGATAAAACTTTTGGAACTGCCCAAATTGAATCTTTAAGATTCATGTGTGTCTTAGCATACTCAAAATCAAAATCTAAAAGCCACGAGTTGTTATCTTTACAAAAATCAATTTGACCACTATATTTGGTTGTTATAACTGGTAATTCTAAAAGCATAGCTTCTGCCATAGGGAGACCAAACCCCTCTCCAAAACTAGGTGCTACTAAAACATCTGAGTTTTCGTATAGATATTTTATCTGTTTTTGTGATATATCTTTATTTATAAGCAAGATTTGTTTAGAATTTTTCTCGTATAAACAAACATCTTCTTCATATATCTTAACAATATTATAATTTAATTCTTCTAATTGATTAACTATATTATTATGTGGATTTGGAAATATTTTCATAATTAACGATATTTCATAATTATCAAATAATTCAAAAGCTTCTAAAAGTAGATTTATCCCTTTTCTAGGGAAAGCTGATGATATATGTAAAACTTTAAAGCCTTTTGGTAAGTCAAAAGATAAAGGTTTAGACTCTATTTTCAATATATCTTCTACAACTAAACCTATTGTTACTATAGGAATATATACCCCATTTTCTTTTAAAAGTTTTGTCACATAATCACTCATACTAAAAACCATAGTAAGTTTTGTATTAAACCATTCTACATATTCTTTTGGAAATTTTGATTCCTCCCAACCATAAGGTCCTATAATCTTATGATAACCCAGCATTGCATTTGTTCTTGGTGGATATAAATTTCTAATAGTTACATCAACATTATCTAACTTTTTTAAAGCTAAAGATTTAACTGTATCTTCAACTTTTGATAAATCCGCTTTAAAGTCTCCTCCACCTTCTGTTGAGTAGAGTTTTGCATCTAATGCTAGTGCTATATTTTTATTTACTATTGCTAATGAATATGAAGAATCAAATGGACCTTCTATTTGAATATCAAGGTTTTGTGTTTTTGGTTTCTTTATTATATTTGGAAGTTCTAGGATTAAAGTTTCATTTAGATAGCTTATAAGCTTGTTTTTTATATTTTGTTTTGAAAAACTTTCTAGTTTTACTTTTTGTTTTTTTATTAGATTTACTCTAAAATATGGGTCTTTTTGTAGTTTTATTATTTGTTCGGCTATAAAAGATGGTGATTTTTTCTCTAGTAGTCCCTCTTTTGGTATCGTTGTGGCTGTTCCACCTGCATTGAATGCGAAAACCGGTATATCATATTTCATAGCTTCAACTAAAGGCATCCCAAACCCTTCATGTTCACTTAACGATAGATATAGCTCTGCACAATGATAATATGCTACTAAATCTTCATCACTTACTTTTCCTGTTATATTTATCTCTTTTTGAAGATTTAGATTGTCTCTATACTCTTTTAAAAACTTCATATATTTAGGTTCTGATGCACCACCTACAATATGGATTTTGAAATTTTTAATTCCTCTATTTTTTAATGCAAAAGCTACATCTATTAATTGATGCTGAACTTTATTTGAAACTACTCTACCTACAAATATAATATTATAAGTTTTATGATGTTTTTGTATTAGTTTTTGGTTTGGCTCATACTTATCCTGTTTTTCAAAATCTAAAAGTAGTGTTAGGGTCATAGGATTTGGATAGTTATGATACCTAAGCTCATCACAATTATAATCAGAATCACCAAATGATGCTATAAAATATTGTGAAGAGGATGCTAACTGATCTCTACCTTGATTACATAAACCTTGAACATATTTACTATTTTTAAAAAAATGAGCTGGTGTGATATTGTGATATATCATAACTTTTTTATCTTCGAAACTCATAATATTATCATGTTCATCATGACCTATGGAGTGATGATAAAAAAGAGTATTATTTGAATCTGGTTTATACTCTGAGATATGGTGAATATTATGCTTAAAGTTTATATTTAAATCACGTCTAAGTACATATATCTCAGATACAAACCCTAACTCTTTTAAAAGTTTTTGAATATATAAAACACCATTTGAGACACTATCACCTATCTCCATACTTGGTGTAAACTGATGAATAGTTTTAATATTATTCACCTATGTTGTCTCTTTTTTTGATTGAATTTTTGTATCTAAAATAAACTGATCTAGTCTTTGAGTAAACGCATCTGAGTGAAACGAAATCTGTTTTGCTACCTCTTGTTTTAACTTTTTATTTATATCATCGTCTATTTTTTTATCTATATAACTTTTTAATTGTTTTATCTCTTTTTGTTGCTTACTTAATTCTAGTTTTTGTTGCTTTATTAGTTTTTGTTGATGAAAGAGTATATGTTTTAGGTTATTGAGTCTTAGTAAGTTATATACCCACCTTGCTGCCCATCCTACAACTGGCAATCTTTTTATGCTATCTTTGAAGCTTCTACTCTCTTTCTCTTTTCTCTTATGAAAATTATAGTTATTTTCAAAAATAAGATTTGAAAACTTATCCCAAGACAATGGTGTAAATGACTTGATTCTTTTTATCTTTTTATCATATATATCGTTACTATTTAGATACAAAGATATTGTTTCTACAAGTTGTTCTAAATTACCATCCTCTATATAGTCAGCATAATCAAGTCCAACTTCAGGCATAGAAGAGTTTTTTGATGTTATAGTTATCTTTCCATGTTGTAAAGATTCAACTATAGGCAATCCAAACCCTTCATATTTTGAAAGATAAGTTACAATAAAGGCATTTTGGTAAAAATGATATAAAGTATCATCATCTATTTTATTAAACCAAAATAACCTATCGTCTTTTAAAGGATGTGATTCAATTCTTTCTATGAAATCATCTATCTTCCACCCTTTTATACCTATAAAAACAAGATTTAAGTCTGGATATTTTTTCGATAAAATATCAAAAGCATCTAAAACCTCTTTGTGGTTTTTTCTAGGTTCTAGTGTACCTACAAATAAAAGGTATTTTTTATCTAATACGGCTTTGATTTTTGCATCTTTTACTATACTATTTGATGACAAAAAGTCTGAACCTAGTCCTACTACTTTTGTAGGTATATTTTTTTTAAGTTTCAATTCCTTTTGATATTCTAAAAAGTCATTTTTAGATGATGTTGAATTAAATAAAACCATATCACTATAGGCATACACAGTTTTTATAAATGGCTTATAGTTATTGATAGTTACCTCTTGTACATACTTTGGTAATAGTATAGGGATAAGATCATGTATAAAATTAAAAATAAAAAAACCATTTTTTTTAATAATAGGATAAAGTTTATCTCTTTTATATGGTGCATTCCAAGCTGAGTCAATATCAAAAAAGATTGTTGTTTCTTTTGGTTTTATAGTTTCTATATTTATTGTTTGTCTTTTTTTGAACTTATAGTTAGTTATATCTTCACAAAATAGCTTAACCTCTTGTATTGGTAATACTTGCATCTTTTTTATTTTTTTGTTGTATGCTAATATTTTATATGTTGCTTTTGTATCATCATTTATAGCTCTTTGTAAAAACTCTTTTACAACTCTTTGAATACCTGTGTTTGCCCTACTTCTTTCAAGCTGTGATATATCTATATATACTGTCATTATTGTGTAGCCTTTGTAAATTCTATAGTTGGTTCTAATCTACATAAACCTATAAATCTATTTTCTGTAGTTTCTGATACATCAAAGTTTATAGCATTATCCATCCAATGATAACATAAATCTGTATGCCATTGAGATGTATGAAGAGCTGTTCCTAGTGTATACTGACCAACTCCTACATTTAATTGCATTGAATAACTACAAATATATCTGTTATTTGCTTGTGTAGACAACTCTATTTTTTGTAGGTTTGTATTTGTGCCATATATATCTTGCGCATATTTATCTCTTATATGAATGCCTATAGTCAAATCACTAGCATCTATTTTTGAGTAAAGTTCTATTTCTATCTCTATATTGTCACCAGTTGTAAACTCTTTTTTTTCAACACCATCTTTTTTCATAGATATATTTTTTATCTCAATATCAAAAGTACCAAAAGAGTTTTTATTTTTTTCATTAATTTTTATTGCCTCTTTTGAGTCATTTAGTTTTGCTATTAGAAAGTTATATCTATTTATAACATCCTCTGGTGAGCCCTGTTCCACAAGAGTACCTTTATTTAACATAATCACTCTATTGCATAAAAGTTTTAGAGAGTTTAAATCGTGCGATACATAGATAATAGAGAGGTTTTTTTTCTTTTTTCTCTCTTTTAGTGCTTTTGTACACTTAGCACTAAAATGAGCATCTCCAACTGATAGTGCTTCATCTACTATTAAAATCTTTGGATTTGAGTGTATTGCTATTGAGAATGCCAGTCTCATTTTCATTCCAGATGAGTAAGACTTTACAGGTTCATTTATGTATTCTCCAAGCTCACTAAAAGCGATAATATCTTTAGCTTTTTTATGGCATTCTTTCATACTCATTCCAATTAAGGTACCATTTAAAAATATATTATCGTAACCAGTTTGTTGTTTATTAAAGCCCGTTCCTAGTTCTAAAAGTGCAGTTATTCTACCTTTTTTTATAACCTTACCATAAGTTGGATCGGTAACACCTGCTATTATTTTAAGTATAGTTGATTTTCCTGCTCCATTTAAACCAATAATACCTAGAGTTTCACCCTCATGCAGATCAAAAGATATATTATCATTTGATATATACTCTTTATGATATATTTTTTTAGTAAAAACCTCTTTTAGTCTATCAAAGTTATTTTTATATACTTTGTATATTTTTGTTATATTTTTAACTTGTAGGATTGGGGGGTGGGGATTGGGGGGTGGGGATTGGGGGGTGGGTTTTAGGTGCTGTGTGTTGGTTGTTGTATTCATCGCTACATTCTTTCTTTGTAGCTTTTTTTTAGATTTGTTAGCATTCTTTGGATTTTGTCTAGTTCTTTTACCCATGATAGTCCTAGTTCTCTTTCAATATAGTTAATTTTTATTCCTATGTATATTTGTGTTATTAATTCTGCTGAAGAACCTCTTGATATCTCAATATATCTTACTTTTTCTTTAAAAGAATCTTTTTCAATACCTTCTGCAATATTAGATGGTATTGATAAACTACATCTTGTAATTTGATCTTTAAATCCAAAATCTTTAGAAGTGGCGAAGTGTTTATATACCTCAACACTAAGATTACAACTATCTTTCCAAACATCCAATTTCTCAGCCCTCATCTCTCATATAATATCCTTAACGGTTGATACCATTCTTTTGTATAAAAATGTTGCTATAAATAGAGGAATAATAGCAATCAAAGTTATTGTTATCAAAGCATCAATAGATGGTGCTTTTGAGTATATAAATATATCATGGTATATATCTATAAAATGAAAAAGTGGGTTATATGTTAAAACTACTGGAAACCTATCTATAATTAACTCTTTCATATAAACAATTGGTGTCATCCAAAACCAAAGCTTTATAATAATAGGAATAACCACTTTTAAATCTTTAAAAAATGGTGTAAAAAGTGAAAATATGACTCCCAAAGAGAAAGCAAATATTGTTTGTAGCATCATAACAGGTATCATCCATAAAAATGTCCAAGATACTGGTTCACTAGTTATAATTAAAAATATTACAGCTAAACCAATAGCTATTAAAAAGATTATAAATTCAGTCAAAAATACACTTAACTGAAATACATACATTGGTACATTTATCTTTTTTATCAAATTTGCTTTTTTTTCAAAAGAGGTACTAAGTGCAGTGATAATAGTACTAAAACTTGTCCATGCTAAAATACCAGGGATAAGATATGTACTATATGAAAAATCATTTTGTGCAAAGCTTAGTTTCAACTGCATAATATCTGAAAAAATAATAGTATATATTGATATCATTAAAATAGGTGAAAGGAAAAACCAAAGTTGCCCAAGTCCTGTACCTATATATTTTTGTTTAAAATCTCTTGATGCAAATTGCAACACTAATCTAAGTTTATTTTTCACGACTACCTTACTTTAAATAAAATCTATATTGCTTTTATTATAACAATAATTCTATACACAATTGCTTAATTTGATTTAAATCAAATTATCTTAGATAATATGTGGTACAATAATAAAGCTATAAGACAAGGGTTATAATTTATGAATATTCTTATTTTTTCACATGTAAATATATATCCTGTAGATGCAGGATCTAGAGTACGAATATATAATTTAACCAACTATTTAAAAAAGATTGGTCACACTATACACTTTGTATACTATACTCAAAGTGGAGTAAATAAAATACATTTTGATTTTATGCAAAAAATGTGTGATACTTTTACTGCTATTGTTAAAACAAAAAAAGTGGCACAAAAAGGGGAAAATTACGTCTTAGATGAATGGTACGAAAATAGTATTGATAAAAAAATCAATGAGCTTGTTAATCTTTTTAATATAGATGCTGTTTTAACAAACTATATTTTTCATTCAAAATTTCTTGATTTGCTACCTAAAAATATTTATAAAATAATAGATACCCACGATAGATTTACAGACAGATATAAACTTTTTAGCAAAAACAAAGATATAAAATACACTTGGCATAGTTATAGTAAAGAGGATGAATCAAAAGCTTTAAACAGAGCAGATATAGTTATTGCAATTACAGATGAGGAGAATAGATATTTCTCTTCAATTTCAAAAAGTAAGGTTATGACACTTGGGCATATAGAAAATAAAAAATATCTAGATCAAAAATATGATAGTGTTAAAAAAATAGGATTTATTGGTGGACCAAACCAAGTAAATATTGTAGCTATAAATAGTTTTTTAGATCAGTTTTATAAAACCTCTAAAAATACAAATAATATTGAAATTGTAATTGCAGGCAGAATCTGCAACCATATTAAAAACAAACATAAAAATATTAAACTACTAGGACTTGTAGAAAATCTAAAACAGTTTTATAAAGATGTTGACCTTATTATTAACCCTCTCATGTTTGGTACTGGACAAAAAATAAAAAGTATAGAAGCTTTATCTTTTGGTTTACCTATACTCTCTACAAATATTGGCTTTGAAGGGATAAACAGTGATAATGAGCTTCATCAACTAAATAGTATAGAGAAGATGATTAAATCGATTGATAAAATAGTTGAACAACCTTTGATACTAGAAGAGTTAAAAATACATAGCCAAAATATATTTGATAGCTATATTAAAAATATAGAAAATAAAATTGTAGATATATTTAAAACTCAAAATACAAGCTTAACCAATAAAGAGGTTTTAAAAGATTACCGAATAAAAACTCAAAAAGAGTTGGATGATATTATTATTCAAAACTACCAATCAAAAATCAAAAATCAAAACAGCAAAATCGAAAAAAACAAATCAATAACAATAAAATATGATACAATAATTAAAGAGATAAGGGAGATAACAAAAATATCATTTTTTAAAAATCCTATTAAAAAGTATAAACAATATAAAAATATTTTAAAAGTATATTATGATAAATATTAAAAAAAAAGTTATAGAAACACTCTGTTCGCAAGAGACACTTATGAAGTATGAGATTGATTTATTTATAAGAAAGAAAATAATAGAAAATGTAAAAAACTACTACAGTATCATCACTGCAGTTTATAATACTGAGAAATATCTAGATAACTACTTTAAAAGTATCACTACCCAAAGTTTAGATTTTGAAAAATATATCCATATCATCCTCATTGATGATGGCTCTACTGATGATAGTGCTAATATTATTAAAAAATGGAAAGAAAAATTTAATCTAAATATCAGCTATATAAGATGTGAAAATGGTGGACAAGCAACGGCTAGAAATTTGGCTATAAAATATATAAAAACACCTTGGATAACGTTCATAGATGCAGATGACACTATAAACAACATATACTTTGAAGAGGTAAATAGTTTTTTAAATGATAATAGTGAGATTGATATGATTTCATGTAATCAGATTTTTTATATCCAAGAGACACAAAAAGAGAAAAAACACTATCTTAGCTATCGTTTTAAAGATGAAGTAACTGTTGTAAATCCAACCAATATGCAAAGATTTATACAAAGTACTGCTAGTTCTGTATTTTTTAAAACAAAGTTATTATCTAAACACAATCTATATTTTAAACCAGAGATAAAACCAGTTTTTGAAGATGGTTTTTTTGTAAATAGTTTACTTATTAAAGAGCCAACTATAAATATAGCTTTTTTACAAAAACCAATATACTACTATACAAAAAGAGAAGACAACTCATCTACAGTTGATACAGCTTGGCAAAAACAAACGAGATATGATGATGCACTTAAGTTTGCACTTTTAGAACTACTTAAAACTGATAATAATTTATATATTCAAAGATTTGCATTGTATCAAACATACTGGTATTTTAAAAAAATAATTAATAATCCCAAAACTGTGGAGTTTCTTACAAAAGAGCAAATAGAAAACTTTAAAAAATTGCTTCAACAAATATTTTTGTATATAGAAATTGATACCATAGAGAGCTGTGCTTTAGGTGGTATGTGGCATAAATATAGAATTGGATTCTATCACATTTATAAGAAAAATGAACTTATCAAACAAGTTTGCTATTTAGATAGCTATGACTACGAACTTGAAGAGTTGAAGTTGCACTACTATTTTCACTCTAATGACAAAGAGATATTTTTAGTAAATAACAAAAAGCTAAAAACTAATAAATATGAGATTATCGAACATAAGTTTATAAATGAAATGTTTGTTTATGAAAAAATAATATATCTACCAATCAAAGGTAAATGGGAATATTTAGATATTAAACTATGTGATGTTCCAACACAAATATCACTAAATAAAAAACGATATAAAAATGGAATTCAACTTTCAAAATTTATATAGTATAATAAGACAATAAGGATTTTAATGAAGAAAACAATTATCACTTACGGTACCTATGATATGTTTCATATTGGTCATCTAAACCTAATAAAAAGGGCAAAGGGGTATGGGGATTATCTTATTGTTGGAGTTACCTCTGAAGATTATGATAGATCAAGAGGTAAACTAAACGTTACACAAACAACACAACAAAGGGTAGATGCTATTGAAAATCTAGATTTTGTTGATGAAGTTGTTGTAGAGACTCACAAAAACCAAAAAGTTGAAGATATTAAAAAATATGGCGTAGACACTTTTGTTATTGGTGATGACTGGATTGGACACTTTGATTATCTAAAAGAGCATTGTGATGTTCAATATATACCAAGAACAAAAGGTATCTCAAGCACTATGCTACGTGAAGATATGGACCACGAGGTTAAAATCGGAATAATAGGAACAGGTCGAATTGCAAAACGTTTTGCAAGTGAGTCTACATTTGTCCCTAATATCACTGTACACTCTGCACTTTCACGAAATATTGTAAATGTACAAAAGTTTATTAAAGAGAATGGTATTTTGTATGGATTTGATAATCTTGATGATTTCTTTGATACAGATATAGATGCAGTTTATATCGCCTCTCCACATGAAAATCATTATGAACATATCAAAATGGCACTTTTAAATAATAAGCATGTTTTATGTGAAAAGCCTATTGTTTTAGAAAATATACAACTAGATGAACTTATGCAACTAGCAAAAGATAAAAATTTAATTTTACTTGAAGCTATAAAAACTGCTTTTTTCCCAGCATTTAATAAACTTTTAGATGAGATCGAATCTGGTATTATAGGTGAGGTAAAAGAGGTAAGAGCTACTTTTACAAAACTAACTACAGATAAAACACTAAGGGAACTACAACCACCTTATGGAGGAGCAACCTATGAACTTGCCTCGTATCCACTTCTTTTAGCTCAAAAGATACTTGGAGAGAGTTTAGAGGAAAACTTTTTTGATATAGTTGAAAACAATGTAGATACTAGCAATAGAATAGTATGTAAACACAAAAATGATGCAATATCTATCTCTACAGTTGGTTTAGGTGTTAAGTCTGAAGGTTCTGCTGTTATATCTGGAACAAAAGGGTATATCTATATACCTGCGCCTTGGTGGCTTACAAAAGATTTCTATGTTAGGTTTGAGGATACACACAAAGAGTATAGTTTTCATTATGACCTTGAAGGTAGCGGACTTAGATATGAGATATCTGAATTTTCTACAATGATTCAACGAAAAGAGTTAACCTCAAATAGAATGAGTCATAATATTATATTAGATATAAATAAAATAATCTCAAACTACAAGGCTAAAAAGTGAAGGAGTTTTTAAAAAAAGCGATTTTTTATGAAAAACTTCCAGCATCTATACAAGAAAAAATAGCTTTTATAGGTAACAAACTTTTTACAACAAAGAGAACAGCTAGGTGTAACTTTGCAGTAGCAAATATATCTTTACAAGACATAGAGCTTGCAGTTTATTTTGATGGAGGACTTGGTTTATTGTATCAAATAGAGCAATGGTTTAACCAATTAGAGATTTTAGATGAAAATAAAAAGATTCTAATTGTAACAAGAATATTACCTACATATAATTGGCTTCTAAAAAATACTAAGTTTATTATAGTTCATTGTAGAACAATGGATGATTTAATAGGTTTCTACGATGAAAATAATTTAAAAACAATTCTTTATGTAAACCACTCTCAAAGTAATTTTCAATCACTTATAAATGGTAAAGCACTTCATGTACATATAAACCATGGAGAAAGTGATAAAACATCTACTATTACACACCAATCTCAAGCTTATGATTATGTATTTATATCAGCACAAGCTGCTTATGATAAATACAACTTAAACCTTATAAAAAAAGATATGAATAAATTTATAAAAGTTGGAAGACCTCAGGTTGATAATGTTCAACAAATAGAACCTTTTGATACTAATAAAAAAGTTATACTTTATGCACCTACTTGGGAAGGTACACATGAGTCTATGAACTTCTCCTCACTTATAGAGTATGGTTTATCTATGGTTGAGCAAATAGTAAACTCTAATGAGTATTTTTTAGTTTATAAACCTCATCCAAATAGTGGTTCTAGAAATAAAAAATTATTTAATATCAATGAGGAGATACAAAATATACTCAACGATTCCTCTAATAGTGAAGTTATTTTAGATGGTGATATAAATAGCTTATATCCACATATTGATATAGCTATTTTTGATAATTCTGCTGTTGCTATTGACTATTTAATAGTTGATAAACCAATGATTATGACAGACCTATTTTATAAAATAGAGGGTAGACTAGATAAGCCAACTATTACTGGTGCTACAAAAATGATAACTGCTGATGATTCTAAAGATATATTAAATATTATCAAAAATGAGTTGATAAATGATACTGTAAAAATCAAAAGAGATGAGATATCTAAATATTTCTTAGGTGAGTATGACTATAGTAAATGTGAAAGTACAGAACTTTTTATAAAAAAAGTTCTTGAAGTTTCTGATGAGAGAGATGTTTTAATAAAAGAGTTAGATAAATTATAATTCCTATTTCTTTAAAATTTTTATTACTGATAGTTTGTGAATACTAAAATACTTTTCAACAAATTTACTTGATAAAACAAATACAATACCGATAGCTAATAATATAAAAAATATAAACATTAATATATGATTTGTACCTATTAATTCTTTAACCAGCGTATAAAAACCACTAGAAGTAAGAATATCTAAAAAAATACAATGCCATACATAAATATTCATTGTTTGAGTTCCTCTACTAGTAAAGAACAATTCTCTTTTAGGTACAATCATTAAAAAACTCAAACCTATTATAAATGATAATATATAATATATAATACGATATAAAATTCCAAATGTTGCTTCATCTAGCTTCATGTATGAATGTTTACCATAAAGCCATTTTATATATTCCGAGAAATCAATAGAATACAATAGTATAATAAATGATATTAAAGTTAAAAAACCTATTTTTTTATAATCACTTAATTTTTCAAGATTAAATTTGTGTTGTGACAAAATATACCCTAAATAAAAGAAAGGGAAAAATACAATTGTTCGTGATAAAGATAACGTAGAACCAATTGACTTGTCATATCCTATTAACAGTGAAATAAAAATAAGAATAACTAAAGCATATTTGTACTATACAACTACATTCAGCAATAATCTCCAAAAAAATAAAGAAAGTAAATACCACATTCCCCAATTTGGATAAGCAAAGGAAGTTATAATATCTTTACCATACAACAAACTATCTGTGATACCATAAAATATTTCTAAAAGTATATTTAAAGTTAAATCATACCTAAAATAGTATTAGTAACTCTTTTAGATGAATCATTATCTTGATATTTATGAAATCTATTTTTTATATCTTCTCTTTCTTTAGAATATAGATTTTGATTTTCAGTAAAACCATCGATACAACTTATAACTTCAGTCCAGTTTAATGCATGTGGACCAGGTGTTATTTTTTCATACTCATAATAAAACTCTCTCTCATTTTTTAAATAAGTATCTTTATCAAAAGGGGCAAATATGATAGGTCGATTTAGTAATAAATAATCAAAATATATACTTGAATAATCAGTTATCAAGATATCAAAGTCACTTAACTTTTCATATATATCATCAACCTCTAAAATAAAAATATTTTTTGAGTTATCAATTTTAGTTAACGCTAAAGATGACAACTTATCAAATGGATGTATTTTTATATAAAACATCAATCCCTTTTTAGACAAAAAATTATCAATCAACGTAATATCAAACTCTAGAACAGATTTATTTCTAAATGTTGGCATATAAATAATATTTTGAATTTTTGAATCTACTTTTTCTTTATTTTTAACTAATATATCGTTCCTTGGATAACCTGTAATCTTTACACTGCTTTTATCTACTCTAAATGCTTTTGAAAATATATTTTGACTCTGTGTTGAGAGAGCTAAAAGTAATGATGGATTATTTACATACTCCTTGTATGGTAAAATTAATTGCTTTAATCTTTGTTTTATTTTATATGAAAGATTTAATTCGTTTTGTCTAAAACCATCTATTTTATCATCAAACCCAATTTTTTTTAATGCTATTCCGTGCCACAACTGTATAATCTTTGTTTCTTTTGAGAAACAATGAAATGGTAAATCTGAATTATCATTTATACCTCTATGTGTTATAATGGCAATTTTTGCATGTATTGCATAATATATTCCATTTATAGAGTTCATATCAAATACTTTATAACCTTTTTTAGAAATAGTATCAATCACTTCAGAACTACTAGTTAACCAAACTGCTTCAATATCGGTATTTTGATTTACATACTCAAATAGGTACTTAGAGTTATCCATATATTTTTTACCACGAACAGCTCCGAATACCCATATATTAGAATTTTTTTTTACAAAATATGAGATGATATTTAAACAGCTATATTTTAACATTAACTTGTAACTTTAAAAAAAGTATCATAAATCAATTTAGAACTATCTCTTTTTACATCATGTTTTTCTAAAAATATTTTTCTCTCATTTTTATACTGGTCATTGCCCTCTAAAATAAAACGTATATTTTTTAATATATCATCCCACTTATAACATTTTACACCAGGTGTCATCTCTTCATAGTTTTGATAGAAATCAACTTTCTCTAAATACTCATCATAATCAAATGGTGTAAAAATAATAGGCTTTTTTGTTAATAAAAAATCATAATATACACTAGAATAATCAGTAAGTAAAATATCTGTATATTTTAAGAGGGGATAAGGATCTGCCATTTCATATATAATTAAATTTTTATATTTATTTATCTCTAATTGTAATAGATTTATATCTAAAAAATGTGGTTTAAAAACAAATAAGATATTATTTATTTTACAAAAATTATCCAAGAATAATAAATCTAATTTAGATTCTTTAATAATATCAACTATTGTTTTATTTAATGCTACTCTTTGTGTAGGCAACCATGATATTATATATTGAAATTTATTTTTATACTGTTTTAATATTTTAATCTCTGGAAATAATAAAGTATCAAATTTATAATTATATTCAAATATATCATTTCTAGGCTGCCCCAAAATTAGTATATTTTTATATGCTTTATTATTTTTAAAACTAAGAGCAAAAGATTCTTTAAAATTCTTTTTTGCTAATGAATTAGAAGCAATTAATTTATTACAAGTCATGGAATAATTAAATGGTGTTATATTATATATAAAATATTTAATTTTACCTATTAAATTATCTGTATTCCAAGAGCCTTTGTATCCAATCTTTTTTAAAGGAAAACCATGCCACAGTTGAATAATATTAGCTCCAGCTAAAAGTGGACCATTAATATCATTGAGTTGATGAGATAAGAATACTTTGGAAGCTTTTACAGTTGTATAAATACCTTTAAAGGAGTATAGATATTCAACTGGTAAATTATAGGATTTTAACAATAAAACTATTTTTTTATTTTTTGTAATCCATATAAGTTTGTTATAGTTACATTTATTAATTTTATGAAAATATATATAAAAATATTTAGAATTATCAGAAAAATGTTCCCCTAAAGATGCTCCTATTATTGAAAGTTTAATATCTTTAGGTATAAACTTTACCATATAAAAGATGGGAATATTTATTAGAATCTTTAAAATTTTTAAAATCAATTTAAATCCTATATTATATTTATTTTAATCTCTTTTAAAATCATCATCTAGTCTAATAATATCATCTTCACTTAAATAATCACCAACTTGAACCTCTATAAGAACTAATGGTAATCGACCTTCATTTTCCAGCCTATGAATCTCGCCCATTTTAATATAGCTAGATTCGTTCTTTCTTATAGTTTTTATTTTATTACCCAATGTTACGGTAGCTGTTCCACTTACAACTATCCAGTGTTCACTTCTATGAATATGTTTCTGTAGTGATAATCTTTTTCCTGAATTAACAATTAGTGTTTTTATTTTATATCCATTAGTATCTTCTAAAACTGTGTATGTTCCCCACGGACGATGTACTTCTAAATGTATATCGTGAAGTTGTGTATCTTTTTGTATTTCTTTAACAATAGACTTTACTTTTTGAGAACTACCTTTTTTACTTATAAGTAATGCATCACCTGTATCTACTACTATTAAGTTATTTATATCTATAGTAGCAATTTTCCGTTCATTTCCATAAATAAAATTATTTTTACTATCGATAAAAATATGATTATCATTTAAAGTGTTACCATTTTCATCTTTTGGTAATTCTTTATATAATGAATCAAAACTACCTACATCGGACCAGTTAATACTAGATGGTATAACTTTTACTATTGAACTTTTTTCCATTACTGCACAGTCTATACTATTTTCTGGTATATTTAACATATCATCATATTTTATTCGTATAGGATTTTTTTTATTTGTATTTTTATATGCATTAAAAGAAGCTTTATAAATATCTAAAGAGTACTTTTTAAGTTCATCTAAAAATATTCCTGCTTTAAAACAAAACATACCAGAATTCCAATAATAATTGCCAGCTTTCAAGTATTTTTTTGCTGTTTCTAAATCTGGTTTTTCATAAAATCCCTTAACTTCCAAACCATCACTTTCTATATATCCAAAACCAGTTTCTGGAAAAGTTGCTCTAATACCAAATGTTACGAGGTAATTTTTTGTTGCTAATTCTTTTGCATTTCCTAATACTTTTTTATACTCTTTTTTATCTTTTATTAGATGATCGCTTGGTGTAATTAAAACTATTTCATCATAATCTAATGCCATACAAGCCAAAGCAATTGCAGGTGCAGTATTTCTCCCAACCGGTTCTAACAAATATTTACCATCTTTTTTGTCTAACTCTTCTAGTTGATCATGAGCTAAAAAATATTGTTCTATATTTGAAACTATAAATTGGCTTGTACAAAAATTTGAATTTCTATCTATAGTATGTTGAAATAAAGACTTATTATCAAATAACTTTACAAATTGCTTTGGCATAAGTGTTCTACTTATTGGCCATAATCTCGTACCACTTCCACCACACAAAACAATATTTATCATATTTATTTTACCACCTATTTATTTTAAACTATTTAAAATCTCATTAAAGTTAGGGAATGATGTCTCAATACATTGTGTATCCTCAATATTCATTCCACATAAAAGTCCAGCTACTGCAAAACTCATTGCGATTCTATGATCTCCATGTGAATCTACAGTT
>JAYEIM010000398.1:0-6437 GCA_034660095.1 Campylobacterota bacterium | reverse complement strand
AATAGCTTCTTTTTTTAAATTATTTTTTATTGAATCTGGACTAACACCACGTGCCTCAATCATGCTAATAATTTTTATAATCTCTTTATTTGGTATAGTAGGTGTTGTAGTAAGTATAATATTGTCCATCTCTTCATCGTTGTCATTACTAAATAATCCCATGTTTTTCCTTTCCTTTTTTCAAAATATATTATATCAAAATTAAGTTTAAGTACTAATATTATGGATAGGGAAAAGTTTATCAGAAATTCAAAAAGAAATTGATGAATTAACAAAACCAATCCTAACGATTTGTAAAATAACGAGAGCTAAAATCTTTAGTTCTCACAATTATTTATAAACATTGTAATACATTACTTTTCAAAACAATATGAAATTATTGCAATATAATTGTAATGCTTTCTTAATAGTTACTTAATAAAAAATTTAGCTTTATTTCCCTAGAATATTCAAATTATTATTTTAAGGAGACCCTATGCCAAAACTAAAACAAAATCTAGCTATGTTGTCTATTATGACATTATTTTTTTCAATTATTTTTACAGGTTGTAATAAAGTTGATATTCCTGATTTTCCAAATTTAAGTAAAAAAGAAATTCAACGCACTTGTGTTGGAGAAGTTATTGATGTTCAAGAAGCAACAATTCAAAGTAATTGGGGGAAAATATTAGGTGCATTTGTAGGTGGTATTGTTGGAAATCAGTTTGGTGGAGGAACGGGTAAAGATGTTGCTACCGTAGGTGGAGTTGTTGCAGGAGGATATACTGGCAGTCAATACGATAATCAAAAAAATGCACAATCTTTATTAATTAAAATTGGAGATATTAAGGTTAGAGGTTTAGTAAAGAAAAAAGAAAGATTATTTGTTGTTGGGGACAAAGTAGAATTTAAATTAGCAAATAATGAAATCATAGATATTGTATTAGCTAATGATAAAGAATTAGGATGTTCTAATTTTGTAAAATCAAAAAATGCAAGAATGTGTAACGATTTAACTAGAGCTGGCTCAAATAGAAAAGAATCTCATCAAGTGTATTTAGGAAATAGTTTTGGAGAGTTTGATTTAGAATATGAAACTTTTACTGCTAAAGATAGAATTTTAGTAAGATATGATAATCAAATTCTATTCGATACTGGTTGTGTTGGAACAAATGGAAAACTTAGAAAAAGTCTACAATATAATGGATTAAGTGAAGAAATGACTATTGAAGTTTTACCAAATTGTATGGGTAATCAGCCATCTACTAAATGGAACTTTCAATTAATTTGTGATGGAACTTCAAAAACTAAAAAAGCAAATGAATTTAAAACAGAAGTTATTGTTCGTGGAGTTATGACTGAAAGAGAGTATTTAAATGATAAAAGAATTTGGCAATATAAAATTGAACAATTAGATACAAATACATTCTTTACATTTACAAGCAAAAATAAAATAATGTATAAAGATGATTTAATTGAGATTAAAATTATTGATGGTTTTGTAAAAGAAGATAAAATTAAATTGCTAAAACGACGATACTATGAATATAAAAAAGAAAAAGAAAAATTGGCAAAACAAAAACAATTAGAAAGTAAAAAAGTTCAATCTGAACAATCAGCAAAAAAAGCTGATGCAACAAATGAATCAACACAACAAAAATTTGATAATAAATCAAATGTCGATTCAGTAGAAGAACTATTTGGAGATGATAATGAACAATCATCTAATCAAGATTCATCTTCTGTAGAAGAATTATTTTAAGAGAGTAAATCATGATAGGAAAAATTTTAGGAATTAATGAAGATGGTTTAGGTGGTGTTATTCGTGGAGAAGACGGTAACAGATATAAATTTACAATTGAAGATATAAAAAATTCTTCAGAACCAAAAGTAAATGATAATGTAGATTTTGAAACTGATGATAAAAATGCAAAAGAAATTTATATCACAAAATCAAATTCTATTGATATGTCAGCGGTAAGTGATAAAATAAAAGATATTAAAATTCCAAAAGTAAATATTCCAAAGGATGTTAAAATACCTAAGTTTTCAATCAAGAATAAAATGCCATTAGTTGCTGCCGTAATATTAATTGTTATATTTGCATTCTCTTATTACAAAAATTCAAAAATAGAAGAAAAATTTGTTGAGTTACTAGCACAGCAAGATATATATGATATAAAATACAAAGATTATGGCTGTTCAGGCTTATTTACTACTGATTGTTATTTGGAAAATGTTCAGTTATTCTCTAATGGGGCATTAGATTTTGAAGCAGAAACTTTAGATATAACAAATATTTCAGGACTTACTGAAATAGCTACATCAAATAAATTAGTTGAAATTCCTTTTTCAATTGAAGTAGATGGAATTAAAGTTGCAGAAAAATTTGATAATGATTTATTTAAAAATTTCTTAACTTCTAAAAAAACTGATTGGAGAGGAAGAACAAAAAGATTAAGTGCTCAAGAACAAAAAGAAGAAGGAATCAAAAAAGCTTTGTATGATTATGTTACTTCAAATTTAGATAGTAAAACTATTACACTTGATGCAAAACTTGAAGTTGCAAATAAACAAGTTAGTAGTATAGAAATAAATGAATTAACATATGATAATAATGTTATTCCAATGATAATGGATTTTAAAATTTCTAATCTTGATTTAAAACCTACACTTACTTATTTTACTTTAAAAGTAAATGGAGAAAAACTATTTGGCTTTGTTTATAATACAATAAAACATTTTGAGAAAGATAAAAGATTTAATGATGGGATGGATGAATTTTCAAAAAAATTTAAATGTGTTAATGAAGATGAATTTACTGAAACAGCTAAAAAATTTATTACAGCAACTATTAAATCAGATAAAAAAATGTCAGATACTTATAAGACTCCATTAATAGATTTATTTGCTCATAATGCCGAAGGATTAAGATTAAACTTCGAAAATAAAAACAATTATGCACTAGACAATCTTTTACTAATGTTTATGATGAGTGGTAACCTATCAAGCTTAGAAAAAAAGTTAAAATTTGAACTTACTTCTTATGGAGATAAAGAAGATGATATTATGCCTGATTATGATTCTACTAAATTGGCAGAATTTAAAAAATCAGTTATAGATAAAATAAGTGGTAAAAATAAACAAGAATTATCAGAGCTAAATTCTTTAAAAGATAAACTATCTAACTTTGATTCAAAACAAAAAACTATAGATGATGAAATCTTGAATCAACATATTAAAGAAAACTTATCTAGGTATAAAGAGAATATTTTACCGCAAATTGAGGCAACACATTTGGCAAAAGAATTTACGACAACTTACAATAATAATAAATATAAAAAAGTTGTTTTAAATAATAAAAACTATACTCTTGATAATGCTTTTAAAAAATTAAAACAAATTAAATCTAAAGCACCAGCACAATATGAAGGTGCTTTAAATAAAGTTGTAGAGAAATTTGAACCTATTGGATATAACAAAGATTTCTTAACATCTCATTTAAAAAGCTATATTGATAAAAACCAATATAGCTTAAGATTAAGATACTCTAATAATGTTGCTAATTTATATTCAAAAATTGATATAAAATCTAGTATTGAATCTCAAATGGAAAAACTATATCGACTTGGAAGATATAATATTCCTCATGAATTAGAAAGCCTTAGAAATTTAATTAATACCTATGAAAATGCTAAAAACAAAAATTCAAAAAAATCTGCACTACTTACAGAAAAAAGAGATTTAAAAAATAAAAAATATAATCTTGAAAGAAAACTAAGTAGTGTTAATAGACAAATTGATAAGGTTAATTATTGTGAAACAAGAGCTTGCGTTGAAATGATTAATTTTAATTTTTTACAACCTTGTAGTTGAGATAGGAGTTTTTAAATGTCTAATAAAATCTTTTACGATGCTGGCACTATAAAAGTAACAGATAAAAAGTTTATAGTTGGTAAAAAAACTTATGTTTTATCTAATGTCACCTCTATTGATATTGATACAAAATCAGCATTAGGGCTAAATTAATTGGTATTGCTTAATTATAATTGGTATATTTGTTATTGCAGATGAATCTATTGGGTGGGGAATATTTTGGATTATACTTGGAATACTATTATCACTTGTAAAGACTAGATATTCTGTTTTATTAAGAACTGCTGGTAATGAAAATAGTGCTTATTCAAGTACCGATAAAAATGAAATTGAAAAAATCATTGATTCATTAAATGATTCTGTTAGTTATCATTCTAAAAGTGAAGATAATAGTGAAATTAATAGTACAACAAATTCATCAATAGCAGATGAGTTAAAAAGCTTCAAGAACTTAAAAATGATGGTATATTAACAGAAGAAGAATTTAAAAATCAAAAAGAAAAAATTTTAAATAAGTAGGTAAGTATTTATCTAAAATTATAACTACCTATTACTATTAATAGGTAGTTTAATGAAAATAATTAAAGCTGTCAATTAATATATAAATACAATTGAAATAAATTAGCTATTTATTCAATTTTCGCTATAACTTTCAGCAATTATAACTCTAAAATAATCCATAAAAACCAACAATAAAAAGGTAAATATTATTTCTAATATTTACCTTTTTATATCTTAGCAAATTTTCAAATAAACTCTTTATTTATAGTGCTTTTAAGAACTTCATAATCACTCTTTTGATATAATATATACTTATAATAAAGGGGTTAAAATGACAGAAAGAAAAGTAAGTATATTTAATAAAATAACAAATATTTTTAAAGATAATATTAGAAATATCAAAGAAAAGAAAAGCAAAGTATAGTATGACTAGATGTCATACTATACTGAAGCGAATAGGAGGCAAAGATCTGATTTAAAATATAATTATTCAGATATTATATTAGGAGCATTTAGTATATTTTATTTTCAAAATCCATCTTGGCTAAGTTTTCAAAATAAGCTGCAAACCAATGATGGTAAAAATAATGCAAAAACTTTTTTTGGTATTAATATTCCAGTTGAAAATCACATCAAAAATATATTAGATAATCTAAAGCCTGTTAATTTTAAATCTATTTATGATGATATACTCTTAGAGTGTGAAAGATTAAATATTGTAAACCAATTTATATTTATGAAAGAATATCTATTAGTTGCTGTAGACGGTGTACTGTATCATTCTTCCACAAAAGTTAAGTGTAGCTGTTGTCAAACAAAAAAAGATAGTAAAACAGGTGTTGTAACATATTCACATGTAGCAATTACACCTACGCCAGTACATCCTAAACTAAAAAAAGTGATAGCATTATTTCAAGAATTCATTGCAAATAAAGATGGAGATGAGAAACAAGACTGTGAAGTAAACGCTACAAAAAGATGGCTAGATACATTTGATATACTAAAGTTTTTAAAGAAAAAATATAAGATTATTATTTTAGGTGATGACTTATATTCAAGAGTGCCAATGATTAATAAAATTATAGAAAAAGGACATTCATTTATATTGGTATGTAAAAATACATCTCATAAAATATTGTACAAAACAATAGAAGCATACAAACAAACTAAAAGTGTAAAAACATTTACAATAACACGAATGCATAATGGTAAAAAACAAACTTTAACATATAACTGGATCAATAAAATACTTTTAAACGGTAATAAAGAAGATAATATTGAATTAAATTGGTGTGAGCTTATTATTGAAAATATAGATGGTAAGCGAGTTCACTGCTTTAGCTTTGTAACTGATTTAGAAATCACTAATAAAAATGTTGAAGAGATTATAGAAGCAGGAAGAACTAGATGGAAAGTGGAGAATGAGAATAATAATACACTTAAAAATCATGGCTATAATTTAGCCCATAACTATGGGCATGGTAAAAAATATTTATCACAAAATATTTGCAGTTTAAATATATTAGCATTCCTCTTTCATACAGTTCAGGAGTTTGAAGATAAGAATTATATAGAAGTTCGTACTCTTATTGGCACTAGAAAAGAGTTCTTTCAAACTTTAAATATGCTAACAACAATGTTTACTATTAAAAACTTTGATAAAATGATAGAATTTATATTAGTAAAACGCACGAACAGTAAAAATATTGATACGGGAGAATATATTATGTTTTAGGTGTTTAGAGTTATAATTGCTGATAATAATTTTATATCACACGGACTAAGCAAGGACTTACTATTCTAAACCATAACTTTTTTATGAGAACTTTTTATAAACAATAAAAATAAAATCTTAACTTCAGAGATAATTTACAATAGTGTATGGGATGATTTATCTTCATAAAATACATCAAATGTAAGAACTCTTATAAAAAAAATAAGAAAGAAGTTACCTGATGATGCTATAGAAACTTTATATGGTGGTGGGTATAAATCTATTTTATAATATTACTTTGCAATTTTATCAATTCTAAATAATCCCCATTATCAGCTTTTTTCAAAGCACTAATATAATCATCTCT
>JAYEIM010000397.1:0-25031 GCA_034660095.1 Campylobacterota bacterium | reverse complement strand
TTTTGACTGTGCTATTAGAAGTTTATCTTTTTCTCTTAATTCTAGAAGTTGTTTTTTTACTTCATCTTCTAATTTAGTATTGTATTTATCTGATTCTGTTTTTTTAGATCTCAAAATACCCCTTTTTAAAATAATAATTTAAATCAAATAATAATACCACAAAATAGCAATATTATACTATTGATTATATATTAGAAAATCTATTTAAGTCTATACTTATTAATAATATTATATTATACAGTAATATACTTACTAATAAATAGTATTTTTTAGGAAATAAGATGAAAAATATACTGATAAAACAAAATTTACATTGGAAAAATGAACAGAACATATATGTAAAAAGAGAAAAACTTAATAAACTTATCTCTTATCTACCTTTAAAACAAATTATTACTATTACGGGAATTAGAAGATGTGGAAAAAGTTCATTAGCAAAACAAGCTATTAATTATTTAATTGAAAATGGTACAGATCCACAAAATATACTTTTTGTAAATTTGGAAGAGCCGTTTTTTTTAGAATATAGAAATGACCCACAATACTTAGAAAATATTTATGAAGAATACTTATCTTTATTTAATCCGTCTGGAAAAATATATGTTATTTTTGATGAGATACAATATTTTAAAAATTGGCAGATTTATATAAAAAGTAAATATGAAAGTAGTGATATAAAATATATAATCACTGGTTCAAACTCATCTATGCTATCAAATGAACTTAATACTATGCTTAGCGGTAGGAGTTTAAATATACATCTTGATACATTTTCTTTTAAAGAATTTTTAGATTATAAAAATATAAATTATAGTTCCGAATTTAATAGAATTTCAAATAAAATAGATATAAAAATAGCCAAAGAACACTATATGAAGTGGGGCGGTTTTTTTGAAGTATTTGAGATTGGTGATGATATAGTTAAAAGTGACATATTGATAAGTTATGCAAAAAATATTATATACCAAGATATAATACCAAGATACAATATAAGAAATAGTGAAATTGTAGAAAGATTATTTTTTTATCTATTATCAAATACAACTGGAATATTAAACTATACAACTTTATCAAAAATATTTAATATAAGTGATAAAACTATAAAAGAGTATATTAATTATTTTGAAGATGTATTTTTATTAAAAAGAATAGATAAATTTCACAACAAACAAAAAGAGACTATACGGTCATCAAAAAAAATATATACCTTAGATAATGGATTTTTACAAATTGCACCAAAAAATTCTGATAATTTTGGAGTATCTTTGGAGAATTTAGTCTTTAATGCTTTATATCAACAAGATAACAGTGTCACATATCTAAAAGAAATATATGAAGTTGATTTTTATAGCAATAATATACTTTACCAAGTAGCATACAATATAGATGATGATAAAACAAAAAAAAGAGAATTAAATAGTTTTAAATATTACAAAAAACAAGATGATATTTGTAAACTTATTACATACAATAATAATGAAATAATTGATAATATTGTAGTTGTAAGTTTAGATGAATTTTTATTGAATAAAGAATAAAGTTAATGAAAAATCTATATAAAATATTTTCTACAATTACAATTGTTTCAATAGTTCTATTGGGATATGTAATATATAATGATAATCAGTTTAAAAATAATGATTTATCGGTAAAAACTATAACTAAATTAAAACAAAAAGAGTATAGTTTAAGAAAATTGATTTTGCAAAAGTATAATATTGAAGTAAATATACCTGTAATAGTATCGCCAAAATTAAAAGATAACTTATTTGGAATAGCAGCATATAATAATGGTGATATAAAAATAGTATTAAATAAAAATAGATTTCAAGAGAGTGAAGATTATATGATAGATTATGTTTTACCTCATGAGTATGCACATGCCTTGATGTTTGTATTTAATGATTTTCCAAAAGAAAATGGTGGTCATTCTATAAGGTGGCAAAATATTTGTCTAAGTTTAGATGGCAAAAAATGCGATAGATTTGTAAATCACAATGATATAGTTATGGGAAAGTTGGATTTTATATATTGATGTTTCATAAAAAAGAGTTTCAAGCTGCATTTAAAGTATCTATCCCTGTAATGATGGGTTATGGAGTATTAGGTTTTGCTTTTGGACTTTTAATCACAAGTCTGGACTATGCTTGGTATATAGCTTTACTTATGTCTATATTTATATATGCAGGTGCTTTGCAGTTTTTGGCTGTTGGTTTTTTTACTACAAAACTTGGATTATTTGATATATTTATAACTTCTATATTTGTAAATTTAAGACAATCTTTTTATGGTTTATCTGTTCTTAAAAAATTTAAAAAAAGTGGCAAACTAAAACCATATCTTATTTTTGGACTTACAGATGAAACTTATGCTCTTTTAACCACAATAAAAGAAGATGAACAATTAAAATCAAAATACTACTATTTTTATTTAACAGCATTAAATCAATCATATTGGGTAACAGGAACAATTTTAGGAGCTATTTTTGGTTCTATGATTGAATTTGATACAAATGGGTTAGACTTTTCATTAACAGCACTTTTTGTGGTCTTAGCAATAGAACAATATAAGGCAAATAAAAACTATGTACCATTTATAATTGGAGCTGTTGCATCAATTTTAGCATTTATATTAGTGCCCATAAACAGTATGCTTATTTTTGCAATAGTTAGCTCTATAATTGGGATGTTTATATTTAAAAGAAGGCTAGAAAATGTCAAATAATGAACTTTTTCTAGCAATAATTGTTATGACTCTAGCAAACTTTATAACTAGAGTTTTCCCTTTTTTATTTTTTGCAAAAAAAGAGCCACCAAAAATTATAGCTTTTATTGCAAATAGTTTTCCTCCTATTATTATGACTATTTTGATATTTTATACTTTGGGAAATATTGATTTTACAGTTGCACCGTATGGAACTAAAGAATTATTGGCTATTTTAGTTACAGCTTTTTTACATATAAGATTTAATAATTATCTAATATCAATATTTATGGGTACAATATTTTATATGATACTTGTACAGTTTATAGTATAATTCAAAATGCAAAAATCTAACTATATATTTTATTTTATGATGATAATAGCAATGACAGCATGGGGAGCTTCATGGGTTATTGCAAAAGTATTAAGTGATTATATTACAGCTGAAGAACTTATATTTTATAGATACCTTATATCAACAATCACTTTAGTGCCTGTATTGATCTATTTAAAACAATCATTTAAAATAAACATCAAAACTCTACTTTTAGCATTGGTAGCTTCGATATTTTTAGTAGTATATTCTATATTTTTTTTTAATGGTACAAAATTTGGAACAGCAGGTTTGGGTGGTGCATTTGTAACTACACTTACGCCAATATTAACATTTGTATTGCTTGTATCATTTTTCAAAAAAGAGTTCGTAAAAAAAGATATTTACGCACTTATATTAGGAGCAATTGGAGTTATGACTATATTAAATATTTGGTCATTTAGTATGAAAGATATTTTGGTTATCTCAAATTTATATTTTATATATGCATGTATCGCATGGTCATTTTTAACTATTACTAACTCAAAATTAAAAGATATAAATCCATTGGTTTTTACTTTTTATCTGTATGTGATAACTACAATTATAGGGTATTTTATAACACCATTTGAAAGTGGAAATATATTTGAATTTGATATCTTATTTTGGATTAATTTAATTATTATATCTGTTGTAAGTACAACATTTGCAACTTCTATTTACTTTGTGGCTATCACTAAAATAGGTGCAAATGAAGCTAGTTCATTTATCTTTTTAGTACCATTTAATGCTATATTTTTAAGTTATATATTTTTAGATGAACCGATCTATTTAACTACAGTTATTGGTACGATTTTAACTATAATAGCTGTATCTATTTTAAATAAAGTAAAGCTACCAAAGTTTTTCAAATGATATATAAAATATAATATTTTTTATATTTTATATATCATTTTGATACTAGTATCATCATTTTCAAGTGTTGCTAATTTTGTAAAACCATTTCTTTCATAAAAATGTACGACTGGTTCACAATTAAAAGCATCAACCAAAATATATCTGCCACCTACAATTTTATTTGCAGTTTCAATTAAGTTCATAGCACTATAAAGTAGATAATCTCCTAAACCATTACCAATATACTCATCACTTAATCCAAGTTGAGCAATTAAATGAAAATAGATACATTTCCTATTTTTAGAAAAACCATCAATTTTTTTAATAATCTCTTTTGATATGCCATCTGTCAATATTGGTTTAATTGTAAGTGTAAAATATCCAATAAGTTTTGGAATTTTTAAATTATTATTAATTAGAAGATGATTTTTTGTCGCACTTCTTAAATCTGAATCTAATGATTTGTCATTTAAAAAATCTTCTAAATCTTGATTTTTACTTCCATTAAATGTCTTAAAAAGTTGGTTTGGATTTTCAATTTGAGATAAAGGAACTAAATCGAGTGAAGTAAAAAAATTCTCAATGTTATCTATATGCAGATTGATAACCTCTCTGTGTTCTTGCATTTAACACTCTTGACATAACAGTTTTTCTTTTTTTATCAAGTTCTATCCGTTGCTTAGACTTTGAAAATTCTTCACACTTTTCAATGGATTTTACAGAAGCGTCACACAACTTTATATCTTCATATAATACTGATGTCATAATTCACTCCTATTTTTTAATTTAACTCATTATATCATAGTTTGTTAAAATATACAAAATTAAAAAAAAGTAATAATTTTAGTTCTTACAAAAAAATAATTAATCAGATACAACACAATTTCTACCATTGTTTTTAGCTTGATAGAGTAATTCATCTACCCTTTTTAGTAATATATCTTTAGTATCTTTTGGTTTTATCTAGGGACATTATATAATAATAGATAACACCTCTTGATGCTTTTGGTTATCAATATAGAGTCGTCCTAAAAAGATAAAAGTAAACATACCAAACAATATTAGTAGATATTTCCATTTTATTTTTTCATAATTTAACATTTTAATCCCTTTATATATAAATATCACTATAATTCTACCATATGGAGAACAAAATGAATGAAAAAAAAGACCATTTTGCTCATAAAGCAAAAGATTATGAGAAAGAAGCACCCCGAGTAAATAATGTTAAAAATATTGCTAATGGTGTATTGAAAAATATTATATTTACAAAAGAGATGAATGTTATGGATTTTGGAAGTGGAATGGGACTTTTAACTTCTCAAATCGCACCACATGTATCAAAAATAACTTGTGTTGATATGTCAAAGTCTATGAATGAAGTTTTAAAGAGTAAGCAAGATGATTATCCTTGTAAATTAGAGGTATTGGAATTAGATTTATCAAAAGAGATTATAGATAAAAAGTTTGATAGTATTATATCATCTATGACTATTCATCATATAGAAGATATATTGACTTTATTTAAAAAGTTTTATACTATGTTAAATGAAAATGGTACTATTGGACTAGCTGATCTAGAAACAGAAGATGGAAGTTTTCATTCTGAAGATACAGGAGTATTTCATTTTGGATTTAATCAGGAAGAATTTTTACAAAAGGCAAAAAATGCTGGTTTTAAAGATCTAAAAATAGAAATAGTTAGTGTTGCTTCAAAACCACATGGGGATTTTCCTATATTTTTATTGACAGGAAGAAAGTAAATTTAAAAATATGACAACAATTTCATCTCCAAAACTTATTGATTATTTTTGGCTTATACTATTAGCCTCTATTTGGGGGAGTGCATTTGTTGCTATTGAGTATTCTTTAACTAGCTATTCACCTTTTATGATTGCTTTTGGTAGAATTTTTATGGCTGCTATTTTTGTATGGAGTTTAGTGTATATAAAAAAATTATATTTTCCTAGAGATATAAAAACTTGGCTTATTTTAATACTAATAGGTATATTAAATAATGCTATGCCGTTTTATCTTATATCTTGGGGACAACAATATATAAGTGCTAGCACTACAGGGGTAATGTTGGCTATTGGACCTTTTATAGCTTTGATATTATCACATTTTATTACACATGATGAAAAATTTACCTTTCTAAAATTATTTGGTGTATTACTTGGATTTATAGGTGTGTTTATTCTTCTGGGAGATGATTTTCTAAAAGGAGATGAAGATAGCTTGTATGGAAAGTTTGCAATGATTATAGCTGTATCTGGATATATTCTTTCAGGTTTTTTAATGAGAAAAATATCACATATTCATATATTGGTATGTTCAAGTTCTATGCTTATAACTGCATCTGTTATGATGTTGCCATTTGTTCTGTTTATACCTTTTGATAATTTTACTATATTTACTTTACCATTTTTATCGATAATTTACTTAAGTTTAGTTCCAACTGCAATTGCATCGATTATTAGGATAAATTTAGTACAAAAAGTTGGTGTTCAGTTTATGTCACAAGTTGCATATATCATACCTATATTTGCTATATTTTGGTCATGGGTGTTTTTTGATACTGTACCAAAATATGTAGTTATTATTGCATTAGTTTTTATACTTATAGGTTTGTTTATAAGAAAAATAAAAGAGTAAGTATTGAGTATTATTTAAGTATATCAAGGAATTATAAAGTATGAAATCAAATAAAATATATGAAGTATATAAATTATTATATAAAACTTATGGTCCTCAAGGCTGGTGGCCTTTTATAAACTATACCTCTAAATATCACCCATCTGATTATACTTTTCCAAGAGATAAAAATGAGTTGTTTGAGGTATGCTTAGGCTCAATACTAACGCAAAATACAACATTTAATTCAGTTGTAAAATCATTGCAAAATTTAAATGACTTAGGTTGTTTAAATAGCGAAGCAATTAAAAATATGGATATAGATATATTAAAAAAAACTATTAAACCATCTGGATATTTCAATCAAAAAGCTAGATATATTTTAGAATTTATAAAGTTTTATGATAATTTAAACGGAAAGATACCCAGTAGAGAGGAACTTTTAAAAGTTATAGGGATAGGTGAAGAGACTGCCGATTCTATTTTGTTGTATGGATATAATCAGTGTGAATTTAAAATCGATGCCTATACCAAAAGATTATTTTTAGAACTTGGTATAATAAATGAAAAAGATAAATATAAAGATGCAAAGTATTTAGTAGAATTAGAGCTAGGAAAAGTTATGGAAGATAAAGAAGAGTTAAGAATAGTTTATCAAGAGTTTCATGCTCTTATTGTTTGTCATTGTAAGGATTATTATTCAAAGAAACCTTATGGGGTAGGGTGTTTTTTAAAACAAAGGATTGTAAAGTGAAAAAAATAGGACTTTTAGGTGGTATGAGTTGGGAAAGCTCATTGAACTACTATAAAATAATAAATCAAGAGACAAAAAAACAACTTGGTGGTTTGCATAGTGCAAAAATAGTATTAAATAGTGTAGATTTTGAACCAATAGAACAGTTACAGCACAAAGGTGACTGGGATGGTACAGCCGAAATACTTTCTATTGAAGCCAAAAATATACAAAATGCTGGTGCTGATTTTTTACTCATTTGTACAAATACCATGCATAAAGTGGCTTCTGATATTGAAAAGCATATAGATATACCTATACTGCATATTGCAGACGCTACAGCTGAAGTTTTGATAAAAGATGGTATAGAAAAAGTAGGGCTTTTAGGGACTGCATTTACTATGGAACAAGAGTTTTACAAGGGTAGGTTAAAAGATAAATTTAATTTAGATGTAGTGATTCCAAATAAAGATGATATAAAAACTATACATGATATTATTTACAATGAGCTTTGTTTGGGGGAGATTAACATAAATTCTAAAAATGAATATCTATCAGTCATACATAATTTAGAAAATCATGGTGCAGAAGCTGTTATACTTGGGTGTACTGAGATAGCTATGCTTATAGATCAAAAAGATACAGATATAAAATTATACGATACAACTGAGATACACGCTAAAAAAGCTGTTGAATATGCTCTAAGGTAGTAGGATGAAACAAATAAATATACAATATTACAAAACAAAACTTGGTACAATTATCATGGGTTCATATGGGAATAAATTATGTCTATTTGATTTTAGAGATAAAGAAAAAAGAAAATCTATTGATAATAGACTCAAAAGATATTTAAAGGCTGATTTTGTAGAGCAAGATAACAATTTACTAAAAATTACTCGAAAGCAGTTTGATGAATATATTGAAGGGAGAAGAGAAGAGTTTGATATCCCTTTACTTATGTTAGGAACAGAGTTTCAAAAAAATGTTTGGAGAGCTTTGCTAAATATACCTTATGGTACAACTAAAAGCTATGCAAATATTGCAGAAGTTATAGGAAATAAAAAAGCTGTTAGAGCTGTAGCAAATGCAAATGGTGCAAACGCTATTGGTATTATTATCCCTTGTCATAGGATTATAGGTTCAGATGGAACACTTACAGGGTATGCAGGTGGACTTGATTTGAAAGATAAACTATTAAAATTAGAGCAAAAATAATATAATTAAATGGAGTTTTTGCAAGAGTTATCAACAAACTGGTATATAATATTAATATTAATTGCATTTATTGCTGGTTATGTTGATGCAATTGCAGGTGGTGGAGGTATGATACAAGCACCTATGCTACTTTTAAGTGGCTTACACCCAGTTGTTGTTTTAGCTATAAATAAATTTGCAAGTATGACAGGAACTATTACTGCTACAATTAAATATGCAAAACATAAAAAGATAATATGGGGTGTTGCCTTTGTAGCCGTAATACCATGTATAGTAGCATCATATATTGGTAGTAGTCTTATAATGTTTGTAAATGAAGAGGTTATAAATTGGCTTATTTTATTGTCTATTCCAATTGCAATGATTATGCTTTTAAAAAAACGAAAAGAGTATAATCAAAAGAAAACTATTACAAAAAATGAGATTATTAAAAGTACAGCACCTATTGGTTTATATGATGGATTTTTAGGACCAGGTACTGGAACATATATGGCAATATCTATGAATAGATATTTGGGACTTGATTTTTTAGGAGCGACTGCTACAGCAAAGGTTTTAAATCTAGGAACAAACTTTGGTGCAACAGTTGCATTTATAATTGCAGATAAAGTACTATGGAGTGTAGCTTTACCCATGGCATTGACTAATGTATTTGGTGGTTATATTGGTACACATTATGCTATAAAAGGTGGTGAAGGATTTATAAAGAAATTTATAATTGTTATGTTAATATTTATGTTAGTAGCAAATATAATTAAAATATTCTTTAGTACAATTATATAAAAAAATTATTATGATTTAAAATGTAAATCAATAATGAATTTTGAAAACCTTATAGAAATAGCGGTATTGGTTTATGGAGCTAAAGTAACGATACCTAATTTAGCACAATA
This sequence comes from Campylobacterota bacterium, assembly GCA_034660095.1. Lineage (GTDB taxonomy): Bacteria > Campylobacterota > Campylobacteria > Campylobacterales > Arcobacteraceae > JAIOSF01. The sequence continues at coordinate 15,640 of JAYEIM010000397.1, read as the reverse complement.
ACAGTATCAAGAGCTTGACAACTATTAGACTTTTTCCAATACCAAATTTAAAAGCAGGAGATATTACAGATTTTAAAAGTGATGATTTATGTAATAGTGCGGTTTTAGCTGTGCCATAGAAAGAGCAATATATACTAGACAAATATTGTTTATTTTGTTAATATTAAAAAATAAACAGAAGGATATAAAATATGGAACTACAACTTTGGATATATTATGTTTTGGCAATTTTAATATTAACAGCAACACCTGGACCAAATATACTTTTATCTTTGACTACATCTATTCAAAGAGGATTTGCATATTCGGTATATACAGCTATTGGTAGTATGTTGGTTACGGTGATGATTATGACTTTATCATTTACTGGACTTGGAATTATTATAGCTTCATCTGAATTTATATTTAATATTATTAAATATTTAGGTGCGTTATACTTAATATATTTAGGTTATAAAGCATTTACTTCAACACAAGAAGACTATAAAATTGACAAAGATAGTTCTATTACAAAAAAAGATAAGCTATCATTGTTTTTAAAAGGCTTTATTGTAGGGGCTAGCAATCCAAAAGCTATAGTATTTTTTATAGCTTTATTTCCACAATTTATAGACCCAACTAGTTCTATGTTTTTACAATATCTTATTCTTGTAGGTACATTTATAGTGCCTGAATTGTTTTGGCTTCTATTTTATGCTTATTTGGGTCATAAATCTTCTCATTGGTTTTTAGAAAAAGGGAGAGCAAAATTTTTTAATCGTATTACTGGTGGAGTTTTTATTGGTGCAGGGGTTTTGTTATCTACAACAAATAAATCTTAAAATGATAGAGTTATTGAACTAAAAATTTATAAATTTCCCAATTTTAATTCATACTCATCCATAATCTCATCAAGTTTATTTTGAGCTAATTCCATAGCTTCAAATTTTTCTTCAACCTCTTTTTCATGACTTGTTACTATTCCTGATAACTCTATAACTTTACTGTTGTCTCCAGAATTTGAAGCTTTTATCAACTCTTCATGTTCAGTTTCAAGTAATTCCTCTGTCTCCATAATTTGGTTTTCAAGTTTTTCAACCTCTTTTTTTAGTGGAGAGGTAAGTTTACTTCTTTCAGTGATAATAGCACTTCTTAATTTTTTATTTTCTTTTTTATTTACTTTTATTTTATTATCCACTAGATTCGGTTGCTTCTCAACCTCTTCTTCATTCTCCCAACCAATTTTTTCCAAAAAGTCATCATAATTACCATCAAAATAATCTGCACCAGATATAGCACCAGATGTAGAAAATATGATAAGTCTATCACAAACAGAGCGAAGTAGGGCTTCACTATGTGTTACAATGATACAAGAGCCATTAAATCTTTTAATAGCATCTGTTAGAGCAGATATAGAGTCCATATCAAGATGGTTTGTAGGTTCATCTAAAAATAGTAAGTTAACATCTTGTGCCAAAATCTTTCCTAACATAACACGACTTTTCTCTCCACCTGAAAGTAGTGATACTTTCTTTTTTGCGTTATCATCACTAAACATCATATTTCCACAAATACTTCTTACGGTTGATTCTGCTAATTTATTATTACCTAAATATATCTCATCCATAACTATGTTTTTAGGATTTAAGTGAGCTATATTCGTTTGTCCAAAGTGTCCAAAAGTTGTAGTTCCATGAAAATCTACAGTTCCACTTAATTGTTTAAGCTCTCCAGCTATTGTATTTAATAATGTTGATTTACCTTTTCCATTTTTCCCTATGATCCCTAATACTTCACCTTTTTTTAGTGTAAATGATATATCTTTAAAAAGTATATTATCCTCTTTGTATCCAAAAGTAAGGTTTTTGACATCAAGTAAAACTTTAGCGGGGGTATCTTTAAAATTAAAATCAAATTTTAGGTTATTATCAAATCCCAAATCATCAATAATATCCATCTTTTCTAACTGTTTTACTTTTGATTGTGCTTGAGATGCTGTTGAAGCTCTTGCTTTGTTTTTAGCTATAAACTCCTCTAGCTCTTTCACCTTTTTATCTTGAGAGATTTTCATCTTTTCATGTAGCTCATCATTGCTCTTTAGCTGAGCATAAAACTTATGTGTGTCACCTTGTATAATTTCAAGTGATCTTCGTACAAGTCCCATAGTATGAGTAGAAACACTATCCATAAAATCTCTATCATGTGTTATAAGTATAACTTCACCATCAAAGTTTCGTAAAAACTGTTTCAACCATCTTAAAGATAAAATATCAAGGTAATTTGTAGGCTCATCAAGTAGAAGTAAGTTAGGCTCAGTCAATAAAAGCTTAGCAAGGTTTATCCGTATTTGAAAACCACCAGAAAATGAAGTGGGGGATTTATCTAAATCTTCTTGAACAAATCCAAGTCCAAATAATATCTTTTCAACTTTATATATACTATATTTATCATCTTCACTTAAAGATAGTGCAGTTTCATCTACAAGTGTAGATTCTGTAAACTCTAGATGTTGTTTAAGTGAACCAATCTTATAGTTTTTAGGTATTAGTATCTCGCCATCGTCACTATGCTCTTCATCTAAAATAAGTTTAAATAGCGTCGATTTACCACTACCATTTTTACCAACTAAACCAACTCTATTACCTGCGTTTAATCTAAAGTTTAGATTTGTAAAAAGCTCTTGCTTTGCAAAGCTTTTTGATATGTTTGCTAATTGTATCATTGTAATCTTTTATTATTTTTTTATTAAAAAGATTTTATTAAAATTGATGTTAATATCTACTTTATTGTAATGATACAGTTAAATCTTTCTGTTATTTAAGCTTTTCATCTTGATGTGATATAACATCTTTGAGTCTATTGATCTCTTTTTCTTGTCTAGCACACTCTTTTGTTTTATCATCTACTTCTGCTAATAGAGTCTTAATCTCTTTTTTGAATAATTTTTGTTTTGACTCAATATCTTTATCTTTATCCATATAATGCTGTACAGCGGAACGATATTTATTGATTTGCTCTTTAGACTTAGTAATCGTATCTGTATGTCTTCTATCGTATTTTTTAATTTCACTCTCATAGTGATTGATTTGTCCCACCAATTTAGAAGATTTATTTTTTTCTTTATTAATTCGCTCCTCTAGTATCTGCATATCACTTTCTCTGCATCGTATATTATTTGTTGCGTCACTAGATCTTCTTAATTTAGTTACCTCTTGCTTATGTTTAGTAACAAGTTCACGAACCTGTGTTTTAAACTTTCTATTTTTCTCCTCATCCTCTGTTGTTAAAAATCTAATACCCATATACCCTTTAATATTAGTATCACTATCATCAAACAATGGAAATATTGTGGCATTTACATAATATGCTTCACCAGTTTTAGTTTTATTCTTCACTTTACCAGACCACTCTTTTCCACTTTGTATAGTTTCCCATAAACTTTTAAATGTAGAAGGTAGCATATCTGGATGTCTTACGATATTATGATTTTTTCCAATTAACTCTTCTTTTGTATATCCTGAAGTATCACAAAATATATCATTTATATATGCTATGACACCTTTATCGTTAGTTTTAGATACAATTGCAACTTTATTAAGTATGCCTAAATATTCTTCCGCTTCTTTTTTATTATGAATCGCAAGTTTATGTTCATATATAGGGATACTTAATTTTTTTAATACATCAGATAATGTTTGAATATTTAAAGGTTTTACTAGAAGTGATGAAGCACCATGTTCTATGACTTTTAGTAGGTTTTCATTGTCTGCATATGCTGTAGCAATAACAAATGGTATATTGTTATCTATTTTTCTTATGTTATCCAACAGCTCTATACCGTTCATATGTGGCATATTTATATCACTAACAATCATATCAATGTGTTCATCTTTATTTTTCAATGATTTTACATATATATCTAGTGCTTTTGCCCCATCTTCTGCTATAATTACTTTTTTAAATTCTTTTTCCAACAATAATTTTATATCATCTGTAATTTCCGTATCATCTTCTGCAACAAGTATTGTTAATGTTTTTAAAAACTCTTTATCTATCATATTTTAATCCTTTTAAGGGATTATACTATAAAAGTATAGAATAATTATGACATTTTTTATTTATACAGAAGAGGGCAGCTTTATACTAAATGTTGTACCACTATTATTTGATGTAGCTTCTAAAGTTCCATTCATACTCTCTTCAATAAGCATTTTAGCTATATAAAGACCAATACCAGTCCCTTCACTCTTAAATTTAGTGGTAAAATAAGGCTCAAATATCTTATCTATATGCTCTTTATCTATCCCTAATCCATTGTCACTTATCTCTAAAATTAAATTGTTTTCATCTAAAACAATAGCTATATCTAATTTAGGATTTTCTATCTTTTTCTCTTCAAAATTATCAATAGAATTATTAAAAATAATAAGTAACACCTGTATAAGTTCATTTTCAAAAGTTTTAAATAGTATTTTCTCTTTCGAATTAATATTTAAATCTATATTTAACAATCTTGTTCCTAGAATTTTAATAGTTTTATTGATAGTATTTTCGATATTACATTTTTCCATTTTTTTATTAGGATGGAAGAAATTAGAAAAATCATCTATTGTATTTGACATATAGATTATATTATTTTGTGATGCATCTATTTTGTTTTTTATAAGTTTTTTATCAATATCTCTATCCTCTAAACAACTTTCAATAACAGCTAAATTTAAATTTACTCTATTTATTGGTTGTCTCCATTGATGTGCAATATTTCCTATCATCTCACCCATTGAAGCTAGTTTTGATTGTTGAAATAACAATTTATCTTTATATTGGTTTGCCTCTATTGTTTCTATCATATTATTAAAATCTTTTGATAAAGCACCTATCTCATCATCTGTATCTATAGTAGAACGAATAGTTAAGTCACCAGCTCTTACTTTATTGGTTAATTTTGATAATAGAAGTAAAGGTTTTAAAAATTTTCTAAAGGTTATAATACTTACAGATATAGCGATTATAAAAATAATAAATCCTAAAGATATAATATTATTATTTAATATTTTTGATGATTCTTCAAACTCATCAATATTTGTAACAGATACAATATATAACTTAAGTTCAGGTATAGGTTCTGTCCAATATATTTTATCATTAGATATTAACTCTTTAGATGATTTACTAACATCTACTAAGTCAGTTTTTAATTTATTATCAATACTTTTACCTATCATAGTTTCATTTGGATGGATAATTATTTTACCAGTTTTATCAAATATATACACATATCCTGTTTTGGCTATTGTTACCTCTTCAACGATATCTTGTAGTTGAGTAAAAAGTTCATCTTTTCTTTTATCTAGTGTATCTTGAATTTTGTTTAAAAATACTCCTGTAGAGACAAAAAAATTCCAATTAGGGTAATTTTTTACGAAATTTAGCTTTTGATATGACTTTTTAGTATATTTATGTTTATGTTCATAGTACCAAAATGTATGAAAACCTTCCCCTTTTATTTGTGCAATATCAGCCATAATATTAATAGAATATTCACCCTTTATATCTGTATTTTTTGATGCATCAACACCTTGTGCTAAAGGGTGTGAAAGTATGATAGAATTATAGTCAATAATAGCAAATACAGTATCTTTTGTATTCATTTTTAGAACCATTTTAAGAACTTCTTGCTTTAGTTCTTCACTTGTTTTATTTGACTCTATTTGATTATATTTAGCATCTATATAGTTCCATACAATATTTACTTTAGTTTTTAATTCATTTTTATATCTATTTAAAGAATTTATTTTATATGTTTCTAAATCTTCAATTGTATATTTAGAGATAGTAGTTATCTTATTTAATACTTGAATAGCAGACTTTTTTTCTAAAGATTGCATAGTATTGTTTATTTTAGGTAGTGCAAAAACACCAATAGATACAATATATCCCATAAATAGAACTGTAAATAAAAGAACTACTTTTTGTAATATATTTAGTTTAAACATATTTTTTATTGATTTATTTTTCATAATATATTATATCTAAATTAAAATATTATTTTAAAATTTGAACCTTCATTTTCTATACTATCTATTTCAAGTTTAAATTTATGTAATTCTAATATATTTTTTACAAGTGATAGCCCAACACCCAAAGAGTTATTCCAGCCATTTGAAGAAACTCTATAAAATTTATCTGTGATTTTAGATATATCACTTTGTTTTAAACCTATACCACTATCTTTTACTTGTAATGTTTTATCATCTATTTCGATTGTAATTGTATCTTGAGAGTATTTTAAAGCATTTTCTATTAAATTTGCTATAGCTATACTTATCATTGTATCATCAACATTTAGAATAATATCATCGCTTATTAATTCTATATCTCTACTTGGATATGTAACTCTTAAATCATCAATTATCTCTTTTGTTATATTTGCAATATTACACTCTTTAAAAACTGAAAGTTTTTTACGCTGATCAAGCTTAATCGATAATCTTAACCTATCTATCATAGTTGTTAGTTTTTGTGAATTTGATGATATCTTCTTTAGAAACTTATCTCTAATACCTGAATTTATATCTTTATCTTCAAGTAGTGTTTGTGTATATCCACTTATCACTGCTATTGGGTTTTTAAATTCATGTGATATAGCAGAAATGATATCATCTTTTTGTCTGTTTGATAATTTTAATTTATCTGTATATTTTGATTTTTGTTTATCTTTTTTTGCCAAACTTTGAGATACTGAAGTTAATAGTTTTGTTATTTTATTGAATTCTGTAGAATAATTTGACTCTATCTTTATAGCTTTCTTCTGCTTTGTTAGACTTCTTAAAAAATCTAAGATATCTTTTGTTTCATCTTGTACATTTTTACTTATTTTTAAAGCTATTGTAAAAGCACTTAACATAAATATCAAAAATAAAAATCCAATTTTTAAAGAAAGATAAAAAAACTGTTGATTGACAAGTTCAATATCTCTAGCCATTCTTATATAATAGTCATATTTATTTACTGTAAACTTTTTACCAACATACAATAACTCTTTTTTAAGTGTATTTGAATACCTTACAATAGAGCCATACTCTTGGTATTTTGCTTGGATAACTTCTGCACGATTTAAATGGTTGTCCATACTATTGAAGTTTTTATCACTTTCACCTAAAACTGTACCATCTTTAGAGATGATTGTAACTCTAAGATCAATTACTTTTTTAACTCTCTTTGCCAATTCATCAACATTTTGAATGTTATCTATTTGTAGCGATAAGATATTTATATTATTGAGCAGGTCAACTTTTGTTTGTTCAATGTATATATCTTTTATCCAAAAGTAAAATATAATACCAAGTATTAAAAAAATTGTTATAAATAGAAATAAGAATTTACGGAGAAATATATCGTGAAGTTTGAGTGTTTTATCAGACAAAAATATAACCTTCACCACGAACTGATTTTATATATTCTTTTATCCCATCTGGGTCAATTTTTTCTTTAAGTCTTTTAATAGCAACATTTACAGTTTTTGGTTTGACATCACTATAGTCTTCCCATACATTATCAAGTAAAGTGCCACGGCTAAGTAATACATCTTTGTTTTTTATAAATTCCAATAACAGGTCATGCTCAAGATGTGTTAAAGTTATCTCTGTATCATTTATATAAAACTTTTTACTGTTTGCTATATAGATAATATCTCTTACTTTTAATTGTTCAATATTTTTTGATGTTCTTTTTATAACAGCTTTGACTCTAGCTTTTAAAACATCTAGATTAAAAGGTTTAGTGATATAATCATCTCCACCTCTATCAAAACCCTCTAATATATCTTCATCTTTATCTTTTGCTGTTAGATAAATCACAGGATTTGAGTATCCTCGTTTTTTTAAAGATTGAATAAAAACAGACCCCTCAACATTTGGCAAATTTCTATCCATTAAAATTAAAGCTATATCCTCTTCATCTAAGATAGCTTGTACATTTGAAGTATCTAAACAACAAATCACATCATATCCCTCTTTAGTTAGGGTATATTCTATTAAATCTAAAATATCTTGTTCATCTTCTACTGCTAATATTGTATTCATATTTTATATTACCTTTGTATGGTTACTGATTGGTTACTAATTTTAGCTAATTTTCTCATTATAGTCCCTCTAATTCTAGTATCATATCATCAAAATCACTTCTGTATAGTTTATCTTGAACTAGTCTGTATTTTTCAAATTCACTAAGTGCAAATTCTTTCGCTATTTTGGCTGTGACTTTTCCACAATCTTTTAAAATTTCTCTATCATCAAAATCTAAAAATAGATCAAGTCGTTTAGACCAGTCATCCATAGTCATAGGTATATTTCGTTTTGCTCTATTTTCTGCTAAATCTAAATAGGCATTGACAATACGACCTAAAGAATCTATCTCATCTTTGGAAAGATAATTTTTAGCTATTACAACATCATTTTTTACTATTTTACCATTTGGACTTTTATCCCAAGAAGTTAATCCCATATGTTTTTTACTTGCATTAGCTCTATTTATGATAACTTCAGAAGCTGTATTTCCATGAATAGCAAAATGCAATTTATTTTGTACTTTTGCAAAAAAATCTCTAGTAGTATTGTCATCTTTATTATAATCTAAACTTGTAGTATAAATATCTGTAATTTTTTGATAAAATTTTCTTTCACTAAGTCTAATTTCTCGAATTTCATCTAAAAGTCTTTCATAATAATCTTCACTTAAATATGTTCCGTTTTCAAGCCTTTTGCTATCAATCACAAAACCTTTTATAGAAAACTCTTTTAATATATTTGTTGCCCATTGTCTAAATTGTGTTGCTTTAATTGAATTTACTCGATAACCTACAGAAATTATTGCTTCTAAATTATAAAATTTTGTATTATATTCTTTATTGTCTTTTCCAGCATGTCGGAAATCCCGACATACTGATTTTTTATCTAATTCATCTTCATTAAATATATTTTTTAAATGTTCCGTTATAGTGCTTCTACCCTTATCAAAAAGTTGGGCAATTAGTTTTTGAGTAAGCCAAACATTGTCATCTGATATTTTTACCTCTATACCATCTTGTTTATTATCAGATGTAAACATTAAAAATTCAGTTGTGGAGTTTCTTATTTTTACTTGATTATTCTTCATCATCAACCCCTTTGATCCCCTCAATAAACTTTTCTAATAAATTTATAACTCTATTATCAAGTTTCACTTTAAGAAGTTCAACTGTTGCGAGCATTTAATAACCTATTTTTTAATTATAGGTTATTTTATCAAAAAAAATATATGATACTTATTTATACTTGATGTATCTCCCCACCATTTTTAGCATATAATAAAAGTGAAGCTATACTCATAGCTCTATCTGCTATTTTTTCACTCTTTCTTAACGCTCCTAACATCTTATGATATTTATCAAATTCACCTATCTCTTTTGATTCTTTTAATAAAGAATTTTCAATCATTTCATATAAATCATCAGTTTTATTTTCTGCTATTAGAACCTTATTAAAGTGCTCTTGTATCTCATCTGTACAGTCAACATTTATCATCATAACTGTATATTTGAGTGACTCTACTGTTGATTTTTGCATAGGAATTGCATATTCGTTTATAGTTTTGATATTTACTTCACTACAAACATCAATAAAACCTTTTATAAATCCTCTAGTATTTGTAGAAGCTCTTAATAGTTCATTTGTAATCTTAAGATATGAAACCATATTTCTTAAGTCTTTTGCTTCTGGAGCATGAAGAGCTAATGTTGTTATGATATTGTTATCTATATCATTTGTTTTTTTACTGATATTTTTTATATAAGTTTTTGCTTCATTAAACTTAGTGTTATCGCACCCTTCTAAAGCTTCCAGAATAAGCTTATTTGCTTTTACTAATCCATCACCAATAGCAGTAACACTATCTTTAATCTCATTTAATTTTTCTTCATAGTTTGCTAACATTAACCAAATCTCCCTGTAATATAATCTTCTGTTTTTTTCTCTTTTGGATTTAAAAATATCTTCTCTGTCTCATCATACTCTATTAAGTCGCCAAGATGAAAAAATGCTGTCATATCAGCAATTCTTGCAGCTTGTTGCATATTGTGAGTAACTGTAACAATTGTATAATCTTTTTTAAGTTCAAGCATAAGTGCTTCAATTTTTTCTGTAGATATTGGGTCAAGTGCTGATGTAGGTTCATCCATTAAAATAACATCAGGTTTAACAGCAATAGTCCTAGCGATACAAAGTCTTTGTTGCTGACCACCACTTAGTCCAGTACCTGGTTCTTTTAAGATATCTTTAACTTCATCCCAAATACCAGCACTTCTTAAAGATTGTTCAACTAACTCGTCACACTCTTTACCTTTTTTTACAATCCCATGCTTTAAAGGAGCATATGCTACATTTTCATAAATAGATTTAGGAAAAGGGTTTGGTTGTTGAAAAACCATACCAACTCTTTTTCTTACACTTACTTCATCAACATCTTTATCATAGATATTTTTATCATCAATTATAACTTCACCCTCAATCTTAACCGAACTAATTAAATCGTTCATACGATTTAAACATCTTAAAAATGTAGATTTACCACATCCAGATGGTCCTATAAGTGCTGTTATTTGATTTTTATAAAGCTCTATATCCAGTCCATGTAAGGCATGTTTATCACCATACCAAAGATTTAAATCTTTTACTACTATTTTGTTTTTATTTTTTGCCATAAAATTACTCTTATTGTTAAATTTTAAAGATTTTATATTATTTTGGTTACTGTTTGGTTACACTATAAAATAGTCTAATAGTTTTAAATTAATTTAAAAATTAATATATTTATAAAGATGGTTATCTATAATCATCTTTATGAAACCAGAACAAAAAAATAAAAAAAACTTACAAAATATAGAAGTGATAAACAGTTACTTAGAATTTAACAATAAATTTTACGACAACTGCACAATTACACCGCTTAACCATCCATTATTAGCTAGTAAAAATAAAAAACTATTTGATGAGATTGGGATAGATTTTGATACTACTACTAACGAAGATATCATAGATATATTAAATGGTAAGCAACTTCTAAAAGGTTCAAAACCATACGCTATGGTTTATGCTGGTCATCAATTTGGATTTTATGTAGAGCAATTAGGTGATGGAAGAGCTATAAATATAGGTAGTTTTAATAATCACCATTTTGCATTAAAAGGTAGTGGACTTACTAAATATTCAAGAAATGGTGATGGTAAAGCAGTGCTGCGATCTTCTATAAGAGAATATTTAATGAGTGAACATCTTAATGCACTAGGGATAGAATCTACACGAGCATTAGCAATAATAAGTTCAAATCATAGAGTATATAGAGATTTAGGACATGAAAAAGGTTCTATTGTATTAAGAGTTTCACCATCGTGGATAAGATTTGGAACTTTTGAATATTATTATAACAATGGTACTAAAGATGATATTCGACAATTAGCAGACTTTGTTATAGAACAAAATTATCCAGACTTAAAAGATTTGGGTAAAAATATAAAATATGAATATCTATTTCTAAATATTGTAGAAAGAACAGCAAAGATGATAGCACTTTGGCAATGTTATGGTTTTATGCATGGTGTGATGAACACCGACAATATGAGTGTAGCAGGAGTTACAATCGACTATGGTCCATATGCTTTTATGGATAATTTTAAAGCAGATACAATCTGTAATCATACAGATAAACAAGGTAGATATTCATATTCCAATCAACCCTTTATAGCAAAATGGAACTTATCATGTTTAGCAGTTGCCATATCTCCAATTGTAAAAAATAAACAAAAATTAAATGAATATGTTCAGATATTTGAATCACTTGAACGAAAAGAATATTATAGTTTAATGAACAAAAGAATAGGGCTTGATGAAAATATCAGCAATGATGGTAATAGATCTTTAATAGATGATATGCTTATTTGTATGGAAAATGCAGTTGTAGATTATAACTTATTTTTTAAAACACTTGAAGGCTTTAATAAACAAGATATATTAGATATATGTACATATAGAGATGAGATAAGTAGTTGGCTTGATAAATATCTAAATATTATTGAAGAACAAAACATATCTAAAGAAAAAATAAAAGCCAAAATGGATAAAATAAATCCAAAATATATTTTAAAAAACTATATAATTCAAGAGGTAATAGATGATGCAAATGAAGATGATTTTAAACTCTTAAATGAGCTTTTAAATATAGGACAAAATCCATTTGATGAGCATCAAAAGTTTGAAAGATACTCAAAAGCAACACCAAATGAATTTTCAAATATAAAACTAAGTTGCTCTAGCTAATAATATTGAATTTCGGCTCTTTGAAATTTTGTATTAAGAATATATTTAATCCAAAGAAAATACCTTTATGGCTGTTTGGATTTTTGTATTAATACCTTTAGGAAGAATTTGATATAGTGATACTATGAAAAATAATAATAATTTTAGGACAATAACATTTTATAATTTAGCAATATCAATTGGTGCTGTAAAATTTAATAAAACAGAAAATAGAGATAAAAATATAAATATAAATAATCTTATTTTAGATTCTTTTCTTTTTTTAATTAAAAATACTATTTTAACTAAAAAAGATAAACAAGAATATGAAGTTTTTAAAGATAGTTATAATCGATATATCGACTATTGTATAGAAAATAATATAGTGACTAAAGATAGTGTCAATAAAATAAAATCTTTAAATATAACGACAGTACCTGATATGTCAAAGATAAAAGTGCCAGATATTACAAAAGAGCTTGATGAGATGAATATTGATTTATCAAAAATTGGTAATTTATTTGGTAGCTTATCAAAAAAATAAGGAGATAGTTTTAACTATTTATAGCAAAATCAAGTGGTAAATTTACCACTTAACCTCAAATCTTTTTCTTAAATAAACTGCAAATGCATTTAGTGAAATAAGTACTGTTAAAAGTACAAGTATCCCTGCAGCTGTTCTTTCAATATATGCACGCTCTGGCATACCTGCCCATGTAAATATTTGCGCTGGCATAACTGTTGCAGCTTCCATAATTGTATTTGGAGCATCTGGAATAAATGCAATCATACCAACAATAATAAGTGGAGCAGTCTCCCCCATAGCTTGAGCTAATCCTATAATTGAACCAGTCATAATACCAGGAAAGGCAAGAGGAAGTACATGATCTTTTACAACTTGTACTTTAGTAAGTCCCAAACCATACCCAGCTTGTCTAATACTTGCAGGTACACTTCTAAGTGCCGCTCTTGAACTAACAACAATAATTGGTAGTGTCATAAGTGCAAGTGTAAGACCACCAACTAGTGCAGAACTTCTTGGCATCCCAAAAATATTTATAAATATTGCTAACCCTAGAAGTCCAAATAAAATAGATGGTATAGCTGCAAGATTGTTTATATTTACCTCTAAAAACTCACTCCATTTCCCTTGCTCGCTAAATTCTTCAAGATATACAGCTGTTGCAACTCCAATTGGAAATGCCACAAACATTGCAACCATAAGTGTCATAACAGTACCAATCATAGCAGATAATATTCCTGAATATTCTGGTGTTTTACTATCTCCATGTGTAAAGAAAACAGTATTAAATCTTTTTTCTACTCTGTTGTTTTCAACTAAATCTTTTAAAGTTTTTAAATCTTTAGATTTTATTTTGTAGTAGTACTCTTTCATATACATATCTACTTGGTCATCTGCTAACATCCATACAAGTTTAGTCGTACCCATAAGAGATGGGTTGTCTTTTATTTGCATAGGTATTGTTCTTAACTCTGCACGACTCACTAGTCTTACATACTTTCTATCAATAGCTTTTCTGTAGCTTTTTGCACTTTTTTTGTTGTAGCTAACTTCAACTTGAATATATGTTTGCTTGATTGCAGAACTACCTTTTACAACCATATCACTTAAAAATATGGTTAAAAATAATAGAGACAATGCTAAAGAACCTAATGTAAGATATTTGAATATCTTCGCTTTTGCATGTCTTTTTTTTAAACTTGGATCATAAAATATATTTTTTTCTTTTTTATTTGTTTTCATCTGCATTTTCCTTTATAAACTACTCATTTTGTATTTTTCTTTAAACTTTTTAATCATTCTTACTGATACAACATTTAATATCAAAGTTACAACAAATAATGCTAACCCTAAAGCAAAAGCACTTAATGTCGCAGGACTGTTAAAAGCTTGATCACCAACTAAACTATCAACAATTCTAACAGTAACAGTTGTCATATCCTCTAACATATTCCAAGATAAATTTGGTCGTAATCCAGCTGCCATAACAACAATCATAGTTTCACCTAAAGCTTTTGATATACCTAAAAGTGAAGCAGAGATGATACCAGGAAGTGCAGATGGTAAAACTATATCTTTTATAGTTTCTGCTTTTGTCATACCTAAAGCTAATGCACCTTTTCTTAGACTATCAGGAACAGCTGTTATAACATCATCACTTAAAGATGAAATCACAGGAATAATCATAATCCCCATAACAACTCCAGAAGCCAATGCAGAATTAAACGAAGCATGAACTCCCATAGAGTTACAAACATTTACTATAAAAGGAGCAACTGTAATAGCAGCAAAAAAACCATAAACAACAGTTGGAATACCTGCTAGTATCTCTAAAAGTGGTTTTAAAAATGTTCGTTGTTTAGATGTAGCATATTCACTCATAAATATTGCACTTCCTAAACCAATAGGTATAGCAATAAACATAGCAATAATAGTAATCATAAAAGTACCTGCAAATATTGGCAATGCACCAAACTTACTATCTATTGTTCCTGGAGACCACTCAGTTCCTGTAAAAAAGTAGAAAAAACTTTTTAATTTAAAAAACTCTATCGCTTCAAAAAGTATTGAAAATAAAATTCCAAATGTTGTTAGAATTGATATAGTAGCAGCCGCAATTAGAAAATATTTTATTAAATCTTCTTGTAGTTGAACAGTTTTGTTTTTAGATTGAAAACCAGACATTATAATCCTTGTATTTTAATTATTCGGATTTTAGAATAGTTTAGTTACGGTTTGGTTACATATGTAAAATATATGATGAGAGGTAATGAGATAAATAGATAGAATTTAAATCTATCTATCTATTTTTAAAAAGATATATTATCTCTTTTTATTTTTTTTAACAGTTGTTTTCTTAGCTATTTTTTTAGCTACTTTCTTAACTACTTTTTTAGCTGTAGGTTTTTTCTTCATAACTTTTTTTGTAACTTTAGCTACTTTCTTTTTACCAACAATTTTACTTACAACTTTTTTTACCGCTTTTTTCTTTAATACTTTTGCCATAATGGACTCCTATAATTTAAATATTATTACTATTAGTAATAAATTATGGTAATTATATACTTTTTATTCCTAAATGTCAAGAAAAATGTACTATTTAGTTAAATTTAGAGTAATTATAGCTACTAAATCACTATACTAAAACAAACTCCATTATCAACATTTTTAACTTCAATAGTTACACCCGTTTTTTCAACTATCTGTTTTGTCATATGAAGTCCTACACCTGAACCTCCTGTTTTCTCTTTGGTGGTGAAGTTTGAAGTAAAAATATGATCGATAATATTATCAGGTATCCCTCCAGCAT
>JAYEIM010000396.1:0-25038 GCA_034660095.1 Campylobacterota bacterium | reverse complement strand
TTAGAAACTCTTCAAGTCCTGAGACATATTTTCAAGCTGCTTTTAGAGTTCAAACTCCATGGGTAATTGATAATATTGATGGACTATCTCCAAATAAAAAAGAGATAATGAAAAAAGAGTGTTATGTTTTTGACTTTGCACCTAATCGTGCTTTGGGTCAAGTTGCAGATTATGGATGTAGATTAAATTTAGAAAGTTCTAACCCTGAATCAAAAGTCGCAGAGTTTATCCACTTCTTACCAATACTAGCTTATGATGGCAGTTCTATGAAGCAAGTTGATGCAGCAGGTGTTTTAGATATAGCGATGAGTGGAACAACGGCTACACTCTTAGCTAGAAGATGGGAAAGTGCATTGTTAGTAAATGTTGATAATGAAACACTACAAAGAATTATGAAAGATGAAAATGCACTAGATGCCTTGATGAGTATTGAGGGATTTAGAACACTAAATCAAGATATAGAAACTATCATAAATAAATCAGAATCAGTTAAAAAAGCTAAAAAAGAAGCAAATGAAGAAGAGCTAACAAAAAAAGAGAAAAAAGAGTTATCTGATGAAGAGAAAGAATATAAAAGTCTTAGAAAACAAATACAAGAAAAACTTATAAAATTTGCTACAAGAATACCTGTATTTATGTATCTTACAGATTATCGTGAGAGAAGTTTAAAAGATGTTATAACTCAACTTGAACCTGCTTTATTTAAAAAAGTTACAGGTTTATCTGTAAAAGATTTTGAATTGTTAGTTAGTTTAAATGTATTTAATAGTTCATTGATGAATGATGCTGTTTATAAGTTCAAAAGATATGAAGATGCTAGTTTAGAGTATATAGGGATAAACAAGCATGAAGATGATAATGTTGGACTTTATGACACTGTGATTAGTAGTAATGATTATAGTTTGAGTTTTGAGAATGAAGTTTGAGATTATTGATTATTTATAAGTATAATGGGAATATAAAATAATTAAACTAAAAGATGCACATATACTTATAGATTGTACGAGAAGATGGTAAGGGAGGCGTAGAAATGATTGATTCTGCCATAATATTAAATGGAATAGTTATTGTATTTATTGGATGGATAACACATAAGTTATGGTTAAAAATAACAAAATGCAATATTTCTTAACTATCCAATTTTTAACTGCTATGATATTTAAAAAATATCAAGGATAAAAAAATGGAACTGTTAAACGATGAAGTTAAAACCAAGATTTATGAGATACGAGGTGTAAAAGTGATGCTAGATAAAGATTTAGCCGAACTTTATGAAGTAGAAACTAAGTATTTAAATAGACAAGTAAAAAGAAATATAAAAAGATTTGAAGATGAAGATTTTATGTTTCAAATAACAGATAAAGAGTTAGAAAATTTGCGGTGCCAAATTGGCACCACAAATTTATCTATGATAAGAAGCAATCCTTTTGTATTTACAGAGCAAGGTGTATATATGTTAGCTACTGTTATTAATAGTAAAATTGCTATAGATATTACTAAAACAATTATGAGAACATTTACAAAAATGCGTGAGTTTGCACTTAATTATAAAGATATAGTTATTGAGTTACAAAATATAAAAGAAGAATTAAAAAGCACAAAAGAAAATGGAGAGCAAAATAGCCAACATATCAAAACTGCTTTTGAATTATTATCACAAATATTAGATGATACCTCAAAAACTAATAAAAATTTAATAGGTTTTAGACCGAAAGATAAGGATAAAATAAAATGACCAACCTACTAGAATATAATAATGTATTAAATTTTAAGGAATTTATATGAGTCTTCACAGTCAACAAGAATTTTTACAAGCACATCATCCATTTGATAAACTAACTCAGTTTGAATTAGATTTATGTCAAAAAAATATAGACATAGGATACTATCCAAAAGATACAATTATAATTTCTCCAACAAAAGTATCAGACAGATTTTATATCATTATAAAAGGTGAAGTAAATGAGTATAATGATGAAGAGTTAACTACAGTTTATCATGAAGATGATAGTTTTGATGCTGATTCACTTATGTATGGAAAAACCACTAGTACTCTTAAAGTTATTGAAGATCTTATCTGTTACGAACTAAATAAAAAAACATTCCTAAAACTACTTGAAGAAAATGATAAATTTAAAAAGTTTTACCTACAAAATTTATCAAATCGACTCCAATCTCTTAAAACAAAAGAGTATGCAAATGATATGTCAGGTTTTATGGTTGCTCGTGTTAGTGAACTCTATCTACATCAAGCTTGTATTGTTCAAGGTGATGTTGAAATAAATGAAGCGATATCTAAATCAATTGAATATAAAACATCTACTATTATAGTACAAAATAAGAATGAATATGGAATAATAACAGATTCCGTACTAAAAAAAGATGTACTACTAAAAGGTTGTGATTTAACTATAAAAGCTAAAGATATAGCAAAATTTCCTTTTCTCTGTGTTGATAATGATGATTTTTTATTTCAAGTACTTCTAACGCTAACTAAACATACTATAAAAAGAGTTGGTGTATTAAAAAATGGTAAGCTTGTAGGAACAATTGACCAAATAGATATATTAAGTTATTTTGCAAATCATGTTCATCTTATAGCTGTTCAGATACAAAAAGCAACTTCAACTGATGAATTAAAAAGAGCTAGTATAGATATAACAAAAACTGTAAAATCACTTTTTGTAAAGAGTGTTCAAACAACATATATAGCAAAGATGGTTGCAGAACTAAATGCAAAAGTATATGAAAAATTATTTGAATTGATTTTACCTCAAGAGTTACAAGAGCAATGTTCTTTAATGGTTATGGGGAGTGAAGGTAGAGATGAACAAATTCTAAAAACAGATCAAGATAATGCTCTAATAGTAAATGATGGTGTAGATGTGGAACAGTATAGACCTTATATGGATATATTTACAAACACTCTTATAGAATTTGGCTTTCCTAGGTGTGATGGAGATATTATGGTTTCAAACCATTTCTGGTGTAAATCATTTAAAGATTATAACCATCAATTAAATATCTGGCTAAATGGTTCAAATATGGAAGACTATATGAATTTAGCAATATTCTTTGATGCTAAAGTTGTAGGTGGAGATAAAAAAAATTTAGAGTTATTAAAACAAAAACTATTTGACAAAATCGATAACAAAGATGTGTTTATGGCATATTTTGCAAAAGCTACACTATTTTTTAATACTCCTATTGGAATATTTTCTAATATTATTACAAAAGATGATGAGATAGATTTAAAAAAAGGTGCAATTTTTGCTATAGTTCAAGGGATTAGAAGTTTAGCTTTAGAGTATAAACTTACTGAACACTCAACAATAGCAAGGATAAAAAAATTAAATAGTTTAGATGTTATAAATAGAGAAGATGCAGCAGAGATTATAGAAGCATTTGGATTACTATTGCGACTTAAACTTCAAGGACAAATGTTAAAAATTAATGAAGCTCAAGAGATAACAAACAATATAAATTTAAATAGTTTAAGTAAAATTCAAAGAGATATGTTAAAAGATAGTTTTCAAATAGTAAATAAATTTAAAAAATTTATCACAAATCATTTTAGATTAGGTAATTTATCTTAATGTTTGAAAATTTTAAAAGATATAGAAAAGTATCAAAACTTAATGATAAAAAATTTTCTTTTATATTTGATAAAGATATAAAAGAGAATGAATATATAGTTTTAGATACTGAAACAACAGGGTTAAACCCAAAAAAAGATGAGATACTATCTATTGGTGCTGTAAGGATAAAAGACAATAAAATAATATCAAGTCAATCATTTGAAATATTTATAAAACCAATACAAGATATAAGTCATGAAAGTATTAAGATACATCATATTAGACCTGATGATTTAGAAAGTGGAGTTACTATTGATGATGCTCTTGAAAAATTACTTTACTTTATAGGAAATCTACCTATAGTGGGATATTACATATCATTTGACATAAAAATTTTAAATACCTACATAAAAGAATTTATAGGTACAACTCTACATAACGAACCAATAGAACTATCTTCAATGTATTATAAACGATATAGAAAAAAGTCTGCCCATGAATTTGTAGATTTAAAGTTTGATACAATTATGGATAATTTAAATTTACCAAGACTAGGAAAACATGATGCTTTAAATGATGCAATAATGAGTGCAATGATATTTTTAAAACTTCAAAATATGCCAATTTATAAAGGTGCGTTTAGTTAACCAAAAGTATCAAATAGTATTAAATATGTGATAAAAAGTTGCATATAATTTAAATATAATTCAATAACATTAAAAATGCTAGTTAAATGCTATTTAATAAACATATAATAAAATACTAATAAATAAAAACCAGGAGCAAAGTAGATGAGTAATTTTTTCAACCCAAAAAAAGAAAGATTTAACGAACCAGAATTTAAAAACATGTGTGAGTATAGTGACTTAGTAGAAGAATTTAAAAATGATTATGAAGGAACATGGGCTAAATTTGCTGATGAAAAAATAGATTGGTTTAAAAAATATGATACTATTTTAGATGAAAGTAATGCACCATTTTATAAATGGTTTAGCGGTGGAGAGATGAATGTTACTCACCAATGTGTAGATAGACATCTATCTACAAAGAAAAATAAAGCTGCTATTATATTTGAAGGTGATAATGGTGATAAACAAACATTAACTTATCTTGAACTTTCTTATGAAGTAAATAAAACTGCTAATATGTTTAAAAACAAATTCGGTATATCAAAAGGTGATAGAGTTGTAGTATATATGCCTATGATTCCTGAAGCTGCAATTACTATGCTTGCTTGTGCAAAAATTGGTGCTATTCATAGTATAGTTTTTGGTGGATTTTCTGCCGAAGCCTTGAAAGATAGAATTATAGATGCCGAAGCTAAACTTGTAGTTACTGCTGATGGTGCGTTTAGAAAAGGTAAACCTTATATGTTAAAGCCTGTAGTTGATACAGCTTTAGAGTCTGGTTGTGAATGTGTAGAAAATGTTTGTATAGTTGAGAGAAATGGTGAAGATATAGAGTGGGTTTCTGGTAGAGATTGGAGTTATAACGAATTAGTAAAATTAGAATCTCCAAAATGTGAAGCTGAGCCAATGGATAGTGAAGATCCACTGTTTTTACTTTATACTTCAGGAAGTACTGGAAAACCAAAAGGGGTACAACATAGTAGTGCTGGATATATCTTATGGGCACAAATGACTATGGAATGGGTATTTGATATAAAAGATAATGACACTTATTGGTGTACTGCTGATGTTGGTTGGATCACAGGACATACATATATTGTTTATGGTCCATTAGCGGCAGGTGCTACAACTGTTATGTTTGAAGGTGTTCCAACTTTTCCAGATGCAGGTAGATGTTGGCAAATGGTAGAAGAATATAAAATAAATCAATTTTATACAGCACCAACTGCAATAAGACTTCTACATAAAATGGGTGCAGATGAGCCTAGTAAATATGATTTATCAAGTTTAAGAATTTTAGGTACAGTTGGTGAACCAATCGATCCACCTGCATGGAAATGGTACTATGAAGAGGTTGGAAATAGTAACTGTTCTATCGTTGATACATATTGGCAAACTGAAACAGGTGGACATATAGTTTCTCCCCTTCCAGCTGCTACTCCTATTAAACCTGCTTGTGCAACATTTCCACTTCCTGGAATAATTGCTGAAATCATCGAAGAGGATGGAACACCTACAGAGATTGGTGAAAAAGGTTTTATGTGTGTAACTAAACCTTGGCCAGCTATGATTAGAACAATTTGGAATGATGATGAAAGATTTGAAAAATCGTACTTTGGGGATTGTAAAAAAGATGGTAAGCCAGTTTATTTTACAGGTGACGGTGCTATGATGAGTGAAGATAAATATATCACAATTACAGGTAGAACTGATGATGTTATCAATGTATCTGGACACAGAATGGGAACAGCAGAAGTTGAAGCTGCTATTAAAAAACATAACAATGTAGCTTCTGTTGCAGTAGTAGGAAAACCTCACGATATAAAAGGTGAAGGTATATTTGCTTATGTTGTTTTAAAATCAGTACCATCAAATTCAAATGACCAAATAGCAGATGAATTAGAGCTTTCAAAAGAGATAAATAAAATAATAAAAGCTGAAATTGGTGCAATCGCTCTTTGTGATGCAATGGCGTTTGTTCCAGATCTACCAAAAACAAGAAGTGGTAAAATTATGAGAAGAATTTTAAGAAGTATTGTTAAAGGTGAAAAAATCACTCAAGATACATCTACACTTGAAGATCCAAGTATAGTTAAAACTATTGAAGAACTAGTTAATAGATAAAATATTAAGAGCTTATAATAAGCTCTTAATCTACATATACAATACTTATAATCAATAATATTATATAAATTATGTTAAAATAGCTCATAAGGAATTTATTATGACTATTAAATACGCGGGACCTCGTCCAGAAATCTCACAACACGGTATCCAATTTAAAGATGGCAAAGAGGATAAATATGTTTATCTACTTATTGCTATGCAAATTCTAAAGGCTATAGATAAAAACTATGAGGATCATAAATCATATAGTTATGGTGTAGATACCAAAAGAATACCAGATGATCAACTATTAGATATGATACTTAAATATGAACCAGAGATAGAACATCATGTACAAAATGAAGAGCAAAATTACAAAAAAAAGCTAGATACAGAATTTGAACAGATTAAACAAAGAAAAGACTTAAAAGATATAGAAAAAACAGCTTGGTTAAATAATCTAGATATAATGAGAGAGTATAGAATACAAAGAGCAATAAACAAAATATATTATATTCACTCTATAAAACATATAGCCCAAGTTATTAAAAGGGAAAAAATAAAAGAGATTGATACCCCTTTTTATGAAAAATATTGGCATGTACTGCAAACTATTCAAGGAAAAATAAGTGAAGGTAGAGATTCTAAACAAAGTGAATTAAAAATTGAATCTAATGATGTTAAAGGTATGATTGCTAAACTATTTATAAATTATTAATATTGTTTCTAATTTATAGTTTTAACATACTAAATTAAATTTAATTAAACTTAATTTATATTATAATCTATCAGCTATAAATAGAAGGAATTTTATGTATAAAAATAAAATATTAGAGATTAAGCAAGAGATCTCAAAACAAGTTATTGGTCAAGAGCAAATGATAGATGCTCTTTTAATAGGGCTTTTTACAAATGGTCATATTTTACTTGAAGGTGTTCCTGGACTTGCAAAAACTACAACAATTAATGCAATGGCAAAATCTTTAAATATTGATTTCAAAAGAGTGCAATTTACTCCTGATCTATTACCATCAGATATTATTGGTGCCCAAATATATGATATGAAAAGCGGTGATTTTAAGATAAAACATGGTCCAATTTTTACTAACCTACTCCTTGCAGATGAGATAAATAGAGCACCAGCAAAAGTACAATCAGCACTTTTAGAAGTTATGCAAGAGAGACAAGTAACAATTGGTGAAACTACATATAAGATAGATAATCCTTTTTTAGTATTAGCAACACAAAATCCTGTAGAACAAGAGGGTGCTTATAGTTTACCAGAAGCTCAACTTGATAGATTTATGTTTAAAATAGTTGTAGGATATAATACAAAAGAGGAAGAGTATCAAATAGCATCAAAAGCTGCAAATAGTACCTTTGAAACCATAAATGCAATTTTAAATAAAGACGATATAGAAACTATAAAAAATGAGATAAAAGATATACATATAGACAAAGAGTTAGAAGAATATATAGTTGATATTATTTTTGCAACAAGAGAACCTGAAAACTATGGATTAGATGATTTATCACAATATATTGAATTTGGAGCAAGTCCAAGAGCAACAATTGATATGTTTAAAGCAGTAAAAGCTAGAGCATATTTAAGAGGAAATGATTATGTAAGTCCATTAGATATAACTCTATGTATAAAAGATGTTCTAAGACATAGAATAATACTTAGTTATGAAGCACAAGCAAGCGATATAACTGCTGATCAAATAATTCAAAAAGTGATAGAGAAATTACCTATACCATAGTTTTACAGTTAAATTTACAATAACGACAATACAAATATACCCGGATATAAAACAACATTTAAATATCTAAGGGTATTGTTATATTCTATGTTGTAAGGTACCAAGTAAGATATATCTTCATCATTTTTAATTTTTTGGCATAAATATAATCTAAAACTAATATCCATAAATTTTAACACAATAAGAGTGTTCATTAAAAAACTATAATGACTTAATGTTATTGCTAAATAGATAGAAAATATAAAAGTTGGATTTAATAAAAAGTATAAAAAAATATTTTTTTCATATACTTGATAATTATTCTTAATTACATCATAAAAATTATCAGCTTTTTGCCAATTTGATTCAAATACCTCTAAAGAGATAAAAATAATAATTAAAAATAAAATAGTATTCAAAAGTGTTGTTTAAAAAGTAGAGAAATTCTCTACTTTTTATTAAGATTCTGTACTAAACTGTACGCTTTTATTTCTATGTATTCCAGTTCCTACAGGTATAGTTCTACCAATAACAACATTTTCTTTAAGATCAGTTAACATATCCATTTTTGCACTAATTGCAGCTTCAGTTAAAACTTTTGTAGTTTCCTGAAATGATGCAGAAGATATAATAGAATCAGATGTAACAGCAGCTCTTGTAATACCAAGCAAAACCGACTCAGCAAGTGCTGGCTCTCCATCCATTTTAATAATTCTTTCGTTTTCCGCAATAAATCTTTTCTTAGATACCATATCACCAACAACAAATTTAGTATTACCTGGTTCAATAATATTAACTTGTCTTAACATTTGAGATAAAATAACCTCAATATGTTTATCTGCAATAGAAACACCTTGTCCTCTATATACACCTTGTACTTCAGAAACAATAAATTCATTTAATGCTTTTGCACCAAGAATCTTAAGAATATCATGAGATGCTATTTGACCATCTGTTAATTGTTCACCAGCATGTACAAACTCACCCTCTCTTACTAAAATTGTTCTATCTTTAGTAATTAAAAACTCATCTTTATTGCCTTGATTGTCAGTTATGATTAATCTTTGTTTATTTCTAAGTGGTTTACCAAAGCTTACAACACCATCAAATGTAGCAAGTACTGCAATATTCTTAGGTCGTCTAGCTTCAAATAACTCAGAAACTCTTGGAAGACCTCCTGTAATATCTGATGATTTAGAAACAGCTTTTGGTGTTTTACCAATTATATCAGCTATATTTACTTCATCACCTTCGGTCACAAATAAAGATGTTTTTGGTTCAAGAACATAAGTATTTACACTATCACCTTTCCCTTTAATAACAACTGCTGGTTTATAATTAGCTGGAATATATTCGTTTACAACTAATTTAGATGTACCTGTTAACTCATCATACGCTTCACTTACAGTAATCCCTGGAATAATATCCTCAAATATTACCTTACCTGCTTCTTGTGCAATTGTAGGGTTTGCATATGGATCCCATTCTGCTACTACTACATGTGCTTCATTTTGAGGTTTAGCAATAATTGTTTCAGAGTCAACTACGCTATCATCATCTATCTCAATTACTGATTCTCTAGAGATATAATATCTAGCCGCTTCTCTATCTTCACTATCTACAACAACAGCAAATAAACCTTTAACAGTTATAACATCACCAATTTTAACACTAGTAACTCTTTCTAAATAATCACCTGTTAATTTAAAGAATTTAACTTGTCCATTAGAACCAGCTTTTATTGTTCTTGTTACAGGTGCACCATCATTTACTTTTAGTGTAGATGCATAAGGTATTCTTGAAGGAACATTCCAACCATCTTTGATAACCTCTACAATTGATTCAAACTCATCAACCGTTTCACCATCTTTATGTGGAATATATAATTTACCTTCAATTTTACCGCTTACTCCTGCAAGTTCATTTGGCTTAGCAACATCACTTTTTCTAAAATAATATTTTTTTGTATCATCAGAACCTGTTATTGTAATAATAACCTCTTCGTGAGTATTTTCTACATCAACAGTACCTTTAAATGGTGCATTTATTTTAGGCTCTACAAGTAAAATACCAGCATTTCTTCTGTTTGCAATAATCTGTTCACCATCTTTATTAGTATAAGTTTTGATATTGTAATATCTTACAAAACCTTCTTTAGTTGCTTTTAACTCTTTCTCTGCTTGAGTTGCAGATGCAGTTCCACCAACATGGAATGTTCTAAGTGTCAGCTGAGTTCCTGGCTCACCAATTGATTGAGCGGCAAGTACACCAACAGCTTCTCCTGGATTAGCTTTTCTTTGCTCTCCAAGATTTAAACCATAACATTTAGCACATAAAGTATTTGGAGCTTTACATGTAAGTGGTGTTCTAATAACAACTGATTTAACACCTGCTTCAGAAACAACTTTTGCATCCTCTTCAGTTATTAAAGTACCCTCTTGAAATAAAATTTCATTAGAGATTGGATCAACAATATTTGCTGCAATAACTCTACCTGTAATTCTCTCTTCAAGACCTTCTACTAACTCATTACCATCAACAATATCAGTAATTTCAATACCTTCATGTGTACCACAATCTTCAAGATCAATTCTAACATTTTGAGATACATCAATAAGCTTTCTTGTTAAGTATCCAGCATTGGCTGTTTTAAGTGCTGTATCTGCTAGACCTTTTCTCGCACCATGAGTAGATATAAAGTACTCTAACACATTTAGTCCTTCTCTAAAGTTAGAAAGAATTGGTGTTTCAATAATAGAACCATCAGGCTTAGCCATAAGACCCCTCATACCAGCAAGCTGTCTAATCTGAGCTGAACTACCTCTAGCCCCAGAATCTGCCATCATATAAATAGAGTTAAATCCATCTTTATCAGCTTCAACTAAGTCCATCATCTCAACACCAAGTTTGTTGTTTAAAACTGTCCAAATATCAATAATTTTATTGTATCTCTCTTGCTCTGTTAAAAGACCTTGATTAAATTGCTTTTGCACTTCAATAACATCTTTTTTAGCAGTAGTAACTAAACCTTCTTTAGAATCTGGAATTCTAATATCATCAATAGAGATAGAAACACCAGCAGTTGTAGCATATTCAAATCCAAGATTTTTTAAGTTATCTAAAAATTTTGGTGTAACTTTATATCCACCATGCTTATAAATATAATCAACCAATGCACCAATATCTTTTTTCTTTAAAATTTTATTCCAATAAGATAAAGGAACAAAATCAGGTAAAATATCATGAATAATTAATCTACCAGCTGTAGTATTTACTAACTGACCATCAATAACTGTTCTAATTTTAGCATGTATATCAACTTTTTTAAGCTCTAATGCAATTCTTACTTCATTTAAATTAGAAAATATTTTATGTTCACCTGCAACGCCATTTTTCTCTAATGATAGATAATATATACCTAAAATCATATCTTGTGATGGAACCGCAATCGCACGACCAGAAGCTGGTAATAAAATATTCATAGAACTCATCATAAGAACTTTTGCTTCAGCAATAGCTTCTTGAGATAATGGAACATGCACAGCCATCTGATCCCCATCAAAATCGGCATTAAATGCAGAACAAACTAGTGGATGCAATTGTATAGCTTTACCATCAATTAAAACAGGATTAAATGCTTGAATTGAAAGTTTATGTAGAGTTGGAGCTCTATTTAACAATACTGGATAATCTTCAACAATTTCAGCTAAACATTCCCAAACTTCATTTGTTTCTTGCTCAATTAATCTTTTTGCAGATTTTAAAGTTGTAGAATAACCTTTCTCTTCAAGTTTAGCCATTAAGTGTGGCTTAAATAATTCAAGTGCCATCTTCTTTGGAATACCACACTGATCCATATTTAAATTTGGTCCAACAACAATTACAGATCTACCAGAAAAGTCAACTCTTTTTCCAAGAAGATTTTGTCTAAATCGACCCTGTTTACCTTTAATTATTTCAGATAATGATTTAAGTGGTCTTTTATTTGCACCTTTTACTGCATTTGCAGTTTTTGCATTATCAAAAAGAGCATCAACTGCTTCTTGAAGCATTCTCATCTCATTTCTAATAATAATCTCTGGAGCATCAAGCTCTGTTAATCTTTTAAGTCTATTATTTCTGTTTATAACTCTTCTATATAAATCATTTACATCAGAAACTGCAAATTTACCACCATCAAGTGCAACAAGTGGTCGTAAATCTGGTGGAAGAACTGGTAGTGCAGTTAACATCATCCATTCAGGTCTGTTTCCACTATTAATAAAGTTTTCAACAACTTTAAGTCTTTTTACAAGTGTTTTCTTTTTAGCTTCAGATTTTGTAGCGCCCATATCATCTTTTAGAGAATGTAATAGTTTAACTAAATCTAAAGTTCTTAAAAGATCTTGAACAATTTGTCCACCCATGTTAGCTGCAAAGCCAGTGTGTTCATAATTTTCTGATATGCTTCTATATTGTTCTTCATTTAAAATATCAAATTTCTGAACTGCTTTAGCACTTTCACTATCATAAAATGCTTCACCTGGATTAGAAACAATATATGCTTCATAGTAAAGAACTCTCTCTAAATCTTTAAGCTTAACACCTAAAAGTGTTCCAACTCTTGATGGAAGTGAACTTACCATCCAGATATGAGCAACAGGTGCAACTAAATCAATATGACCCATTCTATGTCGTCTAACTTTAGATGATGTTACTTCAACACCACATTTTTCACAAACAACACCTTTGTATCTCATTTTTTTATATTTACCACAAATACACTCATAATCTTTTATAGGTCCAAATATTTTTGCACAAAATAAACCATCTCTTTCAGGTTTTAGTGTTCTATAGTTAATAGTTTCTGGTTTTTTAACTTCTCCAGATGACCATGATAATATTTTTTCTGGGCTTGCAATTTTCAGCTGAAAAGCTGAAAAGTCCATTGGCTTTTCTAATTCATGAATCTCTATTGGTTTTAATATTGTCTCATTATTGCTCATCTGCAGACTCCTCTTTAAAAATTTCTACATCAAGCCCTAATGCTTGAAGCTCTTTTGTTAATACAAAGAATGTTTCAGGTACACCTGATCTTGGTACATTTTCCCCATTTGCAATTGCTCTATATGCTCTAGTTCTACCCTCAACATCATCAGATTTTGTTGTAAGCATCTCTTTTAGAACTGCTGTAGCACCATATGCTTCTAAAGCCCAAACTTCCATCTCTCCAAATCTTTGACCACCAAATAGTGCTTTACCACCAACTGGCTGTTGTGTTACAAGTGAATATGGTCCTGTTGATCTTGCATGAACTTTTTCGTCAACAAGGTGATGTAGTTTTAACATATACATGACACCCACATTAACTCTCTCAGCCATTTTTTCACCAGTCATACCATCATAAAGTTCTGTTTTACCATCTGTATCCATTTTTGCTAATTCAAATAGTTTATCAAACTCTTCTTGTCTTGCACCATCAAATACAGGTGTTGCAAATCTAACACCCTTAGCCCAATCTTGACCATATTTAAGTAATTCATCATCACTCATTGCTGTTAACAGTGCCTTACCGTTCATAAGTTTAGTAACATCAGCAATTTCAATCATTTTCGCTCTTAAATCTTTTAAGAATGTTGCTTTCTTTTCATCAAACATTGTTTGAATTTGAGTTCCTAATTGTTTACCAACATAACCTAAGTGAACTTCAAGAATCTGTCCAATATTCATACGAGATGGAACTCCAAGAGGATTTAAGATTACATCAACAGTATTTCCATTTTTCATATATGGCATATCAACTACAGGAACGATATTTGAAACAATACCCTTATTACCATGTCGTCCAGCCATTTTATCACCAACTTTTATCTTTCTCTTAGTTGCAATATAAACTTTAACTTGTTTAATAACTCCATTTGGTAAAATATCATCGTGTTCTAAAATAGATAACTTATCTTCATGATTGTCTCTTAAAGTTGATTTTTCTTTAATAAAATGATCTTTAACTGAGTTATATTCTTTTGCAGTCTTTTTTGGATAAGAAGCTATAACTTTTTTCATAGCAAATCTATTGATATTTGCTAAGTCATCTATAGATAATTTATCACCTTTTTTAAATACTTTATCACCAACTTCTACATCTTTTTCCAATGCAGCATTAGAGATAATATCATTAATTCTAAGGTTTTCTTCACGATCTAACATCATAAGTTTATCATGATGCTCTACATCTAAAGATGCTTTTTCAGCTGCAATAGTTGCTACTGCTCTTTCATCTTTTTCATAACCTTTTTTTGTAAACACTTTAACATCAACAACTATACCCTCTATTGACGCTGAACAATACATAGATTTATTTATAACATGACCAGCTTTTTCACCGAAAATTGCTCTTAAAAGTCTCTCTTCTGGTGTAGGTTTAATCTCACCTTTAGGTGTAACTTTACCAACCATAATCATACCAGGCTTTAGATATGTACCAATTTTAACAATACCACTCTCATCTAAATGATCAAGATTTTCAGATTTTACACCTGGCAAATCTTTAGTTATCTCTTCGTTTCCATGTTTAAGTTCTCTAGCTTCAACCTCTTTTTCATAAATATGAACTGAAGTAAAAGCATCATCTTTAATAAGCTTTTGAGATAAAATAATCGCATCTTCATAGTTATAACCATTCCAAGGCATAAATGCAACCGTAGCATTAACACCAATAGCTAACTCACCATTATCCATAGATGGACCATCTGCAATAACTTGACCTTTTTCAATAGTTTGTCCAGTTACAACACTAGCTCTTTGACCAAATGTTGTATTATTATTTGTTCTAGCATTTTTACTTAATAGATAATGATCGATAAATGCACCATCATCATCTTCACCTTTAATGAAAATGTTTTTAGCGTCACATTTTTCAATAACTCCACCTCTATTAGCTTTAATACTCGCCCATGAATCTCTTGCAACAGTTTTCTCTAAACCTGTTCCTACAAAAGGTGCGTTTGGTTTCAATAATGGAACAGCCTGTCTCATCATATTTGATCCCATTAACGCTCTATTTGCATCATCATGTTCTAAAAATGGAATTAAAGACGCAGCAACACCCATAACCATAGCAGATGAGATATCAATTAACTCAACTTTTGCAGATTCAATAAGCATAATCTCACCGTCAATTCTAGCTTCTGTTAGAGTTTCTTGAATTTTACCATCTTTAGTTAATTTAGTTGAACCTGGAGCAATTACTTTACCCTCTTCTTGAGTTGCAGTATAATATTCAATCTCATCAGTAACTACACTATCTATAACTTTTTTGTAAGGAGTTTCAATAAAACCAAGTTCATTTACTTTAGAATAAGTAGAAAGTGTATTAATAAGTCCAATATTTTGACCCTCTGGAGTTTCAACTGGACAAATTCTACCATAATGAGTAGGGTGAACATCTCTTACTTCAAATCCAGCTCTCTCTTTAACAAGTCCACCTTCACCTAGAGCAGAAAGTCTTCTTTTATGTGTAACTTCTGATAATGGATTTGTTTGATCCATAAACTGAGAAAGTTGACCAGAAGTAAAGAACTCTGTAATAGTTGAAGTAATCATTTTAGAGTTAATTAAATCGTGAGGCATTAGATCTTCTAATGTTCCACTTAAAGTAGTCATTTTATCTCTAATAGCTTTTTGCATCTTAATTAAACCAGCATGTAACTCATTTGAAAGTAACTCACCAATAGATCTAATTCTTCTATTTCCTAAGTGATCTCTATCATCAACATGACCATGACCAGCTTTTACTTTAATAAGATATTTTACTGTTTTAATAATATCTTCATGAGTAAGAACTGTTACATATTCAGGAACATTTAGATCTAACTTATGGTTCATTTTCATTCTACCAACTCTAGTTAAATCATATCTCTCTGGATCAAAAAATAGTTTTTTTATAAATTCTCTAGCAGCTTCTTTAGTTACAGGCTCACCTGGTCTCATAACTTTATAAATTCTAATTGCACAAAGATCATTTTCATCATCAATTTGCTCTGTTTGCTTTAATAATTTAATAGATTCTGCATCTGCTTTAAATGCATTGATAATAGAATCATCAACACCGTTAGCTAAATCATTAGCAATAAAAAATGAATCAAAACCAAGATCAAGTAGTTTTTTTAATTTTAAATCATCAAGACCTGTTAAGGCATCATATAATATCTCTCCAGATTCTGGATCAAAAATAGCTGATGAAGTATGTCTTTCCATTAATAACTCTACTGGATATTCAACAAATTTTAAACCACCCTCAGCAAGTGCATTTGCTTTTCTTGTAGTAAGTCTTTTTCCAGCTGCAATGATTAAGTTACCTTTATCATCTATTAAGTCATATTCAACTTTACCTGTAAATTCATCTGCAATAAATTGTGTTAAAAATTTATTATTTTTTACTTTTATCTCTACAACAGGATAAAATAATTTAATAATTTCCTCTTTAGAATAATCTAAAGCTCTTAACATAATAGTAACTGGTACTTTTCTTCTTTTATTAATTCTTACATATAATATATCTTTTGCATCATATTCAAAGTACAACCAAGAACCTCTATCAGGAATAATTTGACCTGTATAGATTAACTTATTTGCTACAGTTGCTGCTTCTTCCTCTTTAAATATAACACCAGGAGATCTATGAAGTTGATTTACAACAACTCTTTCAACACCATTTACAACAAATGAAGTTCTATCTGTCATTAATGGGATTTCTCTAATATATAAAGATTGCTCTTTAATATCTTTTACACCAATCTTTTCACCAGTTTTCTCATCAAGATCCCAAAGTGTAAGTCTGATATTAATTCTTAATGGAATAGAAAATGTAAGACCCCTAACCATTGATTCATTTACAGTATATTTTGGTTTCCCAACTTCACTATTTATGTAATCTAATGTAAATCTATTTTGTACATCATTTATTGGAAAAGATTGTTTAAATACTTTCTCTATACCTGCAGTTGATCTATCTTCTGATTCAACCATTAAAAAGTTATCATAACTATTTTGTTGAAGTTGTAAAAGATTTGGTATACTAATTTTTTGAGGATTCTTTCCAAAATCTACTCTTAATCTATTTCCAGATTTTAATGAATTTAACATATTAGCCTTTCGTGTTGTTTATGTTTATAAAAAGTTTTTATTTTATGTAAAAACTAAAGAAAAAACATTCTAACCTATATTTGAGCAAATACCATACATAGGTTAAAACGCTAGTTCACTTTAAATGACTAATGCTCTGCAGTTTTGCAGAGCATTTTATTGCCATTTTATTTGAGAGTGAAAGTTAAAATTATTTAACTTCTACAGTTGCACCAGCTTCTTCTAAAGCAGTTTTTGCAGCTTGGGCATCTTCTTTAGAGATACCTTCCTTAACTACAGCTCCAGCTTCTTCAGCCATAGCTTTTGCTTCTTTTAATCCTAAACCAGTAATTGCTCTTACTGCTTTAATTACATTAATTTTCTTAGCTCCAGCATCTTTGATTATAACATCAAATTCTGTTTTCTCTTCACCTGCATCAGCTGCTCCAGCTCCAGCTGCACCAGCAACTGCAACAGGTGTAGCAGATACACCAAACTTTTCTTCAAATTCTTTTACTAATTCAGAAAGCTCTAATACGCTTAATCCTGAAATATATTCTAATACATCTTCTTTAGAGATTGCCATTTTATTTCCTTTAGACATTTTGGATGTGAACGAGTTCACATTAGTTCTATCACAATTAAGTGATACACAACAACATTTTATTATGCTGCTTCCTCTTCTTTTTTAATTCGTAAAGCATCAAGACCAACAGTAAAGTTTCTAACAGGTCCCATCCATACAGATGCAAGCATTCCAAGTAATTCTTCTCTACCTGGTAATTTAGCGAACTGATTAACAATAGTAGCATCTGCTGCTTTTCCTTCAATAATACCAGCTTTTATAGCAAAAGTATCTTTATTTGAAGAAGCAAATTTATCTGCAACTTTACAAGCTGAAATTTGATCATCAGACCAAATAAATATATTTGTTCCTGTTAATTCTAAAGTTTCTTGCTCTGCATTTTTAAGTGCAATAGATACAAGAGAATTTTTAGCTACTTGAACTTTAGCTCCAACTTCAGAAGCAGCAACTCTTAAAGATTCTAACGCTTTATGCGATGTACCTCTATAATCAGCAACTACAATAGCTTCAGAACCTTTAAATTCATTAGTTAGTGATTCAATAATATCATTTTTTTGTAATTTAGTCATATTTTTTCCTCCTTTCCAAAACATATAGAACTTCGGCTGGTTTTATAAGAACAATTTAATGATTCTTACCAGCTGTCTTTAGTTTTTAAGATTAATTCGTATTAATTACGAATTATAGTTTGATATCCATCATCTCAGAACTGTCAACAATAACAGATGGAGACATAGTTAAAGATACTGCAGCTTTTGTTATATATCTACCTTTAGCACTTGCAGGCTTTGCTTTATTAATAGCAGCCATAATTGTAGTAATATTTTCAACTAATGCTTCTGCTGTAAAAGAAACTTTACCAATTCCAGCATGAATATTACCTTTTTTATCTACTCTATATGCAACTTTTCCACCCTTAGCTTCTGTAACAGCCTTAGTAACATCCATAGTAACTGTACCTGTTTTAGGATTTGGCATTAACCCTTTTGGTCCAAGTATTCTACCGATTTTACCAACAAGACCCATTGTATCTGGTGTAGCAATAAGTACATCAAAGTCAATATTTCCAGCTTGAATAGACTCAACTAAGTCATCATTTCCAACTAAATCAGCTCCAGCAGCTTTTGCTTCATCCATTTTAGTTCCTTTAGCCATAACTGCAACTCTTACAGTTTTACCAGTACCATTTGGAAGTACAACTGCACCTCTAATCATTTGGTCTGCATGTCTTGGATCTACATTTAAATTGATTGCAATATCAACTGTTTCATCAAATTTAGCTGATTTTAATTCTTTTACTAATGCCACTGCATCAGCAAGTCCATATTGTTTTTCGTTTTCTATTTTCTCTACTAAAGATTTATATCTTTTACCCATTTTATTTCTCCGCAATTTTATTTTATTTGCTACCACGCTTTAAGCCTTGTGGTATTTTGGCTATATTATAATACTAGTGTATTATACCACTTCAACACCCATACTTCTACAAGAACCTTCAACAATTTTTGCTGCTTGGTTTTCATCATTTGTATTTAAATCTGCAATTTTTTGTTTAACAATTTCCATAACTTGATCTTTTGTTAATTTTGCAACTTTATTTTTTAAAGGATTATCACTACCTTTTTTAATATTTACCGCTTTTAAAATCAATTCACTCATTGGTGGTTGCTTTGTAACAAATGTAAAACTTTTATCAGCATAAACTGTAATCTCTACAGGGATTTTAAAACCTGCATTTGCTTTTGTTTTTTCATTGAATGCTTTACAGAATTCCATGATATTAATACCTCTTTGACCTAATGCAGGTCCTACAGGTGGTGATGGATTAGCTGCACCAGCTGGAATTTGAAGTTTTAATATACCTTCTATTTTTTTTGCCATTTTTTTTCCTTAATTTTTTGAGCTTATGCTCGTTTGAGTTGTACTAGCTTTATGCTAAGTATTAAACACTAATCATAACTAAAATCACAACTAATATTTAATACTTAGCACTTATCTAGTAGATTATTCTACTCTTTCTACTTGAGTATAAGATATCTCTACAGGTGTATTTCTTCCAAAGATAAGAACATTTAGTTTAATCAGTCCAGAATTTAAATCAAAAGATTCAACTACACCATTAAAGTTTGCAAAAGAACCCTCTTTAATTCTAAGCATTTCACCCTCTTCAAATGAAACTTTAGGTTTTGCAGCTGCTCTATTGTTTACTTTTTCTAAAATTTGATTAATATCTTTATCTGATAATGGTGATGGTTTTTTAGATTCACCAATAAATCTACCAACTTTAGGCATAGATTGTATAGCATGCCATAAAGCAGTATCAAGATCTATTCTTGCAAATACATATGCAGAATACAAAGGTTTTTCAACAATTACTTTTTGACCTTTTTTAATCTCTATTAAATCTTCGGTTGGAACAATTACCTGCTCAATTCTACCATCTTCCATATCTTCTGATAGTTTAGTTAAAGCATTTTTGATTGTTAATTCACTACCTGAGTGAGTTTGGATTGCATACCAATTGTGAGCCATATATTTTGTCCTAATTCATTATTGAAGATAAACTTACTGACATAATTGCATCAATAAGAGCTAAAAATAGTGATATAACCGTCACTACAACGAAAACTGAAATAAAAGCACTTCTTATTTGTTCTTTTATTGGAAAAATTACTTTATGTAATTCATCTTTTGCTTGTTTATAATAAAAACCTAATTTGTTCAAAATAATACCTTATTCTTAGTTTTTAAGTAATAAGTGTTAAAAAGACAATCATCTTCTTAACACTTAGTACTTTATATTTATATACTTATGGCAGGCCAAGAGGGACTCGAACCCCCAGCACCCGGATTTGGAATCCGGTGCTCTACCATTGGAGCTATTGGCCTAGTAATTATTGTAACCTAAATTAATAGGTCACGATAATATCACAAAGGATTAAGATTTTAACTTAATCTCTTTATGAGTAGTGTGTTTTTTTAGTCTTGGACTATATTTTTTTACTTCAAACTTTTCAGAATGAGTTTTTGGATTTTTCATTGTTGTGTAGTTAATGTCACCACTCTCTTCACATTTTAATCCAATTTTAATTCTATCACCCATTATAGACTACTTAAGTATCTCAGCAACAACACCAGCACCAACAGTTCTACCACCTTCTCTAATAGCAAACTTAGTACCTTTTTCAAGTGCAACAGGAGAAACTAAAGTAATTGTCATCTCAACATTATCACCAGGCATAACCATCTCAACACCATCAGCTAATACACAAGAACCAGTAACATCTGTTGTTCTTACATAAAACTGTGGTCTATATCCGCTAAAGAATGGAGTATGTCTACCACCCTCTTCTTTTGAAAGGATATATGCTTCACATCTGAATTCTGTATGTGGAGTAATTGAACCAGGAACAACTAATACTTGACCTCTTTCAACATCTTCTTTTTTAATACCTCTTAATAAAAGACCAGCATTATCACCAGCTTCTGCATATTCCATCTCTTTTCTGAACATTTCAATACCAGTAACTGTTGTTTTTTGAGTATCTCTTAAACCAACAATTTCAATCTCTTCACCTAAATTAATAGTACCTTGAGAGATAGCACCTGTAACAACTGTT
This sequence comes from Campylobacterota bacterium, assembly GCA_034660095.1. Classification (GTDB taxonomy): domain Bacteria; phylum Campylobacterota; class Campylobacteria; order Campylobacterales; family Arcobacteraceae; genus JAIOSF01. The sequence continues at coordinate 3,675 of JAYEIM010000396.1, read as the reverse complement.
CCTCTACCTGCAATTGAAAAAACATCTTCAATTGGCATTAAGAAAGATTTATCTGTTTCTCTTGTAGGAGTTGGGATATAAGAATCAACAGCATCCATTAATTCCATAATTTTAGCAGTCCACTCACCATCTTTACCAGCTTTAGCTTCTTCTAATGCTTGGAATGCAGAACCTGCAATAACTGGAGTATCATCACCTGGGAATTCATACTCGTTAAGTAATTCTCTAATTTCCATCTCAACAAGCTCTAACATCTCTTCTTTATCTTCATCATCTAATTGATCTTCTTTGTTCATGAAAATAACGATATATGGAACACCAACTTGCTTAGAAAGTAAGATATGCTCTCTAGTTTGAGCCATAGGTCCATCAGTTGAAGCGATTACAAGAATAGCACCATCCATTTGAGCAGCACCAGTAATCATATTTTTAACGTAATCGGCATGTCCTGGACAATCAACGTGTGCATAATGTCTAGTTTCTGTTTCATACTCAATATGAGAAGTAGCAATAGTAATTCCTCTTTCTCTTTCTTCTGGAGCGTTATCGATAGCATCATAATCCATCATCTCTCCACCCATTTTTGCTGTTAACACTGCTGAAATTGCAGCTGTTAAAGTAGTTTTACCGTGGTCAACATGACCAATTGTACCGATGTTTACATGCGGTTTTGTTCGTTCGAATTTTTCTTTTGCCATTTTTCTTTTCCTTAAGATTTTTTGTTACTCTCTGAGCAGATAAGCCTATTAGCTGATCTATTCAAAGAGAAAGTTTGTTTTAATTTTTAACCCATTTTAATAAGTGGAGCCTACGATAAGACTTGAACTTACGACCTCTTACTTACCAAGCAAGTGCTCTACCCCTGAGCTACGTGGGCGAATTATATCTAATTTAACCTAAATTAAAAATAAAATAATGCTAAACATATGTTACAATGGATAAATAAATAAAATTTATTGAATATAGTTGAGTTAATTGGAATGTCCGATATATAACTCAGCTTCCAGTGTAGTTTTTAATGGAGCGGGAGACGAGACTCGAACTCGCGACAATCTGCTTGGAAGGCAGAGGCTCTAGCCAACTGAGCTACTCCCGCAATTTAAATGGTGGTGAGAGAAGGATTTGAACCTTCGAAGCCTAGGCGGGGGATTTACAATCCCCAGGATTTGACCACTCTCCAATCTCACCAATATAATAAACTGGTATAGCGCTGATCTTTTTTTAAGATGAACACTTTTAACAATATAATGGAGCTTCAGATAGGACTTGAACCTACGACCTGCTGATTACAAATCAGCTGCTCTACCAGCTGAGCTACTGAAGCATAAAAACAAACATATGAATACTAAATTCATGGTGGCGCGAGACAGAATCGAACTGTCGACACAAGGATTTTCAGTCCTTTGCTCTACCGACTGAGCTATCGAGCCGCTTGTTTGCTTTTGGACTGAAATTATAGAGAAATGATACTTAATAATACCTTAACATTTTAACAAATTTTTAAATTTATATTTATATCTTTTATTACTCTTTTAAACTCTTCTCCTCTATGCTTATAAGAGTTATATTGATCCAATGATGATGCAGCTGGAGAGAGTAATGCTACACAATTTTGAGTTTTGAATTTTGAATTTTGAATTATATAGTTTACGGCTTTATTTAATTTATAGTTTTCTATACATGGTAAATCATATTCATCACTTAATAATTTTAATTTTTTTGTATTTGTACCTATTGCATAAATCTCTACATTATACATCTTTAATTCTTCAAATAATGGCTTTAAATCAACACCTTTATCATCTCCCCCTAAAATTAAAAATATTTTTTTATCTTTATATGCTTTAAGAGCTTGAATTGTTGCATCTATATTTGTAGCTTTGCTATCATCTACCCATAATCTATTTTTACTGTCATAAAACTCTTCTAGTTTATGAGGGTCTTGTATAAAACTATTTATTTTGTCATAGTCTAACTTATCTACTACTATTTTATATACACTTAACGCCAATACACTATCTAATAAAAATGGTTCTTTAAATATTATATTATTAATATCTATATTAAATATTTTTGCTAAATCATTTGTACTCTCATAATATATCATATTTGTATCTGTTTTGTAATCTTTATATTTTACAGGAATAATTGCAGTGTCATTTTTTGACATCATTGATAATGGTTTTAATTTTGACTTTTCATATTCTTCAAAACTTCCATGCCAAGATAGATGATCTGGACTTATTGGTAAAAGAATATATATATTTGGTTTAGCTTTAGATGTATAGTGTAAAGTGAAAGATGATATCTCCAAAATTAGTTTTTTTTCATCTTTTATTTGCGCAAGTGGTGTACCAATATTTCCACCACAACTAAAGCCATAATCTTTAAGTAGATGATAAATCATGGATGTAGTGGTTGTTTTTCCATTTGTACCACTTATACATACGGTAAACATATCATCTTCTAAAAATAGATCACAATCACTTATTTTATTTTTGGTATTTTTAACTAAACTATTATGTGGTGGTATTCCTGGACTTACAACTGTTAACTCATCACTATTTATATCATATATATCTTTATCATTATCATCAAATAAAACAGCATCTTTATAAATCTCTTTTATAGCTTGTGCTGTTTTACCTTTTCCTAGAATTCTCATTATCTAATTTTTAAACTAGCTATTGCAATTAAATTTGACATAAATGCAATTATCCAAAACCTTATAATAATTTTATTTTCATGCCAACCTTTCTCTTCAAAATGGTGATGAATAGGAGCCATTAAAAATACTCTTTTTTGCCGAAGCTTAAAGCTTCCAACTTGAAGTATTACAGATACAGTTTCCATCACAAATAAAAACCCTATAATTATCAATAAAAATTCACTTTTTGCTACAATTGCCATATACCCCATAAATCCACCAATAGCTAAACTTCCACTATCTCCCATAAAAACCTGTGCTGGATGTGAATTAAACCAAAGAAATGCGATTAATGCTCCAATAAAGGCTGAACCAACTATAGCTAATTCTCCAACTAATTTTATATTTGGTAAAAGTAAATATCCACTTATTATCGCATGACCTGTAATATAAACTAAAAGAGACAATGTAAAGAAAGATATAATTGATGGTACAACTGCTAATCCATCTAATCCATCAGTTAAGTTTACTGCATTTGATGCAGCTACCATAACTAACACCCAAAAAACTCCAGCAAATAGTTGCATATCAAACAATGCATATTTATAAAATGGTATAAATAAATCTGTGGTATGGTTTATATAAAAAAGTACATAAACAACCAATATAGATGCTATTACTTGAAAAAATAGTTTCATTTTTGCTGTTAACCCTGCACTATTTTCATTGTTTGATATTTTTGCTAAATCATCTTTTATACCTATAGCACTAAAAGAGGTAATAATTATTAATGCACCAACTATATAAGGATTGTTAAGCTTTGCAGTTAAAATTGTTGCAATCAATGTTGTAAAAACAAATACAACTCCCCCCATAGTAGGAGTTCCTACTTTTTCCTGATGTGAGTCTGGAGCTAAGTCATATATTGGTTGGCTCGCTTTTTTATTTTTTGCCCATTTTAAAAATTTTGGCATTAGATACATTGTTAATAAAAATGCAGTAAAAAATGCTATTCCTGCTCTTATAGA
>JAYEIM010000395.1:0-6479 GCA_034660095.1 Campylobacterota bacterium | reverse complement strand
AGCCGGGTAGGCAAATAGTTGGTAAATCAATCATATCTTCACTAGAGCCTGGGAAAGAGATAACAAATAGATATGATCCTAAGCACTCTTTGATTAATAAGGCTCAAGGTATAATATTACTTGGTGACTAAGTGCCACTTGAGGGTAAAAACAAGATATATAGCTAAACAAAATCAAACTCACGAATAAAAAAAATATATAAAAGAGCAAGTTGTAAAAAATGTTTTGGTCTACAAATCTAAAAAGTAAAATCTTTCCCTAAATAATGTTCCTTCACAGTTTCATTATCTTTAATCTCTTGTGCTGTTCCATTGGCTATTACGCTACCTGCTTTCATAACATAAGCTCTATCACATATCTGTAAAGTTTCCCTTACATTATGATCTGTTATAAGTACCCCTATTCCTCTTTGAGTAAGCTGTTTAATGATTCCTTGTATATCTTTAACAGCAATTGGATCAACACCAGCAAATGGTTCATCAAGAAGTAAAAACTTAGGGTTTGACACTAAGGCTCGTGCAATTTCTGTTCTTCGTCGCTCTCCACCACTTAAACTTACACCTTTTCTTTGTCTAATTGGTTCTATATTAAAAACCTCTAACAACTCTTCAACTTTTTCCCATCTTTGTTTTTTATCATCTATTGATACTTCTGCTGCTAACATAAGATTATCTTCAACCGTTAGCTCTTTAAATATAGATGATTCTTGCGGTAGATAACCAATCCCTCGTAATGCCCTTTTGTGCAAAGGTAGATGTGTGATATCATGCTCATCAAAATATATTGTTCCAGAAGTTGGCTGAACTAACCCACATATTATATAGAAACTTGTAGTTTTTCCAGCACCATTTGGTCCTAAAAGACCAACTGTTTCACCACTTTGTATCTCTAAACTTATATCATGTAATATTTGTGTTTTTTTTATTTTTTTTGTGATAGTTTTTACTTCAATTTTATGATTCAATTATATATTCTCTACTTTCATTTTTTCTATTTTTTTCTATATTTACAACAACAACATCAAAGCCATAGTCTTTTAAAATATTTTCAAGCTTTTCATCGCCCCACTCTACAAAATGTATACCATCTTTATCAAACTCTTCTAAAAGTCCCAATGATATAAACTGATCAAGAGTTTTATTGTAAACATCATAGTGGTATATATTATTAGAATAAATTGATTGTAGAGAAAAAGTTGGACTTGTAACTTTATCATTTAGTCCCAGTGACTTTACAAATTCTTTTACTAGGGTTGTTTTTCCACTAGCTAATGTTCCTCTTAACAGTATGATAATATTTTTATCTTTTGTAATTATTTTTATTTTATTTAAAATAATATCTAATTGATCTAAATTTAGTATCATATTATTAGCTATTTACCAACTCATTACTAACTTTAACTATTTCATTTAATTTTTGCATAGCATCACCACTATTTATAATATCTTTCGCCATCTCAATACCCTCTTCTGTTGAGTTTACTTTTCCATCAACTAAAAGTGCTACAGCTGTATTTATAATAACAATATCTTTTTTTGCTCCAGTAATAGTACCATCTAAAATCCCTTTTGTTATCTCAGAATTAAACTTAGCATCACCACCCTCTATCTCAGTTTTAGGGTACAAATCAAATCCATACTCTCTAGGATCTAAAACAAATTCATGAACACTTCCTTTTTCAATAAAAGCACAATGTGTTACATCACTAATGCTAACTTCATCCATACCATCTTCACTGCTTACCACCATCGCTCTTTTTGTATTTAACTGTGTTAATGCTTGAGCAATTTTTGTAACATATTCTTTGCTAAATACTCCAATAAGTTGTTTATGTACAGAAGCTGGGTTTGATAGTGGTCCTAAAATATTAAATATTGTTCTATGTTCTATAGATTTTCTTATCGGCATGATATGTTTCATTGCTGGATGATGATTTATAGCAAACATAAATACAAACCCTGTTTGCTTTAACATCTCAACTTGTTGTGTTGTACTTAAAGTTAAATTTACTCCTAAAGCTTCAAGCATATCAGCACTACCACTATTACTCGTTATACTTCTATTTCCATGCTTAGCAACTGTACAACCACATGCGGATAATAATATAGAAACAGTCGTTGATATATTAAAACTATTACTTTTGTCCCCACCTGTTCCACAGTTATCTATAAGTTTTTCCTGTAAAGATTGCTCTAAATTTAAAGGTAACATATGATCTCTCATAGCAGTAGCTGCTGCTGCAATTTCATCTGCAGTTTCACCTCTATTATAAAGTTCAATTAAATAATCTCTTACCTTATCATCTTCTAATCTATGTTCAAATATATCATCAAACTTTAATCTTGCTTTACTAAACATTGTATCCCTTTATTTTATAGTTTTATTACGTATTCATTCTGACTTGATTTTGGAGTTGATTTTGTTTTTGGTATCTGAAGCACTTTAAACTTATCTGTATATTCAAGATATTTTATCTCAATAGTATCTCCAACTTTAACCTCTTTGGCTTTTTTAACAGCTACTCCTGCAATAAACACAACTTTATGTGCAAGCATATCTTCTGCAACCGCTCTTCTTTTTGTAATATTTACTGCGTTTAAAAATTTATCTATTCTCATAAGTATTATTATATCTTATTTGCTTTAAAAGTAGTTGTAGTATAATACATCAATGACTTTAGAACAAAAACTACAAAACTTACCAGTATCAGCTGGAATATATCAATATTTTGATAAAAATGGAAAACTTTTATATATAGGAAAAGCAAAAGTACTTAAAAATAGAGTAAAAAGTTATTTCAAATTTACACCAACTTTACAACCATCAAATAGATTAGCAGACAGAATCTTCAAAATGATAAGTGAAGTTGACGATATGCACTATATCGTTGTAGATAGTGAAAACGATGCTTTAATACTTGAAAACTCATTAATAAAACAATTAAAACCAAAATACAATATACTTTTAAGAGATGATAAAACTTATCCATATATTTATATAGATTATAATGATTCTTTTCCACGGCTAGAGATTACAAGAAAAGTGATAAAAGGTAAAAATATAAAATATTTTGGTCCATTTAGTAGTGGAGCAAAAGATCTACTTGATAGTATATATGAAATTGTACCACTTGTGCAGAAAAAGTCATGTATTAAAGGTGGTAAAGCTTGTATGTTTTATCAAATTGAAAAATGTCTAGCACCATGTGAAGGTAAAATCACACAAATTGAATATAAAGTTTTATTGGATGAAGCCTTACATTATATAAACAACAAGTCAAAAATATTATTAAAACTCAAAAATAAAATGGAACAATATAGTACACAGTTTAGATTTGAAGATGCCCTTAAAATAAGAGACAGAATACAAACAATTAGTAGATCGCAAATAAAATCTACTTTAGATTTTGCAAATAACGAAGATTTAGACTTATTTGCAGTAGAGATAGGCTCTTGTCGAGCTGTAATAGTGAAAATGTTTATACGAAATGGTAAATTAATCTCAACAACTCATACTTATGTAAACACTACAGAGATCACATCCAAACAAGAGATTTATAAAACTGCACTAATTAACTATTATAATGAAAATCTACCATCTGTACCATCCCTTATTTTAGTTTGCGAAGAGTTAGAAAATAGTGATATGTTAGAGTTATTTATAAGTGAAAAGTATAGTAAAAAAGTAAACATAGTTGTACCTAAAATTGGGATAAAAAAACAATTAACAGATGTAGCTACAAATAATTGTGTTGAACTATTAAAGATGGACAATAACAATACAAATAATGCTATTTATCAACAAATAAAAGAGCTATTTGCCTTATATAAACTACCAACCAGATTTGAGTGCTATGACAACTCACAAATGATGGGTCAAGCTAAGGTTGGATCAATGATAGTTTGGGATGAAAATAAGTTTTACAAAGAGGATTATAGACTATACAATTTGGAAGCAAATGATGAGTATGGACAAATGAGAGAGATGCTTACAAGAAGAGTTGAAAGATTTAAGGAAAATCCTCCTCCTGATGTATGGGTAATAGATGGTGGACTCACTCTACTTAAGTTAGCAAATGACATTGCAAAAAGTGTTGGTGTTGATATAGATATAATTGCTATTGCAAAAGAAAAAATTGATGCAAAAGCACATAGAGCAAAAGGTGCTGCAAAAGATATACTTTATACACTTGAAAATGAATTTAGATTAGAAACTTCTGATAAAAGATTACATTTTATACAAAGATTGCGAGATGAAGCTCATAGAACTGCAATAAATTTCCATAAAAAACAAAAAAGAAAAGAGGATAAGCAAATATCACTTTTAAATATTCATGGAATTGGCGAAGCAAAAGTTAAAAAACTTTTAGACTATTTTGGTACTTTTGAAGAGATAAATAAATCAAATCTTAAAGAATTATCTGAAGTTTTAAATAAAAAAGATGCTAATTTAGTTCTAGAATACCTTAACCAAAAGCTTTAGAGCATTTTGTATAATTTGCGAAGTTATTCACATTGTATTCACATAATAATCTTACCTTAAAATAGTATAAATATTTGATTAAATTTTCTTTAAAATAATAATAATTTTTAAATAATAAAATATTAAAACTAGCTATAATCCCAATATATAAGGGCTTTATGGAACTGTTACTATATTTATAAACTAACTTTAAGTAAGTAAAAGTAATATCAATAAATCCTTTAGTTAAAGGCTTTTAGTAATCTAAATATTTTTAGATGTGACAAACTTTATTTTAATAATAATATTGTAAAATGTACACAAATAACCAATACTAAAGGATATACAATTATACGAGTACTGTTACTGATCATTTTTCTTTTTTCAAACTTTTTATTTGGAAGTTTATTGTATGAAGCAGATAAAGCATTTCAAGAAAAAAATATAACAAAAGCTATAAAACTTTATAAAAAATCTGCAAGAGGTGGAGAGGATGAAGCTTTATTTAAATTAGGAAAGATTTATTACAATGGCAGATTTATAAAAAGAGATATATCTAAAGCGATGGGATATTTTAAACAAGTAGCATCTTATGGTCATAAAAAAGCAAAATTTAATGTAGCAGTTATATATGGTCAAAAAAAGTACAAGAACCATAGTTATAAAAAATCTTATGAAATATTTTTGGACTTAGCTAGAGAACATCATCCAAAAGCTCAATTTATGGTAGCAAATGCTCTTTTAAAAGGTTTAGGTACCCAGAAGGACTACCCTCTTGCATTAAAGTGGCTAGAACAGTCTTATTTTAAAAATGGATATGAACCATCAAGGTGTATGTTAGCTGTTGTATATGCAAATGGTTTGGGTGTTATTCAAAATCTAGGACGAGCAAGAGTTCTTGCACAAAATGGCTTTGATAAAAAAACTCCCATATGCACAAGAGTTTACAAAGAGTTTAATCTACATAAATATGAAAGCGATAAAAGTTTTAAATTTGGATTTTATAGAGATTTGTGATTTTTTTATTGTTAGATATAGATTATATCTTTTTCTATTTTAGTTTTATAATACTGTCTAAAACTATCTAAGTAACCTATATCAACTGGTATTTTAAAGTTTAACTCTAAATACTCTTTTAAGTCATCTCTTACTGTATATTTGGCTTATGTTTTACAAATAATTTTTATGGTACAATTTCATCAACAAAAATCAAAATTATATTTATCTTGATGGAATAATAGTTTTTAAAAATACTGATTCTTCATCTTCAACATTTAGCTTTTAGATTTCTTTATACAAACTTAAAAGACTAAATTATCGGCACATTACACTCGTTCTTCCTGTGCTTTGTAGTAAAGACACCATTTTTAAAGCCTTTATTTAAGGGCTTTAAAGCTTATCTTCTTTTTAGTGTGTCCAAAACTGTGTCCTAATGTGTCAATTAGAATACAATCATGAAGCCATTAAAAAAGTACCTCTTTTTTTATCTTTATTTTCAACATATCTAGCATATTTATTTAAAGTCATTGCTGATGTTGTATGACCTAGCATTTTACTAACCCATAATATATCTTCTCCATTTGATATCATCATACTAGCAAAAGTATGTCGCATTTGGTAAGGGTTGCGATATGGTATATCTAATTTTTTTAATAGTGGTGTCCAATATGTACAAGATACATAGTTACCATCTGCAAATACCTAATTAAGAATATGACATTATTTTCATAAATTATAAAATTAGGTATAGTTAATTTTTAGTCGTTTTTAAGATTGTACGATTAAATTTTTATTCATAGCTTATAAATCAATTATATAAAAGGCTTTGATAATTCATTGTAAAATCTAGTGACACAATTAAGGCACTTTTGATGACACAGTGCAAAATATTACTTTTCTTATTTATAATTTCAGTGTTATTTTTGTGTCTATAATGTGACTAATTAAAACTAAAAAAGTTAAATTATAAGATTGATTAGAGTTGCTAAAGTCGATAGAATAGGTCTTTTTAGTTATTC
>JAYEIM010000394.1:0-6571 GCA_034660095.1 Campylobacterota bacterium | reverse complement strand
ATCATCATGACACATAACAAAACTTTAGCTGCACAGTTATACTCAGAGTTTCGTCAGTTCTTTCCTAACAATCATGTTGAGTATTTTGTGTCTTACTATGATTATTACCAACCTGAAGCTTACATACACAAAGAGTTAGTTGCTTAAGTCTCTTAGAACTGTTTGTTTCTAAGGTGTATATAGTGTTTTAAGATTTCTTTTAGAATGGTCTTGGCAGCTTATTGACAGCCATCTTTTATTTAATCAAATAAATTTAAAGCACTTTTCCCGTTACTCATATATTTATACCCCATCTGCTTATAACCTTTCATCCTTTTGGTAAAACTAGATTTTAACATAGGTACATTCTCATCCACAAAATCAATAGCCAAGCATTTTTGACCTCTCCTACCAACTCTTCCTAAATATTGAATAATTCTACCTTGATATGATATTGGCATAGTAAATACAATTGTATCAAGATGAGCAAAGTCAATACCTTCTCCTATATACCCACTAGTGGATAAAATAATATCTGCATCTTGAGCTTCTATTAAAGCCGCTCTTTGAACTTTAGTACCCATACCACCGTAAAGAAGTGTTGAGCGTATATTTTCACTTTTCAATCCATGATATAAAATATTCAGATGTTCTATTCTCTCACTTAGCACCAGTAACTTTCTATCTTTTAGTTTTGATATTTCATCTATTATCATTTTATTTCTTACATGATCTTCTACAAGTTCGCCAAGAATCATGACAAAATCATCTTCATAAGCTTCAAATTTAGTACGAACACTTTTTAGTATATGAACTTGATCTTTATCCCTCTTAACTTCATGTACTACATCTCCACATTGCATAGACATAATAGGATGCATACCATCTTGTCTTTTAGGAGTAGCACTTAATCCAACAACATATTTTCCTCTAAATTTCTTTAGAGGTACTTCAAATGATACTGCTGGAATATGATGAGCTTCATCAACTATTATTTGAGAATAATCTTCTATAAATTCAGGTCTATTTTTAAGTGATTGTAACATCGCTATATCAATATTTGAAGTTAATTTCTTTTTACCTTTTCCAAGCTGACCAAGAGTTTTTATATCAATCTCAAAATATTCACTCAGCCTCTCAGCCCATTGTTCAAGTAAAGTAATTTTATGAACTAAGATAAGTGTATTAACTCTTCTTTTTGCTATAACCGCTGAAGCAATTGCTGTTTTGCCAAATCCTGGAGGTGCTATCAAAAGAGCATAATCATTTTTTAATATTTTGTTATATGCAGTCTTTTGATTATCTCTTAGCTTAATTGCTAATTTTGGTTTATCTATTTTTTGGATAAACCTCGTATCTTCAATAACTAATGAAGCATTGCTAGACTGGAAAAGATGTTGAATTTTATTTATCAGTCCTCTTGGTAAAATCACATATCTTTCATTCATATCAAAGAGTGAAATAATTCTTGGAGTATTAAAAGTTGATTTTCTAAGGTTTTGGCGGATATAAAATTCTGGGTTTGTAAATGATGCTAATCTTTGCAGGGTATTTAAAAGTGTTTTAGATAATTCCATCTTTTCAATATAAAGTGCTTCATGTATAACTGCCTTAGTTGTTTTAGGAAATGAGATAGGTATATTTCGTTTAATTTCCCATGGCATTAGCGAGTCTATTTCATTTGAGTTTTGAACTATATTTTTTTGTAAAATATTTGATAATTTTACTAAAGATATTTTTGATACTGTTTTTAAAATACTCCATTGGTCTGAATATGGTTGCATTGTATCAATATCTATAAATACTGTTTTATTGTCAACTCTGGAAGTATATTGTAGAGGTAATGCAACTAAATTACCAAGTGCATCAGGAGCTACAAAATCTTGATTTGGAAACATCCTATCATAACTACTCATATCAATACTATTTGCTATATCCATAGCTTTTGTAACTAAAATATCTCCAAGCTTTCTAGCACTACTTGCCGACACCAAAGTCTCAAAGAAAAACCAAATATGAATACCATTCCCTGATTTTGAAAGTTCAATGGTAGGAATAATATTTAATTCTTTACAAATTTCATTTATGGCTCTTGTATCTTCTATGAAACTTGCTTTATCTAAATCTAGAACTAAGAACTTTGCCATAGTTTGATTTACAACTGCATATGTACCAAGTCTAATTTTACCCTCTAAGTGCTTCTGAATTATATTATCATTTATCGGAATATAATCTTGACCTCTAAAAGTAAAAGTTACAGGTGAATAGCCTTTTTTAGCTCCATCTTTGCTTATCCAGTAAGTTGGGTATACATCCTCACGAGCTACGAAGAGTGATTTAAATAAGGAGATTTTTTGTTGTTTAGAGAATGGGGATAATTTTTCTATTATTTTTTTTGTTTCGAGTATCTCTTGTTCTATAGATTGCTTTTGAGATTCTAATAAGTTTAGTTTTAAATAGAGTTCATTTAGTTGCATATGTTTTATTTAAATAGCTCACTATGAGAGCCGATATCTACCAACTTTAAAGTATCATCTTCAATCAAATAAATTAAAAGTAAATCAGGTTTTATGTGGCATTCTCTAAACTCTTTTAATTTACCTATAAGTTGGTGGTCTTTATATTTTTCAGCGAGTTTATTATCACATAATAAATTATAAATAATATCAATATATGCTAACTCTTCTTCATCATTAAGCCTTTGCTTTTTATAGCTTCTCTTAAATGAATTAGTTTTAAACAGACGATATTTTATCAAGACTTCAAATCTTTCATCATATCATATATATCATCATGATATATACCTTCAGAATTTTTTGCTTCATCCATAGCTATTTTTAATCTATCACTTGGAACTTTTAACTCAAAAGGTATTCCATGTTCTGATACTACTTTTTTTAAAAAAATATTTATAGCTTGAGATGTTGTTAAACCTATCTCTTTTAAAATATGTTCTGCATCAAACTTTAAAGATTCATCAACTCTTGCTCTTACTGTGGCATTTAAAGACATAATTTAACTCCTTACTATCTAATATCATATTGTAGCACAAAATAGCTACAAATATCACTCTATGAGTCTAGAATAAGCTGAAAGAACTAACAGAAGGTACTTTCAAGATAAACCCTATAATAAGAGAAAAGTAAAAAAAATAAAATATCTATTACCCCAATAGCAATTGATATCCTCAAACTTAAGCTTTTATCACTAAAATCTTTTTGTCCACATACATATCTAACTATAAGAAGAACAATTAATGGTGGTAAAGTTATATAAATTATAAGCCATATCAAAAGATTCACTTCCTTTTTTATATATTACAATAAGACTTATTAAAAACTCTAAAAGCTAGTGTCGTAAGTGTTAGAAAACTGTAGCGAAACTTACAACCCTATGATTTTGATATTTTACTTTTCCGACCTAACTCTATTATTTTCAACTAAGCACTCAACTATTTTTTCTAGTTTAGTAGACTCCAATTCCTTCTCGATTGATTCTTGTAATTCTTGAATTGGTAATATGTCATTTGTAATATTAAATTTAAAATCACCTTCAATCTCAGTAGTTAAATAAGATGGCAATGAGTGTTTGTCTGCCCAAGCATATATTTCATGAATCAATTTTTTTGGCAGAGTCACTCTTTTGGATACGAGATACTTTAAAACTTTTTCTTGAAGTTCATCTGATTTTTTCTGCTTGAACTCCTCGCCAAACATATGAACATCTAAAAGAGACATAGCATGTTGATATTGCTTGTTTTCAAGTAATAGTATTAACATACTTTTTTTGTTCTTGATAAATTTTTTGTAAGTTACATCATCAATACAAAATTGTTGAAGCTTCTTTCGTGTACTTAGAATTACACTGTAAACTTCAAGTACTACTAATTCATCATCTAAGTTCTCTATCCAGCCATCATAGATATTTTCAAATCTTTCGGGATTTGTTGAGTATGCAATAAGAGACTTAAAAGTCTCTCTCATATTAAAGTCAAGAGAAGCTAAGTACTTTGACTTTTGAGGTTTCGTCAATAGTCTATTGTACTCACGAAATAAATTGTATATATTTTTTGACAAACCACTTCCTTTGAATTTTATCTTTCGAAATTATAGAATCTTAGATGTTTTTCCAAGACCAAATATTTAATGCCAGAGTAGTAAGTCTATATGAACGGTCTCTTATACTTTCAATATTCCATACTTTCCCATCATTATATATTTTACGAACATCTTTATCTAAAAATGTTAAATCAGGATAGCTAAGTACTTTTTCTGCAAAAGGATTATTACTAGCCGATGAATTTGCTGGTCTACTCAGCAATAATAGGTTCCCAATGGTATGGATATATCTTGATAAATCTTCGTTATTAGCATCTTCTCCTAAATATTCTGTCCATCCTGTTTTATCTCTTCCGTTTTGAGGACAGATATGTTCTATCGTATTAAGAGTATTATAATCTGGAAACTGTCCAAATTTTTGTTCTGCTTTATCAAGTTCTATTAAAATCATTCTTGTAAAATTTGTGTTTGATTTTGCATATAATGGTCTTTCAATAAATGCATTATCAAATTCCTCATTACTTACATAATAATCAAATTCATTAAATTTTTCATGCATACACTCTATATAGTTTTCTCTATTTTTAAGATTAGAATATAAACTTGGAAAAAGCTGTCCTACTTTTGCAGTAGACCTTTCAGTGATTTTTATTCGTATAAGCATTGTCAATAATTCTTGCAATAAGGACACAATTTTTTCAAGAGAAATTTTTTCTTCGATATACTCTTTCATTACTTCCATTAAAAATGGTGTAGCTGAATCCATTGCAGTCATTTGTATATTTGCTAAAAGTATTGTGACTTTTTGATTGACCCCTTCTATATTTTTAGGATTTTTAATTATTTCATAATATTTTGCCATATTTTTAATTTCTTCTAAATGAGCAATACTATCTTCTTCTGATATTGTATGTCGACTTTTTTTAAAGAAAGAATAAATTTTACGTCCCTTTCCTATGTTTTTTGATTGACCAATTGAATATAAATGCATTAAATAGTCATCAAAATTTTCAACTTTATTTTTAGTAAATAGCCAATATTTATTGTGAAAATCTTCAATTTCATACTCAGCTTTTGATGATAGTCCTCGGAAAATATAATTACATAATAATTCTGATGCATCAAGAGGAGTACCTCTTGCATTTAAACTTTCAAAAATTGCTTGTGCATTATTTGAATCTTTTTCAAGTGGAATCCATACAACTTTCAAACAATCCAAAATTATATTTGACAATAATATTAACTCTTCAGTCGTTTTATCAGAAAGTTTATAGTTTCTTGCTTTTAGCAACCATTCATGTAAAGCATCTACTTGAGTTTTATGGTTTAGAAATTGATTGTCAATCATTACATATGGACTTTGAGGGTCAGTACTAAATAACATTTTGTATGTTGATAGCCTATCTCCTTTAGCGCTAAATACTTTTAATTTTTTATAATCATCTTCTTCACCAAAACTTAATTCATTTTTTAAATATCTTGATAGCTTATCTGTATACACAATATCATTTTGTTCCTGAGAACGCTCAAGTAGTAACTTTTGTATTACAGACAATATTATGTATATAGTTGTAATCCTTTGCTGTCCATCAATAATATCAAACTTTTGTAATCCTAGCTCATTGTTGTTTTTTTGCATTACCACTATTGAACTAAAAAAATGTTCATAATCACGATAGTCGTCACCTTCAACAAGTTCATTAATGATTTCATCATTAATATCATCAAATAATTGTTGCCATTGCTCTTTTTTCCATGCATAACCTCTTTGAAAAAATGGTATTACAAATTGTATATTACCTTCAAACAATTTTCTAAACGATGTTTTTTGTACACTTTGAGACATATTGACTACTTTAAAATATATTTTTGTATATATTAGCAAAAATTCTCTTAATATTTCTCGGCAGCCATATAGCAGCTACATCTCTCATAAATAAGTCAAATTCTCTCCCATTATCTACAAACTGCTATAATTCCACCAATGAAAAAGAAACCAGAATTTGAAGTCTCATCACCATATGAACCAGCAGGTGATCAGCCAACTGCTATAAAAGCCTTAAGTGAAAGTATCCTAAAAGGGAATCGTTACCAGACACTTGAAGGTGTAACTGGTAGTGGTAAAACACACACTATGGCGCGTGTTATAGAGAATGTGAAGATGCCTACTATCATCATGACTCATAACAAAACTTTAGCAGCACAGCTCTACTCAGAGTTTCGTCAGTTCTTTCCTAACAATCATGTTGAGTATTTTGTGTCTTACTATGATTATTACCAACCTGAAGCTTACATACCTCGTCAAGATTTGTTTATAGAGAAAGATAGTGCTATCAATGATGAACTCGAACGCATGCGTCTCTCTTCTACTGCTAATCTTCTCTCTTATGATGATGTTATAGTCATCGCCTCAGTTTCTGCAAACTATGGTCTTGGTGATCCAGAAGAGTATCTAAATATGGTTCAAGCTTTAGCAGTTGGTGATGACATCAACCAGAAGAAATTGCTGCTGCGTTTAGTTGAGATGGGTTATT
>JAYEIM010000393.1:0-6574 GCA_034660095.1 Campylobacterota bacterium | reverse complement strand
TTTAAGCGGGAGTAGCTCAGTTGGCTAGAGCCTCTGCCTTCCAAGCAGATTGTCGCGAGTTCGAGTCTCGTCTCCCGCTCCATTTAAAAATCACTCCAAGTTTTATTTTTAATTTATATAAAACTTAATTAATAATGCTTCAGTAGCTCAGCTGGTAGAGCAGCTGATTTGTAATCAGCAGGTCGTAGGTTCAAGTCCTATCTGAAGCTCCATTAAATTGTTTTTAATAACTTTAAACCTACCATCGTATTAATAACTTCTTCAAATATAGAAATAATAGGATTAGAATAAGAATTATTTGATTTTTGCTTAGCTATTAGTGGTTCAATTACCGTTATTCCAATACTATATTTATTGCCTTTTTTATCGTTTACAAATCCAAAAAATGAGTTTATATATTTTTTACTATCTTTACCGTTTTCAAAAATATTAGCAGATGCTTCTTTACCACCAAATTGTAAGCTATTTGATATATTATTTTTTTCTATTTTGTTTTTAATATTTGCTATTAAAAATTCTTTCATTATAGTTGTTGTTGAGTGTTGAATTATTGATTTTTGGTAAGGTATAATTTTTATTTTATCAAGTTTAGGAGTAGTAATTCTTCCATCATTGTTAAATACTGTATAGGCTTTTAATAGTTGCAGATGTGTAGCAGTCATACCATAGCCATAAGATGTTGTTGCTCTAAACATATTTTTAGTGCAACACTCTTTGCGAGTATATGAGTATAGTTTTGGTATATTACCATTTACTTCATTTTTTATATCAATGCCAGTTTTTTTAGAGAAACCAAATGCTTTATATCCATAATAAAACTCTTTACCTGATATCATTTGAGCAATAAGTGAGCTTTCTATATTTTTGGAGTCTATAACTATTTTTTTTGGTGATAATTTAATTGTTTTATGTTTAAATCTAATATTACTATAATAATGTTTATTGTCTAGTTGTATTTTATTCATATCTATTGCCATAGATATTGATATAGGTATCATAACACTCCCTGGCTCATAAAGAAATGATGCCGCTATATTTTTGTTATTGATATATAATATATTACCACTTTTACTATCCATAATAGATATTATAATTTTTTTAGATTGTAGTTTTTCATTGTGTGTAAGAACAATATTATCTATTGCTGTATTGAGTTGATTTACTTCTGAAAAAAGTGATGTAATTAATAGAGTTAGTAAAAGTGTTATTTTTTGTAGTTTATACATCTTTGGTGCCTTTATTTTATAACTATAATTGTATCTAAAGAATACTTACTATAAATAAAACATAACTTAAGAAATAATTGTAAGGTATGATTTGTGTAACTTATAACAAAATATAATGTTTTAAAGGAGACATTATTCTTTGTTTTATTAAATTTTTAAAAATATATGATATACTTTATTCGAAATTTCAAAACAAAGGACAATAATGAATACATTATTAAAATTAGTATTAGCTGGTGCAATCGCACTTGCAATGAGTACAACAGTTGCATCTGCGGATGTTACAAAAGGTCAAAAGCTTTTCTCTAAGAAGCTTAAAAAAGCTTGTGGTATGTCTGGAGCAAAAATGGCTGGTAAACATTCACAAGATGAGTGGGAATCTATTCAAGAAAATGGTGCTTTAGCTGGAGAGATTAAAAAAATCTGTCCAAATGTTAAAGATAAGTCTTTAAAAGGAAAATATATTCCTCATTATTATGACTTCTTTTATGAGTATGCAAGTGATTCAGGAAATGTTCCTTCTTGTTAATATTTATTTAACAAATAAAAAAGGTTAGGATAAAAATCCTAACCTTTTTTTATATCTAAAATTTATTTAAGCAAATAAGGATTAGATATCTTCATTTGCAGTAACTTTACATTTTGTACCTGTACACTCTACATTTGCATCAAAATACAATACATTTTTAGCAGTATCTTCATCTAAACTACCTCTAGCATCTGTTGACATCATACCTGTATTACAGTAGATAACGATAAGTTTTCCTGATGGAAACTTAGAACTATCAATCTTTTCTGCTTTTGCATCCCAAGGAATATTAATCGCACCTGGCAAATGACCATCTTTAAATTGATCAGCTTTTCTAACATCCACAAATTGAATATTTTTAGGCACTTTATTTTTTGTAATCATATCTGTTAACCAAAATTGGTCAACCATACCATCTTCACGCTCTTCTCCACCAAAATAAGCTTTGACACCATTAATTGTAATAGCTCTGTTAGCTTTTGGTTTGTAAGGACCTTTTGGACCTGTTTTACACTCTTTTACTAAAGACATAAGAGGTAGTTTTTTCTTTTTCCATTCTGGATATCCACCAGAATATACATAAACTCTTTTATAACCAGCTTCTATAAGCTTTTTAGCTAATTTAGGCGCTAAGTGACATTTTGGACCATTACAAAATGATACTATTTTAGCATTTTTATCAGCAGGCAAGTATTTTTTAAACTTTTTATACTGTTTATCTGGCATATGTACAGCACCCATAATTGTACCTTTTTGATACAATTTAAAGGGTCTTGCATCTAAAAATAATGCACTTTTTGCATTATACATACCCTTTACTTTTTTAAACTTGACGATATTTAAATCTCCACTAGCTATAGCCATTGTTGCAAATATTGCAATTGAAACAATCAACTTAATTATTTTGTTCATATTTTCTCCTTTTATGATAATATATTTTATCTATAATTATCTAAACAATACTTTAAATGAATAAAAATAATAACTTAATATTATTATTATTATATAGTAAATACTTATTAATAATAATTCACATAAGAGAATTTAATATAATATTAAGTTATATCAAAGGCTTTCTATTTTAGAATGAAATATAACATTTAAAGGAATAAACAAATGACAAAAAAGATTATAGCATTATCAGCAATAGCTGCAATGACAACAACAACATTTGCATCTACAGATGTAGAAAAAAGACTAAGTGCAATGGAAAAACAAATTACTAAATTAGAGAAAAAATTAAAAAAATCTAATAAGAAATTAAATCAAGTTAAAGCGCATGGTGCAGCAGATAATATAAAGTGGGATGTAAACTTTAGAACAGCTGTTGATAATATTCAATATAAAAAATCAACTGGTGCTAAAACAAGCAATCCAGATTTATTAACAAATAGATTATGGTTGGGTATGGGATTTGCTCCAGAAGATAATGTACTTTTTAAAGCTAAATTATCTTATATGAAAACATATGGAGATAGTGTAAATCATAGTCAAGCTAATACACAACCTGGTTATGCAAATTTTGATTGGGTTGTAAATGAAAATGCAACAGATAATACATTAAAAGTAAAAGAAGCATATTGGCTATATATGAATGATACATTTTTGGGTACAGATATAGCTTGGACAGCTTCTCTTGGTAGAAGACCATCTACAGATGGACTTGGAATTAATATGAGAGAGGGTATGAAAGACAATTCACCTTTATCGCATACAGTAAATGTAGAGTTTGATGGTGGTAGTGCAAAATTTAATTTAGATAAAGTTACTGGTGTAGAGGGTATGTGGTGGAAACTATGTACAGGTAGAGGATTAACAAATGCAAATGTAAGATTTACTATGCCAGATGGTGATGACTATGCTGCAAGTTCAGATGGTCAAGCAGATACTAATATGTATGGATTTATTTTTGTACCATGGGATAATGGACAATATTCAGTACATACTAATTGGGCAAAAGCTGAACATATGATTGGATTTGATCAAGCAAGTACAAATGCAGTAATGGGAATGGGCGGTACAAATACAGGGCTAAAAGATACTGGTGATTTGACGTTATTTACAGCAATGGCAAAAGCAGAAGGTATCGGTGACGGTATTTCTGACTTTTTGGATGAAACAACTCTATTTATTTCATGGGCACAAAGTAAAACTGATCCTAATGGAAGAAATGATGGTATGCTAGGTTCTCTTGAAAGTAAAACTGGTTCATCTACATGGATAGGTATAAATATACCAGATCCATTAAGTGATGATGGTAGATTTGGTTTTGAATGGAATAAAGGTGATAAATATTGGAGATCTGTAACATATGCAGAAGATACAATGGCTGGTAGTAAAATTGCAGCAAGAGGTACAGCAATAGAAGCTTACTATGACAAACCACTAACAAAATCTTTAAAGTTTAATATTAGATATACAAGTATAAAATATGATTATACAGGAAGTCAAGGTTTCTTTGGTGCAGAAGGTAAACCAATGACATGGACAGAAGTAGCTCAATATCAAGGTATGGGTATGACTGCAGATCCTGTTAAAGAAGCTACAGATTTAAGAGCATCTATTAGTTATATATTCTAAAATAATCTAAATACAAAAAAAGGGGATACAAAAAATTGTATCCCCTTTTTATTTGCAATTAAAAAATTATATTATTTTAATGCTGCTTTTGCACTCTCTACAACTGTTTGAAATGATGTGTAATCATTCATAGCCATATCTGCAAGAATTTTTCTATCTAAAGTAATACCAGCTTTATTTAGACCATTTATAAATCTTGAATAAGATATATCATTTAATCTACAAGCTGCATTAATTCTAACAATCCAAAGTTGTCTAAAATCTCTTTTCTTTTGTCTTCTATCTCTATATGCATATTGAAATGCGTGAGCTACAGCTTCAGCTGCTTTTCTATAATGTTTTCTTCTACCGCTATAGAATCCTTTAGCAAGTTTAAGAATCTTCTTATGTCTAGCTCTTCTTGTTGTACCAGTTTTTACTCTTGGCATATTTTTTCCTTTTCTTTACCATAAATATTAAAATATTTTGGTGTCTGTATATATTTTATACTGAACTTGTCCGAATCTAATCGGAGGGACTATCTCTTAAATATAGAATCGAATAAAAGCTTACGCTTTATTTAACATTCTTTTAACTCTTGTTGAATCTGCATCAGATACAACTTGTGGACCTCGTAAATTGACTTTTCTTTTTTGGCTTTTTTTAGTAAGAATGTGGCTTCTAAAAGCACTTCCTCTTTTAATCTGACCATTTTTCTTAACTTTAAATCTCTTTAAAGCTCCACTGTTAGATTTCATCTTTGGCATTGTTAGGACTCCTTTATAAAATAATAATTAAATTTGGGGATAAAAAAATCCACAAACTTAAATTAAGTTGTGGATTATATCTAAAAATAGCTTTATATAGTTTTAAATAGATTTAAAGATTAATTTTTCTCTTTTTTCAAAGGAACAACAAGCATATTTACATATCTTCCTTCAAATTTTGGATCATTTTCTTTTGATGCTATATCTTCCATCATTGGCCAAACTCTTGTAAGTACTTCTGCACCAGCAGATGGATTTGCCATCTCTCTACCTCTTAAAAATACTCTAAATTTTACATGATTACCTTTTTCGATAAACTCTCTAGCATGTTTAACTTTATAGTCAATATCATTTTGAGCAATTTTAACAGAAAGTTTAATCTCTTTAGTTACAATTATTTTTTGATTTTTTCTAGCTTCTTTTTTCTTTTTCTCTTGCTCATATTTAAACTTACCGTAGTTCATAATCTTTACAACAGGAGGTTTTGCAGATGGTGCTATACAAACTAGATCAAGTCCAGCCTCTTCAGCGTGTGCATTTGCTTCTCTTGAACTTATAATCCCTAAAGTTCCATCTTCTGTATTACATCTAACCTCTTTAAACTTAATATCGTAGTTTAATAATGTATCGTCTTGCTTTTTTTTGTTATCTTTGAAACTCAAATTTGCTCTCCTGCTTGGTTTTGGTTTAACATGCTTAAGAACTCATCCTTAGTCATCTCACTTCTTTCTCTTTTTCTTCTATCTCTTAATGCTATTTTAGAGTTTGCAACTTCGTCATCACCTACAACAACTATCATAGGTACTCTTTGTTTCTCTGCAATTCTAATTCGTTTATTTAAACTTTCATTTTGATCGAATACTTCACTATCAATTTCAAGTTGTTGTAACTCTTTTGATAATTCTAACGCATATTCATTATGTGTATCTGCAATAGGGATAATGATTACACCAGTTGGTGCAATACTCATTGGAAATTCACCAGCAAAATGTTCTGTCATAATACCAATAAACCTTTCAAACGAACCAAGTATTGCTCTATGAATCATCACTGGTCGCTCTCTAGTATCATCGGATGTAGTATAGTTTATATCAAATCTTTCAGGTAAGTTCATATCTACTTGAATAGTACCACATTGCCATTGTCTTCCAATTGCATCTGTTATCTTGATATCTATTTTAGGACCATAAAATGCCCCACCACCCTCATCTATACCATATGAGTATCCATTTTCATCTAAAGCATCCATGATACCTTTAGTAGTATTTTCCCAGAATTCATCAGTACCAATTGCTTTTTTTGGTTTAGTAGATACTTCCATCTCATATTTAAATCCAAAGAAACTCATAAGAGATTCAACAAATTCTATAACTTCAATAATTACAGATTTTACTTGTTCTTGCGTACAGAAAATATGTGCATCATCTTGAGTAAACTCTCTTACTCTAAATAATCCGTGCATAGCTCCACTTAATTCATGTCTATGAACTACA
>JAYEIM010000392.1:0-6618 GCA_034660095.1 Campylobacterota bacterium | reverse complement strand
CAAACTTTCACCTTCCTAAGTCAACACTTCTTATGCTCGTAGCATCATTTGTTGGGCTAGAAAAGACACAAGAGCTATATGCTGAAGCTATAAAAGAGAAGTATCGTTTTTACTCTTATGGCGATGCAATGCTTATTCTATAGCAAGAATAAAAATAAACTCCATAAAACCCCTATAATAAGCACTTCATAAAATATCCTAATCTATTTTGAACCACTCTAAACCTATTTTTACCACTTTAAGGTGTATAAAAAAGTGTACAGTGTATAATTTTTCATCTTCTTCACAAGGTTATATATATGGCTTATGCAGGTGTCACTACAAAAATATCAAAAAATGGTTCAAAAAGTATTTATGTAAGGTTTAAACATAATAGTAAAACATATCCAGTTAAAAACTTTACTAAACTATTTGGCTGTAAAACTGAAAAACAAGCATTTGATAAATTGCAAGAAGTTAAGATATTAATTAGCCAGGGTAAAGACCCTTTTATATCTTCTCCAACAACTTTAAATGATATTTTTGACCAAAGAGTAATAGATAAAGTTAATAATGGAGAATGGACAAATAATACGCCAACTAACTATTTATATTTTTACAATTCTTATGTAAGAAATACAATTGGACATAAAAAAATAGAAAAAATCACATATGAAGACTTACTAAAAGTTCAGAAACAAGTATCACATTTATCTAGTGCAAGTAAAAATCTTCTAAAAATGATATTAAGACCTGTTTTTGCAGAAGAAGTAAAAAAAGAAAATATTTATAAAAGTGTAATTGACAAACTTGAAACTTATAATACATCAATAAGGGAAAGTCTAGAAACAAGGGTTAAAGAGACCCATTTAGATGTTGTAAAAAAACTTTATCATACTATTCCTCAATATAACGCAACTAAAAAATCTCAAAAAATTGAAGTTAAAATCTTTTTATATTTAACTTTACTTACTGCACATAGATATGGGGAGATTTTACAATTAAGAAAAGAAGATTGTTATATGGACAAACAAATGATAATGCCACCAAAGGAAATAACTAAGACAAAAGATGATTACAGGTTTCCAATTCCTGATGAATGTTTGTCTTATATTGAAAATATAGAGAGTGGCTTGCTTTTTCCAAATATGAATAGAAGTGGTATTTATGCAATGTTTAAAAAATTTGTTAAATTAGCTAACATAGACCTCTACAATAATAAAAGTATTTCAATGCATGATACAAGAAAATTTATGCTGACAATTATGATTAGAGACTGCAAAATTGATAGTGTTTTGGCCGATACATGTCTAAATCACAAACAGAGAGGCATTATTAAACATTATTTATCATTTACCTATGAAGATGTTAATGAAGCATATCAAAAATATTGGAATGTAATAAGAGCTGTATAATCATAATATATAAAATTTAATTTTTAGATTTATAATCTTAATAAACAAAGAGGTTATAAATGAAATACAACAACTTAGACTATAGTGGCTACTTAGTAAAAAAACAAAAGTTATTGAAATTATTATTTGATAATGATTTTGACCAATTCCTAAAAAAATACCATCTAGTAGAACTTAACACCATTAAAAGATATAAAATACTTGACAAATTAAAAGCATGTGGAAGTTACAACTTTGGTAATTTTTGGACTCATCAAGATAGTACTTTTATAAAAAAATCTAACCAGCAAAAAAACAGAGATAAAAATTTCAGTGACATGTCTGAAGTAATCGCATATAATGAATACATAAGACCTATCCTCAACTATGAAATTAATCTACATAAAGACAAGGATAAATAAAATGGAATTTCTACAAAACAACTGGGAATATTTAATTATTTTGATTTTTACTCTAGGAGCTGTTAAAACTATAATATCTCATGAACTCAGCAGAAACGCTAAAGAAATAGATTTAACACACTTTAATGAGCTTATTGAAGAGGTAAGAGTAGATTTATCTGCTTCATCAATTGAAAGAGCTGGTACAATCCAAAAATATGACAAATTATCTGAACAAATTGAAAAAATGGATAGACTTCTAAAACTTGAAAAGTCATCAATGAAAAAGAATAAACAAAAAAAACCTATTAAATTAGAACAACCTACCTTTTCTAATGATATGTAGATATACTTTTACTATTATTGAGTATTTATATACTCAATAGTTATTTAAACATAAAAGAAATCTAATGAGTGATTACACAAAACTAAATATTAAAATCTTAGATAAAAGAGTATCCTATAAAATACCTGATTATTATGCAAGTGACATTATTGAATATTGCATAGATAAAAAACAAAAAGATGAACTATACCAGCAAGAAGATTTTTCACTCCATAGGAATAAATTGTTAATTGAGTATATAAATACTCAACTTAAACATCCAAGTTATGAAACCCTTTTTAAAAATAGTGACAACCTAAGCAGTGAAGCAAACAGCATCATCTATCATAATATTGTAGAAAATATTAAGAAATCTACAAATTTAAGTGTAGTTTAATAATAATTTAAGTAGTTCTTTTGTATACTGTCAAAAGTTAATTAGAGATTTAAACTATTTCTGCTTAGCCAAGTTGATAAAAACATAGAATGAGAATAGTCTTATTCATGGGTCCCCTACTTTTTAAACAATCAAAACAAACCTATATAACTAAACTGACTAATATATACAATTGTGTATGTATTTATATGGTGTGGTATCCTTAAAAACTACCAAAGGACTTTAGATGGTTACAATTATCAATAAAAAAGTGGTACAAAATACAAATAGTTATGAAACTCAATACTTATGTTTAAATGATGAGAAATATGAGTCTATCAAAAATGATACAATAATTATATATATCTCCCTATATAAAAATATGGAAGATAAAAAACAGAATAAAATTCATATGAGAATTCAAAAAGAAGTCTCTAAACTCACTAAATTTGGTGTAAAAAAATACCATAAAGATAGTAGTCAAAATATTTACAGATATAAAGTTGTTTCAAATCAAAAGAATGTTGAATATGTGAATAATGTATATATTAAGTCTATCATCTTCACTAAGGTGAGTTAAGTATATGTTTAAAAGATGTTATTAGGTATCAAATAACTACCTAATAACCTCCTAAGGTTTCAGCTCTAAACTTTTCTTAATTCCCTTTCTCACAACTTCATCAGCGTGTTTTAGCATATTTGACCCTTTCAATACAAAATACAAGTGTTTAGCTTCTTCAGCAGATATTGCACCACCTGCATAAATGGTGTCAATAGATTTTTTTAAATAGTTGATAGTCTTAGAATCTTCTATCAGCTGTTTCTCTTTTTTCTTAATCCTAATAATATATGAAGTCAATCTTTTTAAAAGTTTATTATCACTATGAGTGATTTTAAACTCTTCTAATTCATCTAGTGACATCAAATGAAGTGAGTTTTCCACTTTATCAAGTGATTTAATTTTTTCTTGTTGCTGTTGGTAATGGTAGTTTGAAAGGTGGTCATCTTGATAAAACTCACTTTTGCTCTTAGACCGTCCACGCTCAAAACCTAATACTTTAAAATGAGAATGGACTAAGTCTTGAAGCTCTATACCAATCCTCCTAGAGTCAAGTGCCGCACCTGTACTCTTATTAAAGTTAGTACAAGTAAAATGAATATGCAAAAGACCTGCCTCATTTGCATGAATAGCATAATCAAACACTTCTACATTGTAATTTTTAGAAAACTCTAGTAAAACCTCTTTAGTAATCTTCTCTATAGTATCAAGACCATCACTAGGGTTATTTTTTAAATAAGTATTTATGTACTCACTAAACCCAATAATACCCTCACTAAAAGAACTAACTCTTTCAGTATTAAGATATGGTTGCTGTTGTAGCTCCCCATCTTCAAACCTTTCTTTTCCATATTCATAATAAACTTGTTTATGTTGTTTCACATATCTATTGAAATTATTTTTAAGATACTCTCTTAACTCATAAGCAGTTTTAAAGTTATTTTTTAAAGTTCCCCATCTAAAATTATCATTGGTTCTTGGATATACCTCAGATTTTACTTTTACCAGTCTTGCATTATGGTTTATATTTCTAATAACATCAAACTTGTTTTTTCTGGTCTCTAATCTGCACATAATATATTTTTTCATTTTTAATTTTCTCTCTTATGGTTTCAAAAGGGTGTAACTCTTTGCCCATCTCTTAAGATTTATCTTGAGAGTAGTGGGTATAAGAAAGATACACCTCTATATCTATTTTAAAAGAGAAAATTAAAAATGTTAAATTATCAATATTATTCTAGTTTATTTATATGAAAAAATATTCAATAACAGGATTAGTAATAAATATTAAAATTTATTATATTTTTAAGGTGTACTGCAGGTAGTGGAAAGTATACTTTTGCTCAAATTTTAACAAAATACATTAATGAAAGTTGATGATTAAGTTATGTATGAAAATATTACGCTTATGAATTTCAAAAATATATGTTGTTTAAAATAAAAATAACCACATAAGGAAACAATGGACAATGGAAAAAATATCTTTCTATTTTAACAAAGCGTTAAAAGTACTTAGTCTTAAAGTATTGATTACTACATTTTTACTGAGCCTTTTAGTTCAGATTTATGCACAATATACTGCTGGAGATGAGTACAAAGAAACAGTAAGTGAACTCAAGTGGAAATATGGTTGTTCCTCAGCTCAAAGTGATGTTCAGTTCCATATGTTTGCAACTGGGGTAGATAATAGTAATAAGCTTGAATATGGTCGCTACAAGGAAGGGCCAAAAAAAGGTGAATGTTACAAAGAATCAAGAGATAAATACAAAATATATGCAATTTATGTTAGGAAAGATATTAGCTCAGCACTTTCAAGCTATGATGTTCAAGATGGTGAAGAAAGAGAATTATTTGACAAGACATATGAGTTAGCTTATGGTGGACCATCATTTCTAGCTTCATTCTCAGCTCTTGTCTTGATTTTATCACTAATTGCTCTTGTAATAAAATACATTGTAGTTCCAATTCTAGCCAAAACAATAAGTGCTTCAATAGATGCTGTTAAAAATGTTAATCCAACAAAAGTTTGCCCTAAATGTGCAGAAAAAGTAAAACCTGAAGCTATGGTTTGTATACATTGTAGTTATGAGTTTTCATAAGAGCTAAAATTTAATATGTTATATATAAATTTAAAATTAAACAAAAGGTAAAAAATGCTAAAACAGATAATACTAGGCTTAGGTCTTGTTGGAATAATGTCCCTTAGTGGATGTTCAGATACTAAAGAAAGTTTAGAAATGGAATCTATGGAACTAAAACATAAGTGTGAAAAACTTATGTTAGAAGCTACACAAGAGAAAGATAAGGAAGCATTTGAAGAAATAGGTAAAGAATGCAATGAAAAATATAAAGATATTCGCAAACGCAAAAAAGCGTTATAAATAAGAAAGTAAACACTAAGACCTTAACAATATAATAAATTTATTTATTATATTGTTTTGACTCTCTTGAATCCAAAAAATCATATTACACAATTCAAAATCCAAATATTTCTAGTTATAATAAGAATACTTATAAAAGGTTACAGCCTTTCATAAGTTAAGAAGAAGTTATTGCTAAACTATGTCTATGTGTCATATATTATTATAATAAAAATAAATATAGTTTGTCAATAATTAAATATAAAATTTAATGAGGGACTATATGCCAAATAACAAGTATACCGCACTACTAAATGAACACCAACTCCAAAATGTCACTAAGCAAAGAAAGAAATTCACTGCTAAGTATTTTGCTATGTATTGTGATTTAGGTCATTTAGATAGGTATATGATAACTCTCAGTCCAATCTCAAATACAATACAAGATACACTCAATCTCAGAAAACATTTTTTTAGAAAACTGAGTAACAAAAAAACTAATCTAAAAAAGAAAAATATAATTAGAAAAGTTGGTTACTTCTCTGCCATAGAGATAGGACTAAATAAAAATGTAAATTTACTTCAAGATAATAAACAACAAAATAATTTAATAATGTTTAATCTAAATTATCACATACATATTCAACTGCTTACTGATATGACTGAAAAAGAACTAAGGAGTGTCTTAGGCACATTAGACAAACAACAGCACTGCTGGGAGTCTGAACTAACTCCACCAAGAACTATAGCTGAGAACAAAAAAACATATCAGTACGCCATCAAGGATTTAATAAAAACTGATTGGAAGCTACAATATTTCAATAAAACTTATTTCCCTAGTAAAGCACTATACACTTCCAGCAGAGGAGATATACCAAATTTCATTATCACAAAACTCTGGTATTTCATGAAACAAACTTTTAAAGATGATTGGAATAAGATAAAAGATAAATATACCTTTGTATTTAACTCTAGACAATCACAAGATATTGTATTTAATATTGTAGATAAAAAACCAAATACTAAGTATAAGTTTTTACAAGTATCTAATAGTAAAAAGAGTATTACGTATGACATATATATTAAAAAAGATATCTTATAGAGCCACTTGCAGATTCCCACAAAAGCAGCTAATTTAATTTTATAATTGTTAAAAAAGTTGAATCATACTTTCAAATGTTATAATAATTTACGACAAAAACCAAACATAAAAAGAGATTCAAC
>JAYEIM010000391.1:0-6661 GCA_034660095.1 Campylobacterota bacterium | reverse complement strand
TAGTAGATATTTGTATAGTTTGTCTTCTGCTATTGTTTCGTTTGTTGTCATAATTTTCCTTTTGTAAATTTTCTAATGATGATTTTGAAAATAGATAATGGTTTAGATTATCTGATAAATAATCAATATTTATTTTAAGTCTATTTGTATCTTTCAAAATCTTTCTAAATGTATTTGGTGCAAGTCCTACAAATTTTGCAGCATTTACAATGCCCCAAATTTTCAAATCTGTTTTTAGTTTTGGTCTATCTTTTAACTCTTGATTTTGTTTTTTTAAAAGTATACTTTCATCTTTTAACAAAGTGATATATTTTATAACATCATCAAAGTCTTTGTTTTGATACTCCATTTTTGCTCCTAAATAATTTTAGGTAACTTTATGAAAATATACAAATATTTATCTAAACAGTTGTGTTTAAAAAATATATAAGCTTAAATGAGATTTGATTAAATTGTAAGATATTTTGAATAGTAGAGATTAAAAGGTTTAGATATTTATACTTATTATGAGTAATTTAAGGGGTTTTT
Organism: Campylobacterota bacterium; assembly: GCA_034660095.1. Classification (GTDB taxonomy): domain Bacteria; phylum Campylobacterota; class Campylobacteria; order Campylobacterales; family Arcobacteraceae; genus JAIOSF01. Next base: position 6,133 of record JAYEIM010000391.1, on the reverse strand, counting down.
AGTGAAGTTAGGGGAATTTAGCTTAAAGTTACGGATTGTAACTAAATGTGCAAATAGATAATATTTAGCATAAATTGATTATAATACGAGTCATGAAAGATAATCACAAATATAAAAAGTTTACTAACAAAGAACTCTCAAAAAGATTTAATATTACTGAACAAACATACAATAACTGGAAAAAAAATAAACCTGCATTAATTAAAATTATCGAATTAGGTTTAGACTTTGAAGATATACTAGAAAATTATAATAATGAAAATAATTTTAATAAATTAATAAAAAATTAAAATAGTTTATAGTAAAATGCAATTAATGAATAAAATACAAGAAACAATATCATCACTTAAAGAACAGTACTTTGCAGACAATAGACCTTGGGTTGTTACATACTCTGGTGGAAAAGATTCTACAGCTGTATTACAATTAGTTATTCAAATGCTTGAAGAACTACATAGAGAAGGTAAAGACACTAAACATACTTATATTGTATCTTCTGATACTAGTGTTGAGATGCCTATTATTGAAAAATATCTAAATGATAAATTAGACGAGATAGATAAATTTGCTAAAAAGTCTAAATTAAAATTATCTTGCCATAAAATTGAGCCTAAAATTAAAGAGTCATTTTGGTCATTAATGTTAGGACTTGGTTATCCTGCACCAACAAATTCTTTTAGGTGGTGTACTGAACGATTAAAAATAAATCCTGCTACTGAATTTTTAAAAGATTTAGTAAATGAACATCAATCTATTTTAATGCTTCTAGGAGTTAGAACTGATGAATCTGTAGCTAGGGCAAATTCAATAGAAGCTAGAGTTTTAAATCATAGAGGATTATCTGTACATAATACTATACCAAATGCTTATGTATTATCTCCAATTAAAACATGGTCAAATGAAGATGTTTGGACTTATTTAAGTGAAACTCCTTTCCCTTGGGGTGACCATTCTTATATGATGAGTTTATACGATAAAGGGAGTGGGGAAGGAGATTGTAATATTGCATTAAATCCAGACTCTCCATCTTGTGGTAAAACTAGATTTGGTTGTTGGACTTGTACAGTTGTAGAAGTAGATCGTTCTATGGAAGGTATGCTTAAAAATGGAGAAGAGTGGATGGAGCCACTTTGGGCTTATAGGGAGATGATTTATAATTATAGAAATAATCTTGAAAAAAGAGATACAAGAAGAAGAAATGGAGCACCTGGTGCTGGACCATTTTTACCAAGTACAAGAAGAGAATTATTAAGAGAATTATTAGATACTGAAGTTAAGGTAAATAAAAATTATCATTCAATGAAAATAAATGCTTCAGACTACAACAAAAATGAAAAAATTATATTAATTAAAGATGCTGAAATAGAACAAATTCAAGATAATTGGAATCGGGATGGAGATATATCTAATAACGCATATAGAATATCTCAGGAATTCAATAGATTAAATGATAAGCCAACGACTACTGATTTAAGAGAAGAGCTTGAAGAGTTTAGTAGTGAGAATTTTAATATTGATTTATTTGAAAGAATATATGAAATAGAAACTTATAGAAAAAATATATCAAATAGATATGGAATTATTGGTGATATTGAAAAAAAAGTAATTGATTTTTATAAAGGTGAATTCCGTGAAACTAACTAGTATTACAATAAATAATCTATTTTCATATAGTGGAATAAGTAAAATTTCATTTGATAATATTACATGTATTATTGGAACTAATGGCTTTGGAAAAACATCAATATTAAATTCAATTAAATTATGTCTTGGTAATTCCGATATAGATAGAAATTCAATTTTAAATAATAATGCTAAAGAAAAAGAGTGTTCAGTTGATTTAGATTTTGAAGAGTTTAATGTTAAAAGAAGTTGGTCTTTCGAACCAAAACTTGAGGAATCACTTATAATTTATTTTGAAGATGGTAACATAATAGAAGATGTAGAAGCTGAGCATTTTATACAAAATAAAATACCTGATTTTTTAGTTGATTTTTTATTTTATGATGGAGAAGTTGGAAATAATCTTTTATTACTGTCAAGTACTAAACTAAAAAGTATTTTTGATTTTATTTTTGATTTAGATTTACTTGTAAATACTCAAAAAGACACTTTAGAAGTTTCAAGAAGACTACTGGAAAAAAATAGAGACAATGATACATCAGAATTAATAGACTTAGAAAATAAAAGACTAAATTTATTAGAAACAATAATTAATCAAAAAGAAGAACTAAAAGAAAAAACAAAAGAATCTAAAGTATTAAAAATTCATTTACAAAAACTAAATACTCAAATTAGAAATAAAAGTAAAAAAGTAAAAACTTTATATGATAAACTAGCTTTAGTGCAAGATGAATTGAATGCTAAATCTATTATATTCAAAGAATTAATCCTTTGGGAGATGCCTTTAATATTAAATAAAAAATTGTTGTCCAATATTGAGAAACGATCAACAAGTGCAATTAAAATAGAAGATGAATCACTATTTATAAATAAATTCTCTAAATTTACCAAAGAGATAGATTCTCCAATAGATGAAAATAAGTTACTTGATATGTTTAAATCATTAATGATAAATAATTCATCAGAAATTAAATTATCAATGACAAATAAAAAATACAAAGCTTTACTTTCTCAAATGAAAGATTTAAAACTCTCAATAACTCAAATATATGCAGAAATAAAAATTATTGAAAATTCAATGAAAGAACAAGATATTATGACTTCATTATTTAACTCAAGAGATGATAAAGAAATTGAAATTGAAATATTTGATAAATCATTAACTGACTTAGAAAATAGCATTGAAAATAATTCACTAGAAGTAAAAGAGATAAGTAAGGCATTAACTCAAAGTTTTAAAGCAAATCAAGAAAAATATACTTTTATTAAAGGTTATGAAGAGCTACAAATAGTTGCTAAAATAAGTGAAAAAATTTATAAAAATAAACTAGATGTTAAGTTGTCAATTTTTAATAAAAATCTAAAAGAAAATACTACAAATTTTTTAGCACAATATGAACACATTAAAGATATTTATATCAATAGTAATCACAGTATTATTATAAGTGATGGGAAGGAATTGTTAAATACAGAGTTATTATCAGCTGGTCAAAAGCAAGTATTAAATTTTCTGATTGTAAAAACTATTTTAGACTTTAAGGAGTTTGCATCTTTTGTAATGGTTGACACACCATTTGGAAGACTTTCTAATGCTAACAAAAAACTACTTTTAGATACCTGCTATTTATCTTTTGAAAATCTTATTTTACTTTTAACAGATAGTGAATACGATTTTATCAAAACTCAAAAGTTAGACTATAAACATTATCAAATTCAAAGAAATAAAATAGGCTCAAGTATTGAGGAAATAAAATGATAAAAACAACACTAGATATTGAAAACTATATAACTCCATTAGCAAAAATGCTAAATCTTGAAAATGAGCCAAAATGGATAATATTAAGATTTATGGTTAATATATCATTGTCACAAGAAAAAGAGTTTAAAGATATATCAGTAGATAGTTATGATGGTAAAGAGTATAGACTAGAACAAATAACTGGTGAGGGTAAAGGTACTGATGATTATACAAAACTTTTTGGAGATATGATAGAAGTTTTTGATGGTATCACAATCACTTCTAAAAAAGATTTAGAAGTAAATATACAACGACATATTGTTCGTGGATACTTAATACTTAAAACATCACTAAAAAGTGATAGTAATATTTTTGAGTTTATAGGGCAAGATTTTTAAGCTAATAAAGAATTTATCTTACTCCTTCAATAAAGGAAGGATAATATCTATAGATCTTTTCATACATTTCTAAATCATCTTCATCAATTTTAATATCAGGCATAGAAGATAAATTATCCGGTAAATAATAATCAATATGATGTAACTCTTTTAAAGTTAATTTAGGTGCTGTGATTAAATATGGTTGATTTTCATCTTTACAATAACTAAAATTATCAAAATTACAATTATTTAATTTTTCTTCATCTTCATTATCATAAAAAATATAACCTACTGTAAGCATATCCGCACCATCAGAATAGTTAAAATTATATATAATTTTAAATTTTAAATTTTCACTAAATGCTAAATTCCGTTTCTTTAATGCATCTTCTACAAGATTTGAAATAATAATTTTACATTCTTTTGAATAACCCCATGATTCAATATCCATGTATGAAATTGAAGGATTAATAAATTCTTTAAAATCAAATATTTCACCATCTTCATCTTTAAAAGAAAATTTTTCTTTAAATTTATTTAGAATTTTTATTTTCTTTGCTTCGCTAGTATCTGAATTAGATAATGATTGATTTGCATTTGCATTTAATGTTATTAATAACATATCTCCAGAAGTAGACTTTTTAGCTATTTCCTCTACATCAATTAATACACTATAATCTAATTGATAATCATAATCTAGCCAAATAATTTTCTTATCTTGATGATTAATATCATTTTGTAATGCGTGAGTTGAATGTTTATAAATCATTTGAATTGAATTAAATGGTTTATTAAATTCAAATCTTTCTTTTTTTTCTTCTTCTTTCTCTATACTTATTAATTTTTTTATTCCTAACTGCTTATGAAATAAAATAAAGTCTGTAAAGAAAGGTGAGCCAAAACCTATATAAGTATAATTATCTAAAGAATTAAATTCTTTTAATCTAGGTAGTGATTCAACAATCATTTTTCTTTCAATATTTTTTGCAACTCTTAAAGAATAATTTATTTTTTCAAAACTAGGTTTATGTTCATTCATAATAATTATTTACCTAAAACTAATTTATCGTATACTCGTTTAAATGTTTCTATACCCACTTCATAGTTATTCTCTACTTTAAATATTTTTTTAAGTTTATCAATCTCACTTTTTGGTTTATCATATTGAATTCTCTTCGGATTATCAAAATCATTATTTAGTGATGCTTCCTCGATATCTTCATAAAATTCTTGTTCTTCAATACATTCTGTAAATAAAACTTCCTCTGAACTTTCTATTACAGAATAAATTGGCATATTTAGATATTCTTTTTTTGATTTTTTATCTCTTTCATGTGCACCTTTTCTTAAGAAATCTAAAATAGGTTTTGAAATTAAATTTAGTAAAGCTGCTAATTTCTGGAATGTTTCAGAGTCTTGATCAACACCTTCCTTTGTTGTAGTCCAAGGCAATAAAGATGTATCTTCAGATTCTAAAAAAATATAAGCACAAAACAATGCATAATTATGATGCCAATTTTTACCCATTACATCTCTATTCCACATTAGTGAATCTTTATTAGCATGTAAAATAGTTCTATTATTACAAAAAATATACACACCACTTGTATTAAATTCTCTATTAATTACTCCTAAGTACATATGTACTTTTACTTCCTCACCTGACGACAACTCAATATTGAATGATTTATGTAATGGTTTAATTTTTTCATTATTAATTAGACTTAATTCAACGGGTTTTAATTTTTCAATAACTACTTCTTGCTTTTCCTCATTAAAAAATTCAATCTCTATTTTAATACCATTATTCAATGATACCATATGTGCAATTTCTATTTCTGATATTAATTTTGAAATAAATACTGTATTTAAAAAACTATTTTTAATATTCTGATGTAAGTCAGATATAGTTATTCTAGTACCAGTTGAATTCATGTCTACATCATGATTTTCACTTAATTTAAAATGCCAATCATCTTCTGTTTTGTCTTCACCATTAATTGTAATAACTCTTGTCCTAGTACTCCAATCATTAATATTATCTTCAACTATTAATGAACTATCATTAGTTTTTGATTCTACTTTAAAAAGATTTCCCATTTTAAATATAGTTCTTTTCAATCCTATACCAAACTGACCAATAGAAGATTTTTGTTGTTCGGTTTTGTTATTACTTCCAAATCTAAAAACATAATTCTTAGCTGTTTCTATATCAAATCCTGAACAATTATCTTCGATAACAAATTTATCTTCACAACAACTAATTTTTATATAAAGATCATTTAAATTAGTTGTATCAGATTTTTGATAAGCACTATCAATAGAATTATCTACTAAATCTAATATTGCCATTTTTAATGCAATATCTCGTGTTATCATATTTATAAAGAAT
>JAYEIM010000390.1:0-6667 GCA_034660095.1 Campylobacterota bacterium | reverse complement strand
AGAGTGTATTAGAAAAGATGGGGTATCTTTGATGTTGAGAAATGGGGATATAAATATCTCTTTTATTGGGCTTAGTAGTATAAATCAGTTATATTTTGAAATGAATAATAATAAAATTGATATTTCTTTTAAGAATATCAAACAACAACAAAAAATGGGGCAGATTCATTATATAGTAAAAAATAATAAGAATACTAAAATGGAATTTGATACGACTTATAGTGAGGGTTCAAAAGTTACTCTAATGGTATTTTATGCTTTAATGGTAGATGTAGAAATTATAAATTATAAATTGTATTTTAGGTTTTATATAAATGAAAATAGAGATAAGTATCCTCAAACTACAGCATATGATAATCTTTGGAAAGAATTAGATATATATACAGATAAATTCATCTTTTTTAAAGATGATAAGGCACTAGAAGAATACAACATCTATAAAAAAGATGGATATTATTTTAAAGACAATAAGCCTGTATTTGATAAAATATTAAGGGTATAAAAAATGAAACAAAGAAATTTAAAAAAACTACCAGTTGGTATTCAAACATTTAGTGAAATTAGAAAAGATAATTATCTTTATGTAGATAAAACAAAAATAGCACTTGACCTAATCCAAAACAATAAGTATATATTTTTATCTAGACCTAGAAGATTTGGCAAGTCACTTTTTCTTGATACTCTTAAAAATATATTTGAAGCAAAAAAAGAATACTTTGATGGGCTTTATATAGAAAATAGGTGGAGTTGGGATGTTAGCTTTCCAGTTATAAATATATCTTTTGCTAGTGGTAGACTTGAAAGTAGAAAAGATTTAAAAGAAAGATGGGAAGAGATTTTATATGACAATGAACAAAAACTAGGATTGAAATGTTATAACAATATTTACAATAGAAGATGTTTTTCAGATTTGATCAAAAATGCTTATAAAAAATACAATCAAAAAGTAGTAATACTTTTAGATGAATACGATAAACCTCTTTTGGATAACATAGACGATGTAGAATTATCAAAAGATATGAGAAATGAACTTGTCAATTTTTATAGTGTTATAAAAGATAGTGATAGATACATAAAATTTGCGTATCTTACAGGTGTATCTAAGTTTACAAAAACATCTATATTTAGTGGACTAAATAACATAACAGATATTAGTTTAGATAAAAGATATGGTGATATTTGTGGATATACTCAAAATGATATAGAGACTAGCTTTTTGCCATACTTAAAAGATCAAGATTTTAACAAAATCAAAAAGTGGTACAATGGATACAATTTCTTAAAAAGTGATATGTACAATCCTTTTGATATATTAAAATTTATACAGCATGATTTTATGTATAAAAGCTACTGGTTTGAGAGTGGTACACCTACATTTCTTATGAAACTAATAAAGAAAAATGATTATTACTTACCAAAGTTATCAAGCGTACAAGTTGGAGAAGAGCTTATGGAAAGTTTCGATATCGAAAATTTTGATTTTGAAGTATTGCTTTATCAAACAGGGTATTTAACTATAGATAAAATGCGTGAGAAACGAAGAGGTGGATTTGAATATACACTAAAGATACCAAATGAAGAGGTAAAAATATCGTTAAATAATTACATCATAAATTATCTTATCAAAACATCATCTAGTAAATTGAAAATTCAAGATGATATCTATGATGCTTTGGTTGATGAAAAATTAGAGTTGTTAAAATCTTCACTAACTGCAATGTTTGCTAGTATCCCTTACAACAACTATACGAAAAATGATATAGCTTCTTTTGAAGGATTTTATGCAACTGTGATATATGTATATCTTCAAAGTTTAGGTTTGAATATCATAGGCGAAGATGCTACAAATAGAGGTAGAATTGATTTGACTATAAAGCTAGATACCATTATCTATATCATTGAATTTAAAATTGGTAATGATGATGCTCTAAAACAGATAAAAGAGAGAAACTATCATCAAAAATACACAACTAGTAAAAAAGATATATATTTAGTAGGGATAAATTTTGATGAAAATAAGAAAAATATTAGTAGTTTTGAATGGGTTAAAATATAATTATGCCAACAAGCACAGTAAAACAATAAGAGAGATAAAATGTTAGCAGAAGAAAAAATAAAAATAGAGCTAAACTACAAAATAGTAAAGCAAATAGGTCAAGGAAGTTATAGCTGCGTATATTTAGTAGAAGATAAAGATAAAAATCGGTTTGCTATGAAAAATTTAGATAATGTTAGTAGTCCATATAAAATAGAAGAGTTAGCACTCAAAGATAAATTAAAAGATTGTTCTAAAATCAATATGCCTATTTTAAATGATGATAAATATATAATTTACAATTATTTTAAAAATGGCGATTTAAAACATTATATTAAAGCAAATGGTGCATTAAGTGAATCTCAAGTTAAAATATTATTACTTGATATGATTGAAGCCTTGCACTTAATCCATACAAATAATATAATTCATAATGACATAAAGCCATTTAATATTTTTATAGATGAAGATGGTGGTTTTGTATTGAGTGATTTCGGACTTAGTGAAAATAGAAGAGGAAGTTTTGATGATATATCAAGATCTATAAAAGGAACTATGGAATATATAGCACCAGAGAAATTTAAAAAAGAGTATTCTTATACTTCAGATATATACTCTTTGGGGTGTGTTTTATTTTTTGCACTTACTGCAAAACTACCTTATGGGATAGATGAAGATGATGATATGGCTTCAACTGTGTATGCACATTTAGAAAAAGAGTTGGTAATCCCTGATAGCATATCTTCAGATATGGGTAATATCATAAAAAATATGATGCTAAAAGACCCAAAAGAAAGATATACAATAAAGCAAATAAAAGAAGCTATAGAAAAACTTGAAATACAAAATGATACTATAGATACCTCAAATATAAAATTTGTAGAAAAAGATTTTAAATCAAAACGAGATATTTCAAGAGAAATAGATATTAGTGGTAGTTTTGATCTATCACAAATCAGTAAAAAGAAGTAAAAGAGAGTTAAAATGGATAAACTAATAATAGAAAACTTATTCAAAGATGAATATAACTATGAAGATAAATTAGGCAATGGAAGCTATGGAAAAGTATATCTTGTATCAAGTTGTAAGAGTGGTAAAAACTATGCCTTAAAACTGCTAAATAGTGATATCAATATAGATAGCTTCAATAATGAAGTACAAACTATGAAAAAACTAAACAATCAAGATAGCATACTTTCAATTGAGGATTATGGAGTTAAAAACGAAGAGTACCCCTATATAGTATCAGATTATCAAAATGGTGGGGATATACTTGGGTTTATAAAAGAGAGAAACAGTATAGATGAAACTGTAGCTATTGAGATACTAACATCTATGCTAGATGCATTAGAGTTTGCACACAGTAAAGATATACTGCACAAAGATATAAAACCTGAAAATATATTTGTCCATAAGATAAATAACTCCTATCACTATTGTCTTGGAGATTGGGGTCTTTCAAATATAAAAACAAATAGTTCCCATACAACTATGAAAGGTACTATAGACTATATGCCACCAGAACTTTGTAAAGCAAAAGCAAAAAGATATAAAAGTAGTGACATATACTCTTTAGGAGCTACATTTTACTATATGGTGTTTGGTAAAAAAGTATATGGTATAGATGACGATACAGAAACTATGTCTATACCAGAGCTTCACAAATATGAAAAACTTATCATACCACCTTGTAGTGCAAAGATAGAAGCTATCATCTCAAAGATGCTAGAAAAAGACCCTCAAAAAAGAGCAACTATAGATGAGATACGACAACTTCTAAAAGATGATGTTAGGCAAAGTTTTGAGATGGGAAGTATTAACTTAGAGATAGACGATAACGCAATCTCAAACTTACCTGAAGTAAACCAACAAAGCCTTAGGGAACTTTACACTTGGTATTGAGTGTTTTTTACCTTTGGAATTTTTATTTTTTATTTTTTAAAACGGTGCGATAGCACCGAAAATATTTTTTAGGATTTATAGATGAATGATAACTATCCAATAATAGTAAAAACATATCAGTTAACTTTATGGTATATAAAAAAGATAGAAAAGTTGCCAAGAAATCATAAATTTACTTTAGGTGAGCGGATACAAAATGAACTTTTAGATTTACTTTTGATTTATACTCAAGCTGTGTATAGTAAAAATAAAAAAGAGCTTTTAAATAAAGCAAATTTATCTATTGAAAGTTTAAGGATATTAACAAGACTTTTAAATGATCTAAATATTTTAAGTTTAGAAAACAAAAGATACATTTTAAATAGTTTAAATGAGATAGGAGCTATGAGTGGTGGTTGGGCAAAATCTTTATAGTAAAATATATGATATAGATAACCTATACAAAGCCTCCAAAGATGCGATGAAATCTAAAAAGTCAAAAAACTATGTAGCACAGTTTTGGCTAAATGAAGATAAAGAGATAGATAAAATATATAATGAGTTAGAAAGTAAAACTTATCTATTTGGTACTTATAAAGAGTTTACGATAAATGACAATGGGGTTACTCGAAAAATTTCTGCAGCTCCTTTTGGAGATAGAGTAGTACATCATGCTATCACAAATATATTAGAACCTATATTTGAACCAAGCTTTATATATGATAGTTATGCAAATAGAAAAGGCAAAGGAACATTAAAAGCACTTCATAGGGCAAAATATTATGCAAATAGATATAAATATGTACTACAATTGGATATTAAAAAATATTTTCCAAGTATAGATTTTAAAATACTACTAGGACAAATAAAGAAGAAAGTAACTTGTATAGATACACTAACATTACTTGAGCAACTTATCTATAACTCAAACAAACAAGATGAAACAAACTTTTATTTCAATAACGATAACCTTTTTACACCATATGAAAGAGTTAGAGGCTTACCTCTTGGAAATCAAACTAGTCAATTTTTTGGAAATATTTATCTTAATCAATTTGATCATATAGTAAAAGAAAGATTTAATATCAAAGGTTATATAAGATATGTAGATGATACTATTTTTTGATAATTCTAAAAAAATTTTGCAAAATATAATCAAACAAATTAAAAGAGAGTTAGAAACTTTTAGACTTAAAATACATCCACTAAAGATAAAATTATTAGAAACACAAAAGGGATTTGTGTTTTTAGGACATAAAGTATTTAAAACACATTTTAGACTTACTTCAAAAGCTATAAGAAAAGGGAGAAAAAAACTTAAAAAAACTAAATATTTATATAAATATGGTAAAATAACCCCACAAGAGGCAAAAAATAAAATATTTGGAGTGATGGGTTTTTTTCTTTGGGAAAAAATATGAAGATACAAAAAGAGTTGCTTTTGCAAACACCTCTGCAAAGATGTAGTTTACAAAGGCAATAACCTTCGTGGCGGTTCTTGGAACAATAATGCTAATAATCTTCGCTCTTCTAACCGTAACAGGAACAATCCTACTAACACTAACAACAATGTTGGTTTTCGTTTAGTGTGTGAGCCTTAGAAAACTTTTTTGTGCCAGAGTTTTTAAAAGTGATTTTAAAAAGTGTGCAAAATTTAAAAGTTCATTGCCTTTTCATCTTTATGATGTAAAATTTGGTCTTGTTATTGTAGTTTATATATTAGCAAGACTTTTTATAATAACTAAAAATAATATAGGTAACAATGTATGGAAACAAATGATAAAATCTTAAACAATAGATATAAAATAATAGGTACTTTAGGAGATGGTGCATATGGGGATGTATATAAAATACAACGAACTAACCATATAGGAGATATTTTCGCACTGAAAATACTAAAAGACAATGAAAGTATAGAAAAGTTTGAAAGAGAAACTAAAATACTAGATATACTAAAAAAGCATCCAAATATCCTTAAATTAAAAGATTGTGAAATAGACAATGACACTATGTATATCATAATGCCATATATAAACCATGGAAATCTAAAAGAGTATATAAAAGCAAACGGAACACTTAGTGAAGATAAAGCAAAAATATTTTTAACTCAAATGTTAGATGCAATAGAGCATGCAAATAATCAAAAAGAACCAATATTTCATAAAGATATAAAACCAGAAAATATTTTACTACACAAAGAAGAAGAAAATGATGATATTAGATATATCTTAGCAGACTGGGGATTAGCTAGTGCAAAAAGTGGTTCAAGAAGTGTAGAAAGTAGTGGAACACTTGACTATAAGCCACCAGAAGTTTATAGAAGAAAAAGATATAAAAATAGTGATATATATTCATTGGGGATAGTTCTACACTATACACTAACTAAAAATTCCCCTTATGGATATGTTATGTATCGTAGCAAACTAGATGAAGCTTCTATTATATTTAGTCATCTACAAGATGAACCTGATATTGATGAGAATTTATCTCATAATATGAAAACTATCATCTCAAAGATGCTTATTAAAGAGCCTAATGATAGAGCCAATATAGATCAACTAAGAGAACTTTTAAAAGATGATGCAAGAGAAAGCTTTGAGATGGGTGGTATCGATTTTTCTATAGAAAAAGAGAAAGAGATAGAAAGATTAAAAGCTCACATAGAACAACTCCAACAACAAAATAAAATAGTAACACCAATTATAAAACAAAACCAACCAAGTCCAAAACAAGTCCAAACTTTCAATAAAG
>JAYEIM010000389.1:0-6671 GCA_034660095.1 Campylobacterota bacterium | reverse complement strand
GAACGCAAGTCTTGTGTTATTGCAAAATCTTACGATTTCACATCACAAGCGAGGTATTTTAACTGAGTAGTTTTTATCAGCGACCTAAAGGTCGGGGAATTAAACCCTCTTTAGATTAAACCCTCTTGGATTAATAACATTATATGCTATGTATTCAGGGAAAATATATACTAAAGAAAAAGATGAAAATTTAAAATTAAAAACTTGGGGAAATATAAGAAAGACTCTATTTACTATTATTATATTTATAAATTTTGTTTTCAGTTTTCTTACACTACAAGATAATTATAAGCAAAATGATGTAAATTGTAATAGTGATGATGCAATACAATTAATTAATCAAATTATGAAACCAATTTTAGAGGATGAATTTGCCAATCAATTATTGAAAGAAGAAAATCATCTATATCCATCGATGTATCAATTGATTCAAAATATACCTGTTGATACAATTAAAGAAAAAGAAAACAATGTTATTATACGAGCATATAATAAATCAAAGGCAAAAGCAAAAGAAGTTTTTGATAATGTTGCTTTTTCCTTATCTGATGTAAGAACAACTAAAAAAGACAATGAGCTAAACTTAGTTGAATGTTCATCCACACTTCTTATGTCAAAACTGATATGGAATATTCAATTGACTATAAAGTTCAATTAACAGATGACAATAATAATGTTCACCTTGAAGTATTAAACTATACTAGCAGATAAATATGTTAAAGATATGTAACTTCTTTTTAGACAAAGACTATTAGTATTTTAATGTTACTTGGGATTTCAATTAATATTACTATTTGTAATTAAATAAGAAGTTCCAAAAATATTAAGATAAAATCATTTAATGACTTATCTTGAAAAAATACTTAATTTATATAAGATCCTTTTGATGGTTCTTATATATCTAAAATTTAACTTTATTTATGAAATTTTCTTAAGTAATTCTTCTTTTTTCTTTTGATTTCATAGTCTGAAAACCATATTTATTTTTGATTTCATCCATTGATTTTTGTTTTGGGTTTCTCCCTTTCATTTCTCCATAATACCACATCTTCTTTTTACTAGCCCATTTAAAATTTAATTCTTTTAGTTTATCCTTGATAGCTTTTGTATCTCCACTAATCCATATCCAAGAACCTACAAGCTCTATAGTTATATTTTCATAGTGTAGTATTTGAGATATAATTTTTTCTAGTTCTAAATCCACTTTGCTTTCAGTTGAAAAATATATTTTATGCTCTATAAAGTCATTATATACATTGTTTAATATTTTAAATTCTTCATCACTACCACCAACATCAGGATGAAGCTTTTTAGCTAAAGTTTTATATATCTTTTTTGCTTCATTGATACCAGTTACATTTTTAAATTCTTTTTCTATTTGTTCTTTTGTCATTTTGTTTGCCTTTAAATAAATTTGCCTTTTTTGAAGATTTTGAGGGTTTTTCTTATCTTTTTTGTTTTAAATTTTAAGAAGATTAAAAACTTTACCTCTTTTTCTTTTTTTAGGCTTTGCCTCTTTCGTTAGTTCATCGGGCTTTTTCAAAGAGTGTTAGGATATATTTTTGTTTGAGATAAACTTAATTTTGTAAAAATTACTTTTAGGGTAAATAAATAATATTTCATAATATAACGACTAAAAAGCTTGAACTAATGAAATAGATAGGAAAGACAAAAATAAAAAGTATAAGGTAAAGTTTGTCTTCTGATACGATAGTAAAAATTTAAAACCAAAAAAGATTTATATTATCATTCTAAATGATTCCTTAAAGGTTTTTTCGTGCTTTAGCACTACCTCGTAGAGTAGCCTTGATAGAAGTGTAATAAAAATAGAAGATTTTTATTTTAAACGGATAGCAAGATAAAGCTCCCCATTCTAAATATATTGCAGACTAAATGATTACTTATTTAAATTATGAAGAGGTTTTATATTATTTCTTTTTCAATTTATTTGTTAAATACACAGCTCTATCCATCTTAAAGAGCATATCTTGATGTTCAAAATCATTAATAAATTTTTGAAATTCCCTAAAATCACTATTATTATCACAATTATTAATTTTTTCATGATAAGAATCATCTTCTTTCATAAATCCTACAAACAAAAACACTTCTTGTTTAAAATACTTGTTGTCAAAATCAGCTTTGATTTCTAATCTTAAAGCTTTATATTTTTCAAAAAGTGAAAAAAGTTCCATTGCAATAAACAATTTTTCTTCAATAATCTTTTTTTCATAATTCATTATTTTATTAGCACTTAAAAAATAAACATTATGTCTTGTATTTCTTCTTTTATTTTCTATTTTAATGTCTCCATTTTTTAGTGTTGTAAGCGTATCAGAACTTTCTGTAAAATTTTCACTTGCAATTATTTTAAAGTCTGGATTAGCAATAGAACTCTCTTGTATATTTAATTTATCAAAGTTTAAAAATGTATCTACATCAAATTTTGATTTAATTTCTAATAATAACTCACTAATTCTTTTTTTAATTGAATCTAATCTTTTTTTGTAATTATCAATCATACATAAACCTTTTTTCTTTATGTATATTGTAATATAACTTAACTTAATATCCTATTTTAGAATAGTATAAATATTCTTAACACATGGAATTAAACTATTCGATAACCAACTAATATTATTTTAAGTTTAGCTGTGTCATAATTCTTTTATCAATTCAAAATGGATTGGTAAATTTTTTAATAGTGATGCAAGAAAAGTAAGTCATTAATCTAATCTTTTTTTAAAAAAGAATAATCAAAACTGGTGCTTAACAGCTAATAAATATTTAGAACTATTATTTTGTTAAAACAAGAATAAAGTTCTTGTTGCTATATATTTATGCTGAACTACTAAGCATTTATGTTTAAAATCTACAGATTTTAAATTAAATCATAATTAAAAATACTGTTAATAAAAATTTATAGAACACTATAATTATGTGTATTTCTGTATTTTTAAACTTATGATTTTCTATAAAATTAATAATAATTTTACTTTTGCAAAGCAGAAAGAATTAAACATGAAAAATATTCAAAAAAATATAAAAACTAATACAACAACAGAAATTAATAAAAGAAGACAAGTTAAAAATGAAAATAAAACACACATAATAAATCATATTGATTATTTAGATTATATTTCAATAAACTCATTTTGTACAGGAATGGGTTCAGTTCTAACAGCCCTAAAAGAACTTGGTTGCAATCTTGATGTTAAAGCCAGTATTGAACTTGAAAAACATCCTAGAAACACTGTAGCACATAATTTTAAAGTGAAGAAACAATTTATTGATTTATTCTATGCAAGTGCTAGTCATCTTGATTATGCAGATATATTCTCAGGAGGCTTTCCGTGTCAAAATTTTAGTCTTGCTGGAAAATTAAAAGGCTTTGATGATAGAAGAGGAACAGTTATTTTTCACTTGTTTCAAATTATCTTAGATTTAATTAAAAGCAATAAAGCACCAAAAATTATATTTCTTGAAAATGTTGCTCATCTTGCTAGACACGACTTAAAAAAAGGTGAATATGAAACAGAATTTGGAAATAATTTTACTAAAAGAATTGGTCATACAATGAAAGTTATAGAGGAAGAAGTGCTAAAACCTTTATCTAAGTATTATAATATCTCTTGGGGTATTGAGAACAGTAAAAATCACAATGTTCCTCATAATAGAAACAGATTATTTTTTGTAATGATACGAAAAGATTTACCATATGATTTTAATTTTTCACAAGTTAGAGAAAAAAGAAATGAATTAACTACTTGCCTTAAAGATTATTTAGAGCCAAACCACAAAGTAGATTTAAAATATTTCTCTAAAAAAGAATTTTTACCTGAATCATATAGAAACTCAGGGGAAATTTTAAGAGTAGGCTCATTATTGGGTGTTTCATACTTACAGAGTAGACGAGTCATTAGCCCAAAAGGAATTTCAGCAACTTTGACAACAGGAGAAGATGCAAAGTATTTAACAGGGAAGAACAAAGTTAGAACTTTGACCGTCAAAGAAAAATTGAGAATACAAACATACCCAAAATGGTATCAGTTTCCTAAAGATATTCCTGATACTGCCAAGCATAAAATGCTAGGAAACACTATGACAGTGAATGTAGTTAAAAATATTTTCACAGCAATTTTTGAATCAAGAAAAGTTTCTGCTAATAACACAAACTTTGAAAAAACAACCATAACAACAGCAAAAAAAGGAGCTTAAAATGAATGCCAAAATAAAAATTTACAATAAACAAACTAAGAAAGAAAAACAATTTTATTTACCAATGGATATTGAAGAGATTGAGGAGTTTTTAAATTACAATTCAGGAAAATCATCAGGATATAAAATTGTATATGTTGAAGACGACTATAATTTTTTATTAGATATAAATGCTAAAAATGATTTTTATCAAGATATAAATAAATTAGTAGAATTAATAAAAGATAATAGTGATTATACTGAAAAAGAAACTTGTTTAAAACTATTATTTCATATAGAAAATTACAGTAATAATAATATATTAATTAGTAATTTAATAGATGACTTTGAGTCTATCCAAAATAAATATACTGTTTATGATGATTTTTCAAAAGCAGTTGATTGGGCAAAATGTAATAATAAAGAATATAATTTTATTAATACAAATAGTATTAGTGATATTGTTTCAAATTTTGATTATGATTTAAGAGAAAACTATATAAAAGATATGTCTGCTACAGTAGATTTAGGAGAAGAGCTTCAAGATAAGCTATATACTATGGACTTAGAACATATTTTATACAAATTTCAAGATATTAACGTATTAAATGTATTGGATATAACATTTTATTTAGATTGGAAAAAAATAGTTAATAAGTTAAGAGTAAGTATGCTTTATATTGATGAATTTAAAAGATGTGTTATAGTTCACAATGGATATTAAAAATATCAAGACAAAACTTGAATTTATTTAAATTTTGAAATATATATAGATAAAGTGATTTTTATTTCAATATCATCCTATAACAATACATAGCCCTAAAAAGGGCTTTGCAAAGGATGAAAGATGAATTCAAAATCACTAATCACAATAATAGTTATATTAGATTCTGTATTAGCGACAATATTAAATATGAAAGACTTTATGATTTTCTTTAGCTGAGAAAAATCATATAAATATATGTGGCAATATATTTTTTATATTTGATATATAACCAGTGCTGAAAGTAGTCTGGCTTATCTCTGTTGTCCATTTTTGGCAACAGAGATAAGCCAGATGGTGCTAAATTGCTAAAACTATTAAACAATCATATAAAAGCTAAACTTTTGATTGTTCAAAAATGCTAAAAACTAACTATAAAAAGTATAAAAACCTTATACTTTAAAATCTGACAAATACTTAAAACAATTAACAACCTTGCCAATCTTCACATTTGTTAATATTAAGATATTTATTTCTACTACACTTGCTAACAATTTTAAATTGTGCCTTTTGACATTTGGTAATACTGTCATTAAAATAAATTACAAGTCTAAACTTTCAGTCAAGAAATAAGAAATGTATACAACTTTCAAACTCTTTTAGAGATTTTAATAAAAATTAATAGGAGTAAATAAAATGTTTACACAAAAGAAAAAAATATACTATGCTAAAATCATGGGCTTTAAATCAGTAGAGGATTTTGATAACTTTTCTAAAAGATTTTTAATATATCTACAAAAAGACAAATTAACTAAAAATAGAGTTATGAGTGGTTTTTTTATTTTAGAACAAATTCAAAAGGAATCTTTGAAAAATAAAGAACTAATCAATTTTGACAATATTAAAAATCAACACATTAAAAAATATGCTGACACTATTTTAGATTTAAGAAAAAATGGAAATGGAAGTCAATCTATAATTCAATATCTATATGAAAATCACAGAGTTAAAATAAGTAGAGGAACAATAGAAAAATTCTATAAACAAAATGGACTCTAAGAACAATGGCAAATCTAAAAGGTAGTTCATTTGCTAAACAGTCAAAAAATGCTTTTCACAGACTAGAAGCTTTTAAAATTGGAAGAGTTGGAAAAAATGATAATCTAACTCATTCTGATAAATTAGCACAAAAAAGGGAAATGTATCTAAGAGATATAATAAAGCATTTTGAAGCAAATGATATAGATGGAAAACTAAATCAACTTTTTACAAAAGATAATCTAAATAGCTTTTTTAATGAAAGATTTGAAAACTTATCTACAAAAACACAAGAAAACTATCTAAGAGGTTTTAGTAGTATGTTAAAGGGCTTAGAAGCTAGAAATATAACTATTCCTATACATTCACAAGATAAAAGCTTTTTCAATGATAAAGTATCTCATATTAAAGCTAACACTATAACAATAGTAGAAAATAGATATATCAATAATGTAAATTCTTTTATAGATAATATTTATCAAGATAGAGAGATTAGTGGATTACTAGTACAAACACAATATTTACTAAGTTTAAGACAGGCAGAAGCATTTGAACTTATAAAAAACCCTTTAAAATATATTGACAATGGATATGTCAATAATTTGATTGGTAAAGGCAATCATACTTATAATTCAAAATCTATCTCTTTTGAATTAGAACAAAAGATACTTAATAATCAAAACTCATTAATTGATAAATCTACTTATTATAGAGATTTACAAAAATATAATAT
>JAYEIM010000388.1:0-6835 GCA_034660095.1 Campylobacterota bacterium | reverse complement strand
ATCATGTGCTTCTGAAGTCATTATATCATCACTTGGGTTTATTAAAGCATTGATTCCCGTTGTAGCATAAAAAGAAGAAACTAATTCAGTTAATGTTTTAGATTCATACTCTTTTTGTTCTGTTTGTTCCGCTGTCGTATCTACACCACCTGCCATTAGATTAGCACTAAATAGTGACATAATCATTAATAACATGATAGATAAAAGTTTTTTATTCATTATTGTTTTCTCCAAACTTGTGTTTTTTTGTTTATTAACCTATAACAACTATAGTTTGACCCTCTTCAACAGCATCATTTGGTTTTGCAGGAATAGCAGTAATTGTTCCAGAACATGGTGCTTCCATATCAATTTCCATTTTCATAGCTTCAAGAATAGAAACAACTTGCCCTTTTTCAACTTTATCTCCAACACTTACAAGTATTTTCCAAACATTTCCACTCACTGTTGCCCCAACATCTGTACCAGCTCCACTTGGTGCAGCAGCAGGTGCTACCGCTGCCGCTTCAGTTGTTGCTGTTGTTGCTGTTGTTTCTGTAGCAACTGGTACCACTACTTGAATATCTGCATCACCTTGTGCAACTTGTACACTAAATTTTTTACCATCTACTACTACTGTATAATTTCCATCAGCCATTTTTGAATTTCCTTCGTTATTAGTTTGTTCATCTTCTTCACTTATTTTTCTTACATTTAAAGGTGAGTTTCCTTTTAAGAAATCAATACCTTTTTCATCACATGCTGCTGCAATAAAAATATTTTCTTCTGTAGTCTCTAAACCTTCTATCTCTAATCTTTCTTTCCATGCTGCAATAGATTTTGTTACATCTTTATCTGCAATATCAAGTGGATTCTCTTTAGTTGGTTCAAGTTTTAGTTTTTCAGATGCTAGTTTTACAATAGATGGATCTGGTTCAACAGGTGTTTTACCAAAATATCCTAGTACCATTTTCCCATAACCTGGAGCTATTTGTTTCCATGGTCCAAAAAATACATTTGCATATGCTTGTTGCCAATAAAATTGTGAAACTGGAGTAACAGATGTACCATATCCACCTTTTTCTACAACCTCTTGCATAGCATTAATAACTTCAGGGAATCTATCTAAAGTATCATTATCTCTCATCATTTGAGTATTTGCTGTTAAAGCACCACCTGGCATAGGTGAAAATGGGATAAGTGGAGAAACTTGAGTTGCTTCTGGTGGCATCATATAGTCACTTAAACAATCTTTTAAAGTTTCTTGATAAGTTAATATTTTATCAATACTTAATCCACCTAAGTCATAGTTCATACCTTTTGTTGCATGTAACATTGTTAAAATATCAGGTTGAGATGTTCCACCACTTACAGGTGAATTAGCTAAATCTATCCCATCAGCTCCAGCATCTAAAGCAGCTAAATAAGCAGCAACAGAAACACCAGCAGTTTCATGAGTGTGAAGTCTAATATGTGTATCGTTACCTAAAAGTTTTCTAGCCATTTTAATAGTTTCATAAACTTTATTTGGATTTGCCGTACCACTTGCATCTTTAAAACAGATTGAATCATATGGTAAACCACTATCAAGAATTTTTCTTAATGTGTTTTCATAGAATGCAACATCATGAGCACCTTCACAACCTGGTGGTAGATCCATCATAGTTACAACAGCTTCATGTTTTAAACCATGTTTTTTAATGCAAGCTGCAGAAAATTCTAAATTATTAACATCATTTAACGCATCAAAGTTTCTAATTGTTGTTGTACCATGTTTAGCAAACATTTTTGCATGCAGATCAACAAGCTCTCTACTACCTGTATCTAACATAACTGTATTGATACCACGAGCAAGAGTTTGTAAGTTTGCATCTGGACCAACAATGTTTCTAAATTTATCCATCATATCAAATGCATTCTCTTGTAGATAAAAGAATAGTGATTGAAATCTTGCTCCTCCACCAAATTCATAGTGTGTTATTCCTGCTTCTTTTGCAGCTTCTACAGCTGGAAAAAAATCTTCCATAAGTACACGACCTCCAAAGACAGATTGAAATCCATCTCTAAATGTTGTATCCATTACATCAATATATTTTTTTGACATTATTAACCTTTATTATTATTGTTGTGGTGTATTATTGCAGCTGTAATTGCAGCTATAGTGTCTTTATCGTCACCTGCAGTTGTGTTTTGAGGTTTCCAAGATGGTATTTCTTTCTCTTTAACTGGAAAATATTTTGCTACTAACTTTGCTTGTGTTTTTAATGCAAAAATCATAATTGTTAAAAATAAGAAAACAACACCCATACCTAAAGCCATAAATTTTAAGGCTTCTGAGACTAAATTTACTTCTTCCATAAATGAACTCCATTTTATTTTGTTTGTTTAGTAATCAAAATGTAACCACTACAAACTAAAATTTCACTATTTTATATTAATATTGCTTTAGTAATTATTTAATTAACGATATATTAATTTTAATTTTAAAAAATAGTATATTTTATAAAATAACTTCACATAATTTGTATATAAAGTTATCAATCTTGTTAATTATTTGATTGATATTATTTTCCATTATTTTTCCTTTAGATATTTTGTGTTTTATAATTATTGCATAAAATTTAATTTCAGTTTAAAAAGATTGCAATATGCAATTATATTCTATCTATTTATTAAAATTATGTTATAATATTTCTTATAAATAAAGAGAGGTAGTTTAATATGTTAGATATAAATGAGATTATTGAAAAATTAAGAGATGTACTTTCTAGTGAAAAATCATCTGGCAAAGTATTTGATAAAGAGATAGCTAGTGCACTTGATATTACAACGGTAAATTTTGCAACAATTAAAAAAAGAAATAGTGTCCCTTTTTCAAATATACTTGACTTTTGTGCTTTGAAAAAAATATCTATAAATTGGCTTCTATATGGTCAAGATCCAAGTAGTTTGGTTGATAGTACGGATAAATATTGGATAAAGTATTTTCCCACAATTAGTGTAAGTGCTGGTGGTGGTGCATATGATAGTGAAGATGATTATGAAAAGTTAGATTTGCCTGATTTTTTTGTTAATATTATTGGTGGAAAAGAAAATGTTCAAAATATTGAAGCAATTAATGTTACAGGAGATAGTATGGAGCCTACATTAAATGGTGGAAATATTATATTTATAGATAAAACAAAGCAAGACGCTTCAAGAGATGGTATTTATGCTTTTGTAAATGAAAATGGATTGTTTGTTAAAAGAATACAAAAAAGAATTGATGGAGGATTAGATATTATTTCAGATAATAAAGAGTATCCTACACAAGTTGCACAAAAAAATGAGATAAATATTTTGGGTAAAGTTGTAAGTTCTATAGGTAAAGTGTTTTAATTTATAGTTAGTGTACTATTAAAAGGTAACTTACAAGTTCATTTAGATAAACTCATAAATAAATTTAAAATATGGAGTAATTAATTGGACAGGCAACCCTTATCAATGTTAACACAAACTAAAAAAGGCTATATTCTATGGAATATTTAGTTTTTTTATTTTTCTTTGTAATTTTTGTATCGTTTTTATGTTCTATTTTAGAATCAATCCTTTTATCCACAAATGCTTCATACATATCAGTTTTAGAAGAGAGTAGTCCAAGTGCTGGAAAACTTCTTAAAAACTTAAAAAAAGATGTTGATAAATCAATATCCTCAATTCTTATATTAAATACATTTGCAAATACTCTAGGTGCAACTGCTATTGGTGTTCAAGCTCAAAGCTTATTTAACAATGATAGTAACCTTGTATTAATTGTATCTATTATTTTAACATTTTGTATTTTATTTTTTGCAGAAATTATACCTAAAACAATTGGGGCTATATATTGGAAAGAGCTAGCACCATTAGCTGCTAGAATTATAAATATATTTATAATTATCACATATCCTATAATTATATTAACATTATTTGTTACTCGTAAAATAAGTAAAAATAGTGATGCAGATATTGTGTCAAGAGAGGAACTAATTCATAGTGCACTTTTAAGTGAAGAGGATGGTGTTATAAATGATATGGAATCTGATATTATTGAAAATACACTTACCCTTAAAGAGAAAAGAATTAAAGATATCTTAACACCAAGAAGTGTTGTTTTTGCAGTTGAAAAGAATACCGTGATAAAAGATTTACTTGAAGATAAAAGAACATATAAATTTTCTAGAGTACCTGTTTATGATGAGTTAATTGATAATATTATTGGTATGGTATTAACTAAAAAAATATTTAAACATGCGATAAAGAACCCTAATGTTTCAATAAAAGATATTATGATTAATGTAGATACTATAAATGAAAATATACCAGTTCTTAAAGCTTTAAGTAGTTTTACAAAAACAAAAAGTCATATGTTAGTTGTAACAGATAGTTATGATCAAACTGAAGGTATAGTTACTCTTGAAGATTGTGTAGAAACACTACTTGGTCTTGAAATTATGGATGAACTAGATACTACAGAAGATATGAGAAAACTAGCGACTTCCAAAATGAAAGCAAAAAGAAAATTAGCAGAACAATCTTAACAAAAACTATGTTGAGAGACTAGCTCTCAACATAGTTTTTAAGATTTCTACCAACTTTTGGATGTTTAAGTTTTTTAATAGCACTTGATTCTATTTGTCTAACTCTCTCTCTTGTAACACTAAGAGTATTCCCAATCTCTTCAAGAGTTCTATCACTTCTATCGTCTAATAATCCAAATCTCATTCTTACAACAGCTTGTTCTCGCTCATTTAGTTGTCCTAAAATTTGGTCAATTTGTCCAAGTAAATCATCATGCATAATATTATCAACAGGTGTAGGAGCAGCAGTATCAGCTACAAAATCTCCAAACTTACCGTCATCTTCATTTCCAATAGGAGCGTCTAAGGAAACTGGTTCTTTAGTGATTTTAATAACTTGTTTTACTTTATCAACAGTTAGTCCAACCTCTTTTGCAATTTGATCAACATCTGGCTCTCTACCATCTTCTTGAATACCTTTTCTAATAATTTTATTGATTCTATTAATAGTTTCAATCATATGAATAGGAATTCTAATAGTTCTTGCTTGGTCGGCTATTGCTCGAGAAATTGCTTGTCTAATCCACCATGTAGCATATGTTGAAAACTTATAGCCTTTTTTATATTCAAACTTATCAACAGCTTTCATAAGACCAATATTTCCCTCTTGAATTAGATCTAAGAAAGGTAAACCTCTATTTGTATATCTTTTTGCAATAGATACAACCAGTCTAAGATTTGATTTTGCCATTCTATTTTTAGCTTCATCAGTTATCTTTTTTCCAAGTTTAATTTGTTCAAGAACATCTTTTAGTTCATCTTCTTCTAAATCAAATCCACCCTTACTAGCTTCAGCAGTTTGATAAAGTTTCTTAATCTCCATATATGTACTAACCATTGTAGCTTCTGGAACCATACCAATAATATCTACCTTTGATAAAGTTAATATCTGTTCTAGTAGTTTTTTGTGATTTCCTAAAAGAGTATCATTAAATAACGGTAGTTTATATTCTAGTCTTTTTAATTCAATATCAAATCCATTATCACTATTTAAAGATGTTTCCATAGCTTTTACAATTTCTGCAATTAATTTACTTGTTGGTCCAAGTTCTATTAAACTCTCTTTTATAACTCTTTTTTTAAATGCTGTTAAAAGATCAAATGATAAAAGGTCAATCTCTTCATCACTTTTTACCATCTCTTTTGATGTGAATTTTAACCACTCTTTTTTTGCTTTTTCTAATAATTTAAAAGCTTCGATAATTTTTTGTGCTCGTTTATCTAGTTTTTTATCTTTTAATTTTGATGTTTCCTCTTCTGAATTAGAATTATCATCTTGTAAAATATCATCAGATTCTGAATTGTTTTCATTTTCATCATCATCAAAGTTTTTAAATAATTCTTTTACTTTTCTTTCTCTATTTACAAGAGGTTCTTTATACTCTAAAATAAAGTCAACTAAATATGGAACAGAACAAATAGCATCAAGAATTGTACTTTCACCTTTTTCCATTGATTGACTAATCTCAACCTCTTCCTCTTTTGTAAGTAATGGAACTTTTCCCATCTCTCGTAAATACATCCGAACAGGGGAATCACTTCTACTCCACTCAAGAAGTTCTTTGTTTTTCAGAAGATCAAACTCTTCCCCTTCTGCAGACTCTTGTCTTTTTATTCTTGCTTCTTCTTTCTTCTTATATTCTTGTTCATTAATTTGTTTTGCTTGCTCTTTTGAACTCATTAATTTAACATTGAAAAGTTGTTTTTGTGCTAATATTTTCTTAACTACAGCAGTTGTAGGAGCTTTTGGAAAAACTAATATAAGCTCTTCATGAGTTAGTGTAGAATCTTTGCTATCTTTAAATATCTTTTCTATAGCTTTGTTTATATCTTTTACTTTTGGTGCCATTTATTATGATAGCCTTTATCAATTTATTTTTAAGGATGTATTATACCGAAATCAAATTAAAAAAATGATTAATTTGGTTTTATTAATATAAATTTAGGTAAAATGGCGAAATATAATAAAATTATTTAGAGTTAAGGAAATATAAAAAATGAATAAAATTACAGGAAAAGTTTGGACTTTTGGAGATAATATCGATACAGACATTATCATTGC
The DNA here is from genome assembly GCA_034660095.1 of Campylobacterota bacterium. Taxonomy (GTDB): domain Bacteria; phylum Campylobacterota; class Campylobacteria; order Campylobacterales; family Arcobacteraceae; genus JAIOSF01. The sequence continues at coordinate 196 of JAYEIM010000388.1, read as the reverse complement.
AGCTAGATACCTAAATAGTAGTGATCCAGAACATTTAGCAAAGTATGTTATGGAAGATTCTGTTATCCCTGATTTTGCATCAAAAGTAGAGGTTGGTGATATTATTGTTGCTGGAGAAAACTTTGGTTGTGGTAGTAGTAGAGAACATGCTCCAATCGCTTTAAAAGCAGCTGGTGTTTCTGCAATTATTGCTCCA
>JAYEIM010000387.1:0-6878 GCA_034660095.1 Campylobacterota bacterium | reverse complement strand
ATATGTTCCATGAATATAGAGAAATAGTAACAGAATTAAAAACAACTAATGCACACTTTAAAAAAGTGTTTAATGCTCACAATGATCTTCACGATAAACTTGATAAAGCTGAAGAGGGTGGAGTTGACCATATTGATTCTATGGAGATAGAAAGAATGAAAAAAGAAAAACTTAAGCTTAAAGATGAAGCTTATGCAATGATAATGGATCATAAAAATAAATAAATAGATTTATTTTATATTTATTGATAAAAGGTCAAGTTTAATAGCTTGACCTTTTTTAGTTTTAAGTACTTTTTGGATAAAATAATACAATTTTAAATAAAGGTATTTATAACTTATGGAAAATCTTTTCGAATCACAAGATATAGTTGATATTAAAATAGAAGACTCAATTAAAGCTTCATATTTAGACTACTCAATGAGTGTTATTATAGGTCGTGCATTACCAGATGCAAGAGATGGGTTAAAGCCAGTTCATAGAAGAATTCTTTATGCTATGCATGATCTGAATATGACCTCAAGAACACCATACAAAAAATCAGCAAGAATTGTTGGAGATGTAATAGGTAAGTATCATCCTCATGGGGATAGTTCAGTGTATGATGCACTTGTAAGAATGGCACAAGATTTTGCTATGAGAGTCCCTTTAGTAGATGGTCAAGGTAACTTTGGTTCAGTTGATGGTGATAATGCAGCTGCTATGAGATATACAGAATCTAGAATGACAAAACTTAGTGAAGATTTACTAAAAGATTTAGATAAAGATACAGTAAATCATACTCCAACATATGATGATATGGGGAAAGAACCATCAGTTTTACCTACAAGAATACCAACATTACTTGTAAATGGTAGTGAGGGTATTGCTGTTGGTATGGCTACAAAAATACCACCACATAACCCAACTGAAGTTATGAATGCACTTTTACATTTAGTAGATAATCCAAGCAGTGAAGCAACAGATTTAATGGAATTTATTAAAGGTCCAGATTTTCCAACGGGAGCTACTATATTTGGTAGGCAAGGTTTTACAGATGCTTATAAAACAGGTCGTGGAAAAGTTAAGATTAGAGCAAAACATCATATTGAAACTAAAGGTAAAAAAGAGGTTATTGTTTTAGATGAGTTACCTTACCAAGTAAATAAGTCTAGATTGGTTGAGCAAATTGCTAACTTATCAAAAGATAAAATAGTTGAGGGTATTAGTGAAGTTAGAGATGAATCAGACAGAGAGGGTATAAGAGTTGTAATTGAACTTAAAAAAGATGCTATGTCTGAAATAGTTATGAACAATCTTTATAAAGCTACTCCAATGCAAACAACATTTGGTATTATTCTTTTAGCAGTTCACAATAAAGAACCAAAAATATTTAACCTTCCTCAAGTTTTAAATATATTTTTAAATCATAGAAAAACTGTAATCATTAGAAGAACAATATTTGATCTTGAAAAAGCAAAAGCAAGAGCACATATTTTAGAGGGTCTTAAAATTGCACTTGATAATATTGATGAAGTTATTAAAATAATTAGAGCAAGTGCAAATGACGCAGATGCAAATGAAAAGTTATGTGCTGCATTTGATCTTACAGAGATTCAAGCAAAAGCTGTACTAGATATGAGACTTGCAAGACTTACTGGTTTATCTAGAGAGAAGTTAGAAGAGGAGTTAAGGCTTCTACATGAGCAGATAGCTGAATTGGAATCTATTTTAAAATCTGAAGATAAATTAAATATTATTATAAAAGAAGAGTTAACAGAAACTAGAGATAAATATACTGAGATGAAAGATAAAAACGGTAAATTAATCGCTGATAGAAGAACGGAAATCGAAGATAGTTATGATGATATTGATATGGAAGATCTAATACCAAATGAACCAATGGTAGTAACGATTACACATAATGGTTATGTAAAAAGAGTACCAATCAAAGCTTATGAGATGCAAAGACGAGGTGGTAAAGGTAAAGTTGCTGTTACTACTCATGATGATGACTTTATAGAAAGATTCTTTGTGTCAAATACTCATGATACATTATTATTTGTTACAAACTTTGGTCAATTATATTGGTTAAAAGTTTATAGAATACCAGAAGGTGGAAGAACAGCAAAAGGTAAAGCAGTTGTAAATCTTATAAATCTTAAAGCAGATGAAAAGATTATGGCAATTATCCCTACAACAGATTTTGATGAAACTAAATCTATGGCATTTTTTACCAAAAACGGTGTTGTAAAAAGAACAGCATTAAATGACTTCTCAAATATTAGAAGTAACGGTGTAAGAGCAATTGTACTTGATACAGATGATGAGGGTAATGTAATAGATGAGATTGTAACAGCTTCTATTACTACATCAGAAACAAAATATCTTATGATATTCACAGCTCTTGGTCAAGTAATTAGATTTGATATGGATAAAACAAGAACACAAGGTAGAACAACTAGAGGTGTTAGAGGTATTAAGTTTAAAGATGAAAAAGATTATGTTATTGATGCTGATGTAATTGAAGATGAACAACAAGAGTTATTAACAGTAAGTGAAAATGGTGTTGGTAAAAGAACAGAGGTTGAAGCTTATAGATTGACAAATAGAGCAGGTTCAGGGGTAATTTCTATGAAATTAAGCCCAAAAACTGGTAAAAAAGTTGTAGGAAATGTTATTGTTGATGAAGAACAAGATCTTATGGCACTTACAAGTATTGGTAAGATGATAAGAGTTGATATGAATACGATTAGAAAAGCAGGTAGAAATACAAGTGGAGTAACAATTGTAAATGTCGATAAAGGTGATAAAGTTGTAAGCATTGCGAAATGTCCAAAAGCAAAAGATGATGAACTAGATATACAATTAGCTGATGATATGGCTGGTGTAGATTTAGAAGAAAGAAATTTATTAAATACAGATGAGGATGAAAAATAAAATGAGTTTAAAATACAATGTAGCAGTAGTTGGAGCTACTGGTGCAGTTGGTGAAGAGTTATTTAGAGTTATGGAAGATTTAAATTTTCCACTTGGAGAACTTTTACCATTAGCAAGTGCAAATAGTGTGGGTACATCTATAACATTTAAAAACAAAGATTATCCAGTTGTAGAGTTAACAGATACAGTTTTTGAAGAAAATGAAGTTCATATTGCATTTTTTAGTGCAGGTGGAAGTATAAGTGCTAAATTTGCAAAGTTTGCAGTTGAAGGTGGTGCTGTTGTTATTGATAACACTAGCCATTTTAGAATGGAATCTAATATTCCACTTGTAGTTCCAGAAGTAAATCCAGAAGATATTGCTTTATGGAAAGAAACAGGAATAATTGCAAATCCAAATTGTTCAACAATTCAGATGGTGCAAGCCCTTAAACCATTGGATAATCTATATGGTATAAAAAGAGTTGATGTTTCAACTTATCAAGCAACTTCTGGAGCGGGAAAAGCTGGTATGGAAGAGTTAGTAACTCAGATGCAAGACTTTTTTGCATTTAAATTAGATGAAACAAAAAAAGAGGCTTTTTTACATCAAATTGCTTTAAATGTAATTCCACATGTGGATACTCCACAAGAAAATGGTTTTACTAAAGAAGAGATGAAAATGATAAATGAAACTCAAAAAATTATGAAAAAAGATATAGCAGTTGCAGCTACATGTGTAAGAGTTCCTGTTTTAAGAAGTCATAGCGAATCTATAACAGTTGCTTTTGAAGATGGTGTTGATATAGATTTAGATGAGGTTAGGAACTCTTTAGATAGTTTTGAAAATGTAGAAGTTATGGATGATTTAGAAAATGGAATCTATCCTATGCCAATTATTTCAACAGATACAGATACTACTTTTGTAGGTAGGTTGAGAAAAGATATTTATAGTTCAAATATTTTACATATGTTTAATGCTGCTGATCAAGTTAGAGTTGGAGCTGCTACAAACTCTGTTAGAATTGCTATTAAATGGATTGAGATGCAAAAGGATGAATTATGCTAGAAAGAATATTTGAAAATTCATTATGGTCTTCACGGTTTATAATTATATTTGCAGTAGTATTTGGTTTATTAGGAGCAGTAATACTTTTTATTGTTGCTTCTGTAGATGTATTTGTAACGGCTAAATATGTTTTTACTACATATTTTACAGGTGCTCATCCAGAGAAGTTTCACCAAGAAATTGTTGGTGGAATTATAGGAGCTGTTGATTTATACCTTATTGGTGTAGTGATGTTACTTTTTTCATTTGGACTTTACGAACTTTTTATATCTGATATAGATCCAGCAAAAGATGATGAAGGAAACGATAATCAAATTTTAGCTATCCATTCATTAGATCAACTAAAAGATAAAATATCTAAAGTAATTGTGATGGTTTTGGTTGTAGGATTCTTTCAAAAAGTTGGTTTTACAGAATATAATGGTGCATTAGATATGCTATATTTTGCACTTTCAATTACAGCTGTTTCAGTAGGACTTTACTTTTTAGGTAAAGTTGGAAAAAAATAAAAAATAAATTTAAATAATATAATAGGAAATAATAATATGAGTAAAGTAAAAAGTAAGATATTCGTAGATGCATGTAAAGGACTAGAAACACCTTATACACCGGTATGGATGATGAGACAAGCAGGTAGATATTTACCTGAATATATGGCTGTTAGAGCAGAAGCTGGAAACTTTTTAAATCTTTGTCATAATCCAGAAAAGGCAGCTGAAGTTACAATTCAACCTTTGGATATTGTTGGTGTTGATGCTGCAATTTTATTTAGTGATATCCTTGTAATACCAGATGAGATGGGTATGGATCTATCTTTTGTAAAAGGTGAAGGTCCAAAGTTTAGTGATCCAATAGTTAATGAAGCTGATATTGATAGATTAATTGGTGGAAAAGAAGCTAGTAGTAAACTTACTTATGTTTATGAAACAATTGAATTGTTAAGAAAACAACTAGATGTTAGAGGAGATGAGATAGCACTTATTGGTTTTACAGGTGCTCCATGGACACTTGCTACATATATGATCGAGGGTCAAGGTACAAAAACATATAATCTTTGTAAAAAGATGATGTATTCAAATCCAGAACTTTTACATAAAATCTTAAGAAAAGTTACTGAAGTTGTAAAACTTTATATGGAAAAACAAATCAAATCTGGTATCGATGTAGTTCAAATCTTTGATTCTTGGGCTGCAGCTATTGAGCCATCAAAATACAATGAATTCTCATGGCAATATATGGTTGAAATTGCTGATTATTTAAAATCAAAATACCCAGATACTCCAATTATTATGTTCCCTAAAGGTGTAAGTGCTTTTATAGAACAAGGACTTGTATATGGAAACTTTGATGTATTTGGTGTAGATTGGGGAACTCCTATGGCTATGGCAAAAGAAAAGCTTGGTGATAGATATGTTCTTCAAGGTAATATGGAGCCATGTAGATTATACTCTAAGAAAGAAACTACTGCATGTGTAGAAGGTATTCAAAAAATAATGGGGACAAAAAGACATATATTTAATCTAGGGCATGGAATACTTCCAGATGTTCCTGTGGAAAATGCTAAACACTTTGTAAGTGAATGTCAAAGAGTTTCAAAGAAATAGCTTTATGAATCTTACGTTTGGTCCTATCCCTTCTCGTCGTTTTGGAATGAGTTTAGGGATAGATCTCTCTCCTAATTTAAAACAATGTAATTTTGATTGTTTATACTGTGAATTAAAACCTGCAAAAACAATAAATCAACAAATCAACTCACCTGCAGTTAAAGATATAGTTTTAGAGGTTAAAAAAAGTCTTTTAAATCATCCATCTATAAATGTGATAACATTTACTGCAAATGGTGAACCAACTTTATATCCATACTTAAGTGAACTTATTGATGAAATAGATAAGATAAAGGGTGAAGCCAAGACATTGATTCTTTCCAATGGTGGAAATATATATGATAAAGGTATTCAACAAGTTTTATCAAAATTAGATATAACTAAACTTTCACTTGATTGTATAAGTGACAGATGCTTTAAAAAATTAGATAGAATTAATGATACAATAGATTGCAAACAGATAGTTTCTGGAATGATAGAGTTTAGAAAACTTTACGATAAAGAGTTGATAACAGAAACTTTATTTGTTAAAGATTTAAATGATAACGATGATGAGATAAATCTTATAAATGATGCTCTACAACAAATAAAACCAAATAGAGTAGATATAGGTACAATAGATAGACCACCTGCTTACGATGTAAAACCCATTGATTTTAAAAAGTTAGAGTATATTGCAAATAAACTTTTAAATTTACCAGTAAATATCACTTATAAAAATAGACCACAATCTATTCAGTCTTTTAACGAAGAGGAGATAATAAATCTTTTAAAAATGAGACCATTAACTAAAGAAGATATTGATAATACATTTGATAAAGATAGTCTAATAAAGCTAAAAAATTTAGTACAAAACAATATTATTTTTATTAAAAAAAGTGCAGGAGTAGAATTTTTTAAATTTAATAATATTTATTAAAAATATCCTTGACAAAATAACGTTTTTCCACTATAATTCCCACTCTTAAAACAAGATATAGATTCCGGCATAGCTCAGCGGTAGAGTAGATGACTGTTAATCATTTGGTCCCTGGTTCGATCCCAGGTGCCGGAGCCATCAAATCAAGTTTTAATAATTTTCAAATTCCGGCATAGCTCAGCGGTAGAGTAGATGACTGTTAATCATTTGGTCCCTGGTTCGATCCCAGGTGCCGGAGCCACAATCCCCCATAAATACTATATTTATTAACTATTATAAATAGAAAATTGTTTCATAAATTAATTTTTAATACTTTTTAATACACTAATTCTTATTTTTAAATAAGGTAGTTTATTTTACACTTTGCAAAAATTTGTTAAAAGAATTT
>JAYEIM010000386.1:0-6900 GCA_034660095.1 Campylobacterota bacterium | reverse complement strand
ATTGTTGGTAACTCCGTTTGTTTCTCTACATCTAATCCAGCTTTTTTATAAAGATTAAAAATAAAAGTATCAAAATCTGGTAATTGTTCCCATACTTGTGGTAAAAATGTAGCTTGTTTATTGTCTATTCTTAAAATAACACCATGCTTATTAGGTATTAACTTTTCTCTTAACTCTTTAAAACTATTATATTTTAACTCTACTATTGGGCTTATTAAAGATATTTCTATTTTCATTTTATTAAATTCATCTATAGTCAATGGCTCAAATCTAGGATCATCAAACGCAGCTTTAATTGCATTTGATGTAATATCATCATATAAACTGCTATGTGGCACAAGTGTACCTATACATCCCCTTAGATTACCATCTATTGTTAATGTTACAAATGTAGCAGCATTTTTACTAAAAGTTGGAAGTTTTTCTAAAAACTCCTCTTTATTTAGAGTTTGTTTATTGTTTAGTTTATCAAATATAGATACTTTAGCTAAATCAATCAAAAGCTTACCTATGGCTTCTATTTCCATTTATCAATCCTCTTTTTTATATTATTATAACATATTCTTAGATATAATCGCGATTAATAACGCAACAAATCAAGGAATCAAAATGTCAGACTCGTGTAAAAAAATATATATAACAACTCCAATCTATTATGTAAATGATATAGCACACATAGGTCATGCTTATACTACAATTATTGCAGATATGTTAGCAAGATACTCAAGACTTGTAGGATATGACACTTACTTTCTAACAGGAACTGATGAACATGGTCAAAAAATTGCCAATAGTGCAGAAAAAAAAGGTAAATCTCCAAAAGAGTATGCAGATGAGATAAGTGGTAAGTTTAGAACACTTTGGGATGATTTTGATATATCTTACGATAAATTTATCCGTACAACAGATGAAGACCATAAGCTAGGTGTTCAAAAAGCATTTCAAAAGATGTTTGATAAAGGTGATATCTACAAAGGTAATTATGAAGGTAACTATTGTGTTGGTTGTGAAACATTTTTTACAGACGCACAACTTATAGATGATGAAGGTTGTCCTGATTGTGGAAGAGCTACAACTGTTGTAAAAGAGGAGAGTTATTTTTTCAAACTTTCAAACTATGAAGATAAACTTTTAGCACTTTATGAAAACAATCCTGAATTTATACTTCCAAAAGCAAAAGCAAAAGAGATAGTAAACTTTGTAAAAGGTGGACTAAATGATCTATCTATCTCTAGAACATCGTTTGACTGGGGTGTAAAACTTCCTACTTCTATGGGTGATGATAAACATGTAATGTATGTTTGGCTTGATGCACTATTAAACTATATAACGGCACTTGGGTATGGTGGCGATGAAGAAAATATGCGATACTGGCATGCAAAAGTTCAACTTGTGGGTAAAGATATACTTAGATTTCATGCTATTTTTTGGCCAGCATTTTTAATGTCACTTGAACTTCCACTTCCTGATCATATCGCTGCTCATGGTTGGTGGACTAGAGATGGTGAAAAGATGTCAAAATCAAAAGGAAATGTTGTAAATCCTAAAGAGATTGCAGATGCTTATGGACTAGATGCTTTTAGATATTTTATGCTTAGAGAGGTTCCTTTTGGTCAAGATGGTGATTTTTCTCAAAGAGCTTTAATGGATAGAATTAATTCTGATTTAGGAAATGACTTAGGAAATTTATTAAATAGAATTCAAGGTATGAGTGGAAAATATTTTGATTTTAAAGTTACAAGTAAAGATGTAGTTAAATATCACAAAAAAGAGATAGATGAAGTTGATACAATATTAGAAAATGCAGAACCACTTATCTACAATATGCAACTAAACAGATATCTTGAAGAGTTATGGAAAGCATTAACAATAGCAAATAAAGCAATAGGTGACTATGAACCTTGGAATATGATGAAAGATGATAGAGTTGACCAAGCTATGGCGTTAGTTGCACTTATTGTAAATATTATGGCAAAAGTTTCTGTTCTACTTGATAGTGTAATGCCACATAAAATATCACAAATTGCATCATCTTTAGGTATAGTTATAAATACTGATACATACAACTCACTTATAAAAAATAAAGAGTTAATAGATGATACAACTATTACTAAAATAGATGCCCTATTCCCTAGAATTGAATCAGAACTAATAGCAACTGCAGATGTACAAAAAGCAGAAACAGTTGTAGAGAAACCAAGAAAAGAGATCCCCGTAGAAACTCAAGAAGAACCAGATAACCTTATAACAATAGATAAATTTTTTGAGACAACATTAAAAATTGGTACAATTATAGAAGCTCAAGAAGTTCCAAAATCAAAGAAACTTTTAAAACTTCAAGTTGATGTTGGTGAGTCTAAAAATAGACAAATTTTAGCAGGGATAAAAGAATTTTATAGTGCGGAAGATTTAGTTGGAACTCAAGCATGTGTTGTTGTAAATCTTAAGCCAGCAAAACTAATGGGTATGATGAGTGAAGGGATGCTTCTAGCAGCTAAAGATGAAAATGGTTTACATCTTCTAAGACCAGAATCATCTAAAACAGCTGGAACAAAAGTAAGCTAAAAAAGTTTATAACACTACACTATGCAAATAACTGCACTAACTGATATAGTAGAGGGTAAACTTTTAAATACCCCTGCTATCTCATTTATAACACAAATTCATACAAATATTTCAAAAATAAATGAGGGTGATGCTTTTTTTACATCAAAACAATCAAAAATAGAAGTAGCTATTGAAAAGGGGGCTTTTTCTATTATTGTTGATTTTGAACCTAATATAGTTGATGATGAAATTGCATGGATAAAAGTTGATAATTTAAATAAAGCTATATCAAATATATTAAGATATAAACTTCTTAATAACAATATAAAATATATACATACAAATAAAATATTTTTTAAATTTTTAAATATATTTAAAACAAAAGAGATGTCTCATGTAGTATCACTTACAAACAATTTATCTAATGATTTTGAACTTTTAAACAGCTGCGAAAATGATAAACTAATATTTGGTACAAATTTAAAATTTTTAAATGCAATTGGTACAAATGTACTAACACTAAAGCATGAAAATTATGATATAAAAAATCTAACTAGCCATTCATTGTTTGAAACATCATTTTCACATAAAGATAAGTTTTTTGATAAACTTAAACTTCCAACTGTTTATATAGATGATCTACTTCAACAACTTGAACTGTTTGAGTATAAATTAGATATGAGAAAACTAAACAATTTTGACCTTTTTAAACCAATATTTATAAACAAAAGTAACCAAATAGTTAATTTTGGGCAAACAAATAAGTTTATACTAGCAAATAAAGATATTGAGATATGTGATATTGAGATAAACTATTTAAAAAATCATTATAGTTATGGAGAGATAGAAGTTTTAAATGTAGAAAAACTAAATAATAATGAGATATTCCAAAATATTAAAAATTTAAAATTTAATGCTTTATATATAGTAGGTTGTGATATAAAAAAAATAATTGATATTTTAGAACAAAATTACACTACACATACACTTACAATTTAAACATTAAAGATATAAGGATAACTACATATAGCCCTAGTATTAAATTTTTATAAGATTTTATATTTACTATATTTTTAACTTTTATGCCAAAATAAACACCAATAAGAGAAGAGATACCAACAATAGCCCCTTCTGCATAAAGCATATGTCCACTCAAGCTTAAACTTATAAATCCAGCAATAGAACTAAAAATAACAAAAAACAATCCCAAAGATGAAGCATCTTTTAGATTATAAAACATATATCCTACAAGTATAGGTGTAAGCATCACTGAACCACCAACTCCAATACTCATAGCAATCATACCTATAATAAACCCTATTAATACTAATAAAACTTTATTGTGTTCTTTTTTCTCTTGAATATTTTGTGCAGATGTTATTGCAACCCTATAGATTGCTAATAAAACTATAAAAAACAATAGATACTTTAAATATTGTCCGTCAACATTTGGAACTATTATACCACTTAATAACCCACCTAGAAAACCACCGCCACCTATAACTAAACCATCTTTTAAAATAGTTTTATTTTGTTTATGATTTAAAAAACTTCCATAAATAGAGCTAAAAACCATTTGCATAATAGATATTGCAACTGCACTTTTCATATCAAAGCCAGCCAATAAAAGCATTGGCACAAGCAGCATCCCACCACCTACTCCAAAAAAACCAGAGATAAATCCAGTTATTACCCCTAATATTATTAGTGTCATAAAATAGTTTTAGTCTTTATTTTGCATAGCATCGATAAAGTTAGAGTATATTTTTTCTAACTCTTTATCTTTGGAAGATACATCAATACCATCTTGTTCTTTAATCGCATGTTCTATAACAGCAACTCTTTTAAGTAAATATGTAAACATCTCTTTTGAGATATCTGGCAAATTATCATGGTCTAGCTGATCTACTTCATTGCAATCTGCATCTTTTCTTCTTATAATTCTAGCAGGGATACCAACCGCCGTAGAGCTACATGGTACATCTTTAACTACAACTGAATTTGCACCAACTTTACAATTTTCACCAATAGTTATATTTCCAAGTATTTTAGAACCACTTCCTATTACAGTATTTTTTTTAATAGTTGGATGTCTTTTACCATGAGTTAAACTAACACCTCCTAGTGTAACACCTTGATATATAAGTACATCATCTTCTATAATTGATGTTTCTCCAATAACAACACCAAAACCATGGTCTATAAACACTCGTCTTCCTATTGTAGCACATGGATGTATATCTGTATTTGTGAAAAGTTGGCTAATACCACTAAGTATTCTAGCCAATCTAATAAACCCTTTACTATGTAATCTATTTGTAATTCGATAGTTTACAATCGCCCATACACCTGGATAGTTAAAAACTAATTCCATTTTTGAATGTAAAGCGGGATCTTTTTTCTTTGGAACAGAAAAGTCTTCTCTAATTAAAGCCCATAATGTCATATATTTTTCACCTCTTTTAGTTATTGTTTGTTTATTGTTTTTAAATAGCTATTATCATTTATATAATTTATTAATATATTTTTCAATTTTTCATCATTTGTGTTATTTAAAAGTCTATCTAAAATATCTTTGGGATTATAGTCTAAATCTTCAAATATATCAATAATAGTTTGAGATTTTATAAAATTTTCTTTTTTCATAATATTATTTTTGAAAATAATATTTACTTGAGACGGGGAACTAAATAAGTTATGTTTCATTCCCAATATATCTTGATAAGCACCTACAAGAAAAAAACCTATAAAATAATCTTCTTTATCTAAGTCAACATCATGAAGATACAAAGGTTTAGTAGAATCAAATGGTATCTCCCCATCACTATCACAAGTTATATCCCATATATTTGCACTTCTTGTTGCTTTTGTATCAAGATGTGTTATTGGCATAATTGGAAACTCCTGCCCTATTCCCCAAAAATCTGGCAACGATTGAAAAATAGAAAAATTCAAAAGATATTTTTCTTGAATCTTATCATCAAGCTGTTTTAACTCTTTATCATCTTTTATATCTATAAGATTTATAGCTTTTTTTATAATAAGATGTGTTAAAACTTCAGCATTACTTCTATCTTTTAAATCAACATATCCAAGATCAAAAAGTGTCAATATAGACTCATTGTGTTCTAAACTATCATGCATAAATTCTTTTGCATTATCTTTATTTATATCTTTATAAAGTTCATATAGCTCTTGTATAATAGGAGGATTAAGCTCTTTTAGCCTTAAACTTGATTCACTATACTCACTTGAATACAACTCTAATGTTGGTGTAATCAGTATAGAACTAGGAGCAGATATAAACCTACCTGATTCTGTAAATATATTTGGTTCCTGAACATCATTTTTTAATGCAATATCTTTTAATGTAAATATAACATCACTAGCAAACTCTTTTAAACTATATTGATTTTGTTTTTGTTTTTGTGAATACTCTATAGCTAATCCACCACCAATATTAATAGCATCTAAATATTTTGCGCCCATTTTTTTTAACTCTACATATATATGACCAGATTCTTTTAATGCTTTTTTTAGTGGTCCAATAGTACTCATAGATGAACCAATATGAAAATGTATCATTTTTAGAGTATCGATTAGATTGTTTTCTTTAATCATCTCAAAAGCATCAAGTATCTCTGTAGAATTTAAACCAAATTTTGAATTTATACCACCACTTTTAGCCCAAGTACCACTCCCATAGCTATGAAGTTTTAGTCTTAACCCAATATTTGGTGATGGCAATTTTAATTCATTTTTAACTTCTATAATTGTTTGAAGCTCGTTTAATCCTTCTATTATAAGTGTTATATTGTGATCTTGAGATTTTGCAATAAAACCTAAAGTTATCATCTCTTTATCTTTAAAACCATTTACAGTTATAGGGGCATCTACATTGTTGTAAGACATTGCTAACAATAATTCAGCTTTACTTCCTGCTTCTAAACCATAGTTTAAATACCTACTTGAGCTAAGAACTGGAAGAATAAAATTTGGCAATTGATTTACTTTTAAAGGGAATACTGCATAAAATGATGAATTATATTTGTACTCTTCTATTACATCGTTGAATACATTATATAGTTTATCAATCTGTTTTTGGGTAATATGGGGAAATCTTAATACTAAAGGTCCAGTGCTACCCTCTTCCCTTATAGATTTTACAATATCTATTAAAGATGGTTTAGATGCATAATTTAATTTTACTACATCATTATCTATGATAAAATTATCATCACCCCAAATATCTATACCATAATCATTCACTATTATCTATCCTTATATTAATCGGATTATATCAAATTAATACAAAAAAAGCCCCATCTAAAAAGATGAGGCTTTTTAATATCT
>JAYEIM010000385.1:0-7016 GCA_034660095.1 Campylobacterota bacterium | reverse complement strand
ATGGGACTAGAAAACCACTCATATAGTACAAAACTTAGTGTTGATGAGATTGTAACACTAGCAAAAGCGGAACACAATAGATGGAATGCTTTTCATATATTAAATGGTTGGAAAAAGATGTCTGTTGATGAACTACTAAATAGAAAAGAGCAAGGAACAAAACCTTTTCAAAAAATACCAGAAAAGAAACTGCACTCTTGTCTAGTAAGTTGGGAAGAGTTAGATAATGTTTCGAAGGCTATGAATCATGATTATAAATCAGATGATATAGAGACTATTATGAGAATTCCTAGTTTAGAAGAGATAGTAGGAGTTAAAAAGTGAAAGCTTTCATAGGATTTTGGATAGGGCTATTTGGAGCTATGATTTCACTTCCAATGCTTAGTGTTTTTGTCGGATTTGATTTAGATAGTAACTGGGCTCTAGGAATTGCTATTTTTGTTGGTATAGGTACGGCAGGTATAGCTTCAGAAGAAGGTATAATAAAAGCCACATTGAATATGTTTTATATTTTTATTGGCTTAGTAGTATTCGTGTTGATATATAATGGTATTGGCAATTTATTTAGTTTTATAGGTGATTTTTTTAGTGGATCGTCTAGTGCATTGAGTAGTACACCTACAATCTCATCAGTTGGTCAAGATTTAGTGCCTGGTGATACATATCTAATGAAAATCAGTTGGCTATTACTAGGGATTGTAATTGCTTATGTGTTATCTTTTATAAAATCGTTAGCACGATTTATAGATAATACCATAGGAGATTTTTTGATGGTAGCAGCTTTTCCATTATCTATTTATTATGTTTATTCAATAGAAGGTGTTACATTTTGGAGCGTGATGCATATGCTAGGGTTGATTGTGTATGTATTTATTCTAATACTTGCTATTGTAGGACTTGAGGATACTCCAGACTATCCAGAAGAAGAGCCAACTCCAGAACCTATTAAAAATGACACCTATGAAGATTGTGTAAACTGTGGTGAAACAAATGTAAACAATACCAGTAGTCTATGTAACTATTGTGCTGAAAATTTATATGTAAAAAAAGAAAATGACACCTATGAAGATTGTGTAAATTGTGGTGAAACAAATGTAAACAATACCAGTAGTCTATGTAACTATTGTGCTGAAAATTTATATGTAAAAAAGGAAAATGACACCTATGAAGATTGTGTAAACTGTGGTGAAACAAATGTAAATCCAACAAATTCATTATGTATTCACTGTGGAAAAGATATGTATAAATTGGATACAAATATAAAGTGTAGTAATTGTGGTAGTGAGTTTGAAGACACTGAAGAAGCTTGTCCTAATTGTGGTACACAAAAAAGGTAATGATATGGGACTATTAAATTTACTATTTGGTGGAGGAACTAGCAAAGAAGCTTGTGAAGTAAAAGTTAAGATAAGTAAAGAAGAGATGGAAAGTTGGAGTGAGCAATATTATAAAGGAGCTACATCATATAGAACATATTTCACAAGTGTGATATCTAGTGATATGGGAAAGTTTACACCTATAACAGATGCAGCCACTAAAAAAGCAGAACAAGGATGTAGTATAGATAGTGTATTTGTCAACTTTTACTATAGTAGTTCAAACTATATTCTAATCCCTTATGATGATTTTTCAGAGAAAATAGATATGACTATATCAAGAAGAAACAATAAAGTATGGAATAGAGACAATATCTTAAGAATTTTAAACAACTATCCAGACTTCAGAAACTTTGATGAAAATGTAGAAATACTAAAAAACATGCAAGATGGAGTATCTCTTTTGCCAGAGCCAATTCCAGAGCCAGCACCTATACCAGAGCCTATTATCCCTCCATCACCAAAGCCAATAAGTCCACCAGAACCAAAACAACAACAAAGTATTACACTTGAATCAAATGGTAAATCAAGACTAATAGTCCAAACACAAACCATAACAAGAGAGATAGTAAAAAGTAGTTTTGGAAATCATAATGAGATTTATAATAAACAGTTTGAAATCTTGAAGGATGATGGTGGAGATTGGTTTGTAAAAGGATATGATGTGCCATCAACATCTAAAGATGCGAAAGGTAATGTTTATAATTTTCACAAAACATTTTATAATGAAACAGACATAACAAATAGATTTACAAAGCTTGAAAACAATGGTACTATTAAGGTTGGTAAAGTACAATTTATGATAAGGTTTTAGATTAAAATCAATTGGTGTAAATAATGTCAGTTAGGATAAAAAGTGAAAAAATTTAAAGTAAAATATAGATTATCGTTCTTAAGTAGAGTTAATGAAGAGATTGTTGTTGCACGACATCAAAGTGATGCAAGAAAGATTATAGAGTCTAGGTATCCTGGCTGTAAAGTTGTAGCTTGTACTAGAGTATAAAAAATAAGGAGTAAAAATGGAATTAGATTTAAGTGGATTAGATGATATAGAGATAGAGGGTAGTCAAGGTGGTATGTCTACAAGTAAAAACAAAGTAGATATAGTATTTGTAATCGATGATTCTGCATCAATGGAGCCTGTAATTGATGGTGTGGAGAGTAATATAAATGGTTTTGTAAACAGTTTGCAAAATAGTGGAAGCAGTGTCGACTTTAGAATTGGATTTGAACTTTATGGACATGAACTATTTACAGCTTGTAATTTAACAAACAATGTAAATCATTTTAAGGACACTCTACAAGAAAATAGAAAATACGAGACAGGCGGAGATGAAATAACTCTTCTGGCAGTTGATAGAGCAGCAGATCATGACTGGAGAGAGAACTGTCATAAATATATAATAATATTTACAAATGAAAAGCTAAGTACAAATAGTGAGTATGAAAAACAATTAACAAAATATGATGAACTTATTCAGAAGTTAAAAGATCTACAAATCAAAATAATATTTTTAGGTAAAGATTGTCCCGATTACAGAAGACTTAAAGAGATCAAACACTGTTCTTACGAACCTATAGAGGACTATAGCAATGTAAACTATTCAACACTATTGGAAACTATAGGAAAATCTGTGTCTCAACAAAGTGGTGGTCAAACAGGTGCAGAAACTTCAGTAAATAAAGGTCTTTACAGTGTACTGTTTGGACTTAAGACAGCAACAGATATAAAAAACAAAACTGGTGAACAAAGACACGATTTAGTGTAGTGTGATTTAGAATAATAAACAAAAGGATAGAAAATGGAACTAGATTTAGGCGAATTAGATAATATAGAGATAGAAGGTACTCAAGAGTCGACAAAAAAAGGTGTTGTAGATATTATATTTTTAATGGATACTAGTGGTTCAATGGGACCAGCAATTGTAGAGATTGGAAAAAATATTGGTACATTTGTACAAAACTTAGATCCAACAATTGTAAAAGATTGGCGAGCAAGAGTTTTTTCATTTAGTGATATGGAAACTGATATAGCTGAATTAAAATTCAATGTATCAAGAGATTGGACACAAGATCCTCAAGAGATTGTAAATCAAATGGTAGAATGTATAGAACTTGTAAAAAAACAAGGTGGTGGTGATGAACCTGAATCATCTTTAGATGCTATGTTTCTATCTGCAAGAGATGGTTTTGAAGAATCTTATAATGAAAGAACCAGAGTAATTATACTATTTACAGATGCAACACCAAAAAAGATTCTTAAAGAAACTCTAGGGGTAGATGCTGATGGTATAGCACTTTTAAGTCAGCAGATTGCAGATGGACATACTTATGTGCATATGTTTGCACCTGTACATGATGATTATACTGCAATAAAAAACAATAGCGGTAGATTTGTAAACTATATACCACTAAATGAAGATGGTAGTTCTCCTGTGGAAGCCTTGAAAAATACTGATTTTACTAAAGCATTAGAAACATTAGGAAAAAGTGTTTCACAAGCATCTTTAATAGCATAAGGAGTTAGTATGTATTGGTCTGGGGTAAGTACAATAATAAAAGATGGTGAAAGATTACAAGGTAGAGCAGGTCTTGATTATACTATAGAAAAACTTTTGAATGATGGAGCATCTATAGTATATAAAGCAAAGAGAGATGATGGGAAAGATATATTTTTAAAACAATTTAAAGATCCATTGGAAAATTCTAAAGATTGGAAAGATTTTATAGATTTTCAACATTCAATATTAAATACTCTTATGCAACTTCCTTCAAATATTGTAGAGATAAATTATGAGTATTTTGAGTATAAAGGGGTACATTTTCATGCAAAAGCATTTGAAGATGGTAAAGATTTAGCAAAAGTTATTTGGGATGATAAGCCAGATATTAAAAAAAGATTAAATATTGCATTAATTTCTTTGGGAATTTTAAATTCCGTACATAAAAAAGGGGTGGTGCATTCAGACCTTAAGCCACAGCAGTTTTTTGTAATACCTGATAGCTCAGTAGGCATGGGATTTAGAGTAAAACTAATAGATTTTGATCATTGTATGATACCATCATTAAATCTTTCACGACCAGCAGGAACTGCTGAGTGGAGGTCTCCAGAGCATATTAACGATAATAATATTGGATTTCATTCAGATGTATTTACAATGGGACAAATTATATATGCTTTAATTACAGGTGGAAAGCAACCATATAAGCATTCAATAGATAATGATACTTATGATAATGACATAATGTTTAAAATAGGGTATATATCTATTGATACACTTTTTAAAGGTAAGTTACCTCAAGAGCTAAGTGATATAGTAGATAAAATGTTAGATCCTATACCAACTGCAAGACCTACAATCAAAGAGGTTCATGAAGTTTTTCTGAAAGTTCTAAACACTAAACCAAAACCTGCTAAAGCAGAGCATATCACACTTGAATCAAATGGAAAATCAAGACTAATAGTCCAAACACAAACCATAACAAGAGAGATAGTAAAAAGTAGTTTTGGAAATCATAATGAGATTTATAATAAACAGTTTGAAATCTTGAAGGATGATAGTGGAGATTGGTTTGTAAAAGGATATGATGTGCCACCTACTGCAAAAGATGCAAAAGGTAATGTTTATAATTTTCATAAAACACTTTATAATGGTGCTAATGTAACCAATAAATATATAAAGATAGAAGATGGTGGAATTATAAATGTTGGAGATGTTAATTTTAAAGTAAGGATAGATTAATGGAAGTCAACAAAAAACAATCAATAGATGATTTAATAAATATTAAAAAAATTTTATCTGATAAGAATGAAGAATCTATCGCTGATAAGCTAGTTGGCTTGCTTAAAGGTAATACTGAAAAACGAAAAAAAATAATATCAAGTGCAATTAAAGGGGAGTATCCTCTTGAATCTTCGGCATTTTCAAAAGTTATAGAAGAGTTAGTTGAATTACAAAATAAACAAACATCTCAAAATATTATTAGTAAACTCACAGATATAAAATCACAAGAAAACTTCAGTGACTTTATAACTTTTAGTGAAGAGAAAAAAGAATATTATGTTATAGGCGATCTTCATGCTGACCTTAAATCTTTTTTGAAGATATTAGAAGCTGTAGGATTTAAAGATAATTTTGACAATATAAATTTGATTTTTTTAGGTGATTATATAGATAGAGGCAAAGATAAGCTTGAGTTAATAAATAGAATAATTTTACTTAAATACCTTTTACCAGACAATATTCATCTATTAAGAGGAAATCATGAATTATATATAATGGATGAAAATGAAAATTATATATCGCCTATGGCAAATGCAGATATGACATATCTTTTTGATTTTCTTACACTTTTAGCGACTAATGAAAAATATAAAGATTATGGTGTATCTAAAGAGCTAATAAAACTCTATGCAGATTTTTTTGACTCTATGCCAACTGTTGCACTTTTTAATTTTAATAATATTAAAATATGTGCTATGCATGGTGGACTTCCACGAGTTGACTTAAATTCGGAAGATTATTATGGAAGTGAAAACTATGAAAGTTTTAATAAGCTTTTAGGTTCAGATACAAAAGACAGTGTAGGTATTAGACAAAAAATCAATATGCTTTGGTCAGATCCTTATGATGGACATGATGAAGGATTTACGGATAGTTCGGAAGTAAGATATAGTTTTTCAAAAAATCAATTTATAGCATTTTGTAAGAAATATGATATTGATATGGTTTTAAGAGCACATGAACAACAAGACAATGGATATAAATCATATTTTAATGATAGACTTATATCTGTATTTTCAAGTGGTGGGAAAAATAAAGATGATGATAATATAGTAAATGAAAATAGTTATTATGGAAATGTATCACCTAATATATTGCAAATTACAGACAAAATGGTTAAATCTATAAATATCAATTTAACTAAAGAAAACTTAAAGCTAGCAGAAGCTATGTATAAATATGGAGATATTAAATTATCTATACAATTACATGATGAAGAATATAAACCATATATCCCAAAAAAATCAAATCAAGATATTTTTAAAGATATTAAAAGAAGTGATGGAGTAATTACAATTGTTGATATGAATAATGAAAAAAATAAACGAGTAGTTCGCTTACAAGATAGTAAAATAATTTTAACACATACAGTTTTACAGCAGTTTAGTGGTATAAATAAAAATCTAAAATTTTCTATTAATCAAAAAGATAAAACTATCACGAATTTGTGTGATTTGCATTTAAAAATTGGTACAAATGGTGCAATAATAAAAAAGGATAAAACTATAGAAGTAGAAAATAATTTTATAGTTTCTATGGACAATGCATTTTCTTTAAAAATTATAATTTAATATTTGACAAGCTAACTAAATCTCGTTAAAATTAGGACACAAAGCAGTCGTATGTTGCTGATACAATATCATCAACATACAGGAAAAAATGTATCGCCAAAGGATAATCAAAATGACAATAGGAAAAAAAATACCAACAACTCCAACACAGTATTCAGAAGAAGAACAATCAAAAAGAAAAGAACTAAGAGATCTTGAAAAATGTTATATTTGGATATATACAGATTTTAAACGACCTTTTGGTTGCCCTATATTTGTACTAGCTCTTAGTGAAGGTGCTAGAA
>JAYEIM010000384.1:0-7032 GCA_034660095.1 Campylobacterota bacterium | reverse complement strand
AACTCATAAATTTAAGTTTTATACAACTGCAATAATTGCATAAAATTCCATTCTTACTCATATAAACGATTATTTTCACTTTTAATATACTATTTTATCATTATTTTGCAATATTCTAATAAATTAAACATTTAGTGATTATAATATATTTGAATTATGAAAGTATATATGCTATCATATAGCTATGAAGATAGTAATAGATACAAGTGTATGGATTTCAGCTCTTATCACAAAGAAAAGTAGTGCAAGAGAGTTACTAAGATTAGTTTTTAATGCAAAGCTTACTCCTCAAATGAGTGAAGCACTCTTTAGAGAGTATGAGAGTGTTATGAAAAGAAAAAAGATTCAGAAGTTGACTCCTCTAACTCTTTTAGAGCAGGATGAGTTGTTTGAAGCATATCTATCTACATGCAATTGGAATGAAATATACTATGCATGGAGACCTAACCTAAAAGATGAAGATGATAACTTTGTAGTGGAGTTAGCAGTTGCTAGTGGTGCTGAGGCTCTTATTACATATAACATTAAAGACTTTAAAGATTCAGAGTTGTTTTTTAAACACAGAACAATCACACCAGAAGATTTTATAAAGGAGATCTCATGAGCACAGTTACACTAAGAATACCCGATTCTAAACACGAAAGACTCAAACAGTATGCAAAAGAGCAAGGAATCAGTTTAAATAAACTCTTTGATGAGTTTGCTACTGTAGCGTTAGCACAGTTTGATGCAAAAACTAGGTTTGAGATAAAAGCTGCTAAGGGTGATGTCAAAAAAGGCTTAAAACTTTTAGATAGATTAGACGAAGAGTTATAATCCTATTAATACTTATTTGCACTTTTGCTGATTTTAATCTATAATATGACCAATACTACAAATAAAGGCTATATATGCAAGAAAATGAATATATTGGAAAAAGAGTTAACTTAGAAGTAAAAAACCTCAAAAGAGTAAAAATAATATCAGCTTTGAAAGAAGATGAGTTAAGTGGGCTTAATGAGAAGAAAAAACTAGATTTTATTGTTAATAGAGCGATTGAGTCATATTACTCTTCTGATGAGATTAAAGCTTTACTTGAACTCTAGGAGACTCTAAAATGTTACTCTCCATTTGTGAAACTAGATAATAACTACTATGTATGCATTAGTTCCAACTTACCTCACTCTTTTTTCAACTGTTTGATGAAAGATATGGGGATGCACTAACATTTCTAAGAGAGATGAAAGATTTTAGAGTAGTTAGATTAATGGATCATGATAGTCTAATAACAATCTCACGAGGCAAGCCTTTTTAGCTAAACACTAAAATTTTCTTGTAAACTCGAAAACGGAGTATTGAGGTAGATTTTAATTTTTATTTGTACGACCCTAGGGTCGGGGAATTTAACCCTAGCCTGAACGGCAGATTAAATATTGATTTAGATACTCTTATAAGACATTATAAGAAGTAATTCAGCATGAGAATATGATCTAAGTGTTTCCTCAGGTGTTACATGTCCCAACTCCATAGCCAGCTCTATTAATGAATAAGGAGATTTTGGATTTTGAAGAATATAGTATAATTTGTATGTAGCAAATGAATGTCTCAAGGAATGGAATGTAGTATACCTTTTTGTTGTACCTTTTATAATTGTATTAAATATATTAAATTCATTTTCCTTTATTACTTGATTTAAAAAACGGCTACTTTTTGATCTTTCTAAAAATAGATAAGATGCTTTCTCATTTATAGCTCTTCTTAACTCATACCATCTATTAAATATACTCATCGAGTGATCATCTAATTTTAATTTTATTCTTCTTTTCGAAGATATAGTTTTCAACTTTAATTTTTGTTTTCTAAGTCCGTTATTGTTAACATCAATGTAAATTAGATTTTCTTTTTTATATACATACAAATCATTAAATTCTCGTGAACGTAGCTCATTCTTTCTCATACCACTATAAAACCCTAAAATGATTATCACTTGTCTCTGTAACATTTCGAGTTTGTTATATTTTCCAAGTACCTTGTTGGTATATAAATTTTCTATCACCACTAAAATTTCTTTAAATTCATGATAAAAAATAATTGACTTAGGATAAGATGATATTGTCATGTTGACATCTATAGTCTTATTATTATTAAATTTAAAAAAGCGATTTACTATGCGAACAATACTTTTAATAGAACTCTTTTCATATCTTCCAGAATCCAATTGATGGTGTATAGACTCAATTTCATACTGTTGAATATTACTTAAATCTTCTATTGGTTTAAGCACATGCTTATTTAATGTATAAATATACCCTTTAACAGTAGAAGCACGTAATTTATTATCTAAAATAAAATTTAATAAATATATTACATATTCAAAAAATATTTTTGCATGCTTTGATTTATCAAGTATTAAATATAGTTGTATGTCGCTTATAACTTCATTTATTGCTTTCTTTGATGGACGGTTATTCTTATCAACAAGAAAAGAAGCAAGTTCATCAATCTCTGAAATATTAACTCCTGAGATTGAATCTTCAGGTTGCTCTTTTATGCCGATAACATCTATTTCGTCTCTAATAATATAATTTCTTTTTAAAGATTTATCTAAATGATATCTGTCTTGCTTTAGTAATCTAGATTCAATCTTATCAGGATATATAGCAGATACTTCACTTAATGTTAAATTGACACTTTGTAAAAGTTTTGCATATAAGGAAACATACAAAGGGGATGTTTTAAAAATATAAAAATTCCGATTAAGGTACTTAATTTGTGTAATCCCACTACCATTAAATTTTTCTTTTATAAATCGTTGACATTGTTTTTCATAATACTCTATATCGTTAAACAAATGTCCATTTCCTTTTTTGAGGATATTTATTACAGCTGATACTATATCATCGTAAACATATAGTGTAGAAGGCC
This sequence comes from Campylobacterota bacterium, assembly GCA_034660095.1. Lineage (GTDB taxonomy): Bacteria > Campylobacterota > Campylobacteria > Campylobacterales > Arcobacteraceae > JAIOSF01. The sequence goes on along the minus strand of JAYEIM010000384.1, from coordinate 4,128 downwards.
TTTCCAATCCAAATATCTTTTTCTCTTCATAACACTGTAAAGCTAAATTATCCTCCAATTGTATTATATTATTAATCAATATATTTTCCAGTTTTATCTTACTTAGTGGATTTATTGTAAAACATCTCAAGTATATATATATGTATACATATTGATACTTATCAGCCTGGTTTATTTTTTGGATTATTCGATTTCTTTCTCTAGCAAATACATCTACAGTTGAAAATCTATCACTTAAAAGGCTAGTATGGTTTGGATTTATTGATACTAATGATAAGCTTCTTGATAAAGAGTATGCAGATGATTTATGTACTAAATTAAATTTTTTTAATCTTTTAAAATTCTTATAATACCTATTTTCATTTTTCGAATTTCCAATATCACCATTCAATTGGGATTCAACAAATAATTTATAAAACTCAACATCTAGCTTGAATTTATTTTTTATTATTTTGATTTTATCATTATTTAGTTTGAGTACACTTAATAGTTCTTTTCTAAATTTCGCATCTATCGAAGAGTGTCTCTTTATACCCTCTTCTAATATATTCAAAGGTTGATTCATAAACTTCTTACCCCGTATGTCTCTGCAATGCTAGATGTTAATTGTTGAATACTAGTAATATAATCCTGCATGTCTAATGTTGAATATATTCCTTGCTGTTCACAACCTGCTGTATAATGACCCATATATGCTTCTAAATAAAAAAGGTTAAAATTACTCTCCATAGCCATTTTCGTAATCACATGTCTCCCAGTATTTAAAGGAACATAAGTGAGAAACTCTATAATATTTATAGAAGCGTTATACTCATTGAGTAGCTCAATTGCATTATTTTTTTTAAACTTCTGTACTTTGTCTTTTTCTAACAAGTATATATTATCATCCGGAATATTTTGGTCTCTACATAAGTTTTGATAATTCACAATTATTTCTACTATTTCATTACATAATGGAATTGTTCTTATTCCCGCTAAAAGAGTATCTGATTTTTCTGAGATAACAAGTACATGTAATTCTAAACTTAATCGCGATAGTGATGCTGAATCAGCATATGGCCTAGTGCCTATTAATAGAGAGAGTGCATATCTCACATATATTGCTACTAAATTAAAATATTTTAATTCATTTGATTCAACTGAAATCATTTTTTTTAAATTCTTAAAAAATTTTCTCGATTCTTCAACTTGAACAGCTTGAGATGACCCGGTATACTTGCTACTTGTACTTACTTCATATTTAGGCTTAAACAGTGTTTTATCGAATCCTAACAAATGAGCAGTAATAGAGTGAATATCTAGATCTATGTATAGTTTCTCTAAAAATCTTGAATGATTCTGAGCCATTTTATTTGCAGAGGAATATGCTAGTTTAGGTGTATCACTTTGCTGGTTCCGCCCCATGCAAAATAGAGTACTCATATCTTCGAAATAGAGATTTTTTCTATAAGAATCAATAATTCTCCACATATTTTTATTATCAAATTTAATTCTTTTTGGATAAGATTTTATTTTGGAATCTATATAATTAAAGTACTTTGTAGCTTCATCATCATTTAGAAAATTTTCTTGCTCAGTTTCGTCAAATTCTCTATAATACTCTTTAATTTTATTTATTAAAAAAACTAAATTCTCCGGTATTTTATAAAAAATCTTTTGTTCATTTTTATTTATATAATCATTTTTGTTTTTTGCAAATAACGTTTGATTAATTTTAATACTAATTAAATTTGAATCTAGGCTTATCATTTTCTTTCTTTCTAAGATAATTTCTATTATTCTGTGATATCCAAGTCCTGTCACTGCATCAATTAAAAAGATTACATTATAAACTTCTTTAATTTCCAGATTTGAAGTTAGTTTATCATTTATAGAAAAGTTTAAAAAGTCTCTGTAAATCTCTTTTGGAGGTATCTTGTAATCTGTCTCTAGTAACATGCTCTTTTTCGTTATTTGTGCTGAAAAAGCTCTGTTTCGTAGTTTTTGTTTGTATATATTAGGAATACTGGCTTCAAGGTTATTCGAAGGGTATGCCCTTTTCTTAAGCTTTAGCTTTGTAGGAATTGTATGTATGTCTTCAATTTCCATAATAAGAGATGTCTCTTTTTTAACGATATAAGTATCTTTTAATAGCTCATCCTCTTCAGTGTATTGTATTGATCCTTGTACTCTTGTGTATCCATCACCTTGCACCATCTTCTTTTCTCTAAGGTCAATTTCTAAAAGCTTAAGATAATATTCATACCCTTTCTCTAAATACTCACTTATCTTATTATTTCTTTCAAAGTTTTCCTTTTGTGTACCTTTCTTAATAGTTCTACTTGATTCTATATCTATATATATATCTCGACTGGTATTTTCATAAGCCATATAGTTATGTCCGCTCTTTAAATCTTTCTTTATTAAAAAATATTCACTTTCAACAGAAGTAACATTTGTCACTAGTTTTAAAAAATTGATTCCTACATCATTGTGCTCAGTTTTATCAAAATAGATATCTAACAAATATCTATTCTTAGACTGCTCAAACTTTATTAAAAACTCTATTGTTCGAGTTAGCGTTCTCGCACTCATTTTGTAAAATTCATGATTTATTTTCTTCTTGTTTTTTTGGGTTTCAAATTTGTAATTGAGGTATGCATAATGATAATTTAAAATTGTATTAGTGACCTGAATAATTCTTCCATTCTTAACAAAATCTTCAATCGAGTTTTCTTTTAAATTTAATGAAAAATATAATGCATAATATAGCCAACTTATTGGACTTAGTTGTAAACCTTTAATTTTTTTTCTCAGTGGGTATATAAGATTCTCTTGATGAGTTGTGTGACTTCTAATATCATCAATTTTTTTAAAAACTAATGGTAGTTCTAAATCCACTTTTGCTTTGTATATAATATCTTCCAATAATGGATTATTTTTATTTATATACCAGACAAGCTTCAAAGCATCCATTAAATTAAACAGAGCTATTCCTTTTTCATTTGTATACTCTAATATACCTTCTAAAAAATTATTTTTAATCATTTTTCTGATATGCCTCTAAATATTTTTTTACTGTAAATTCAAGATCTAAATCATTTTTTTGAAACTTATATATAACTCCGTTTTTCGATTTAAAATTTGAAAACATATATATAAAAATTCTAATTTTTTCTTCCACTGATAATTTTTTGATAGGATACTTTTTTTTATCAATTCCAAACTTAACATCTATATTTTCATAAGCTGTTCCGTCATGATCACATGCAAATTCGTACTTGGCACTCTCCTGATTTTCAATAATTAATTTTTCTATATTACCCTTTTTTTTACCTATTGAATTCAAAATTATTTTATGATCTTTTTGACATATCAGGCAAGTGAATATATAATAATTTTCTTTATTAATTTTATCTATTTTAATATCATTAAATATTATATTTTTTCCATAATAATTTTTTTGATAGACATAGTTGATTTTGTTATCAGATAGCCCTAATCCCAATACTGATTGATAAAAATATTTTCCTTTTTTTACTAACTCTTTTCTTTTGGTTTCTGTAAAGATATTGGTACATATATCTTCTAGCTTTTCATAATCGATACGACCAGATTTTAAGATAGATCTTTCTTTTCTTTTTATAAAAAAATCTAATAGTATTATATTTTTTAACGGTCTAGTTTTTCTTATTGATATCCTCGTCTCAACAACTACACATGCTATCTCTTCTTCAAGTTTTCTTTTTAAATCTAAATTCATATATAAGTAAATTAGGGTGTAGATGTCTTCTACATATATTACCGCACTTAAGAATTGTTCAAGAGAGTTAAATTCTATATTTGCAGGGATGGTATTATTTTTTACATAAACTATAATTGGTGCATCCATCAATGCATCATAAAAGCCTGGTTTTATTTTATCTTTTGATGCAAAATCCTCTTTTGTTTCATACTCAATTGTAGATTCAATATATGATTCTAGTTTATTCATCAATTTCATTATATTAATATTTCCTGACACAGTTTTAATAGTTTTTCCTTTAAGATTAGTTTTATAAATACTTAATGATTTTTTAATAACTACTTTAAGTATTTATAATTTTACTTTATTATAAAAATATAGTATTATAGTGTGCTTATTAATAA
>JAYEIM010000383.1:0-26485 GCA_034660095.1 Campylobacterota bacterium | reverse complement strand
ATCTATTGATGGAAAATTCTTTTAAAATAGATTCTACTAAACTCATAGATAAAATAGAATTTTCAAAAGATTTACATATAGTTACAAGAAAAGATTTAACTATTTTAAGAGATATTTTAAATAAAGCGATGGATATAGTTACAGAAGAAGAGCTACTTAGCTTAAAACGAAAATGGTTTGGAAGCCAACTTAAAATAGAAACAAAAAAACAAATAGATTTTTTAACATTAAAAGATAAAAAATATCTAGAAAACAAAAAAGAGATAACTATGTGTATAGACCCAAATTGGATGCCATATGAAAAGTTTGATAATGGAAAGCATATGGGGATGAGTGCTGATTATTTTAAAGTATTTGAAAAAAATATAGGTATAAATATAAAACCAATTATCACTAAATCTTGGTCACAATCTCTAGAGTTTGCAAAAAATAGAAAATGTGATATTTTATCTTTAGCTATGGAAACACCTGAGCGAAAAAAATACCTTAAATTTACAAAACCATATTTAAGTATACCATTAGTAATAGCAACCAAAATCGATGTACCATTTATAAATGACATAGCATCTGTAAAAAATCAAAAGATAGGTATTCCAAAAGGGTATGCATTTGTAGAGATACTTAAAAATAAATATCCAAATTTGAATATAATAGAGGTAAAGAATATAAATGATGGATTAGAAAAAGTCAATAAAGGTGAACTATTTGCTTATATAGGAACTTTAGCTAGTATTGGTTATAAATTCCAAACAAAATATACAGGTGAACTTAAAATTGCAGGTAAATTTGAAGATAAATGGGAACTTGGAATTGGTGTAAGAGATGATGATAAGACTCTTTTTAATATACTAAACAATACAGTTAAAAGCTTAGATGCAAAAAAACAGCAAAAGATACTTAATGATTGGATCTCTATAAAGTATGAAAAAGGGACAGATTATACACTTATTTGGGAAATATTAATAATTGTATTTGTTATAGTTTTATTTTTAATATATAGACAATATATACTTAAAAAAACAAATAAAAAGTTACAAATAACTGTGGACAATAAAACAAAAGATTTAAAAATACTAAATGCCAATTTAGAGATCAAAATAGCACAAGAGGTTGAAAAAAATCTTGCTATTCAAGAGAAACTTTTCAATTCTGAAAGATTGGCTGCCATGGGTGAGATGATAGGGAATATCTCACATCAATGGAGACAGCCATTATCTGTAATATCTACAGCATCTTCAGGGATGCAACTACAAAAAGAGTATGGGATGTTAACAGATGAGATATTTAACAGCTCATGTGAAGCTATAAATAATAATGCACAATACTTATCAAAAACCATAGATGACTTTAAAAATTTTATTAAAGGGGATAGAACCAAAGAGGTATTTAACTTAAAAGATAATATTGATAGTTTTTTACAATTAGTAGAGGGTACTATAAAAACTCATCATATAAATATAATATTGAATTTGGAAGAAAATATTAAAATTGATGGATACCAAAATGAACTAATACAATGTTTTATAAATATTTTTAATAATGCCAAAGATGTATTAAATAAGATAAAAGATGAAGATAACAGACTATTTTTTATATCTGTAGATAATGATGAAAAAAAAGTAACGATAAAATTTAGAGATAGTGGTGGTGGAATACCAAAAGAGATTATAGCAAAAGTATTTGATCCATATTTTACGACAAAACACAAAAGTCAAGGTACAGGGTTGGGATTAAATATGTCTCACAAACTTATTACAGAAGGGATGGATGGAAGTATTGAAGTTAAAAATGTTCAATACACACATAACAACAATGAATATACTGGGGCAGAATTCACAATAATTCTTCCCAAATCATAAATTTAAAATAAATATTAGAAGGATAAAATAAAAATGGCAATATATACATGTGGACACAAGATACCAGATAGTGATAGTATAATATCAGCAATAGCAATGGCTTATTTACAAAATAAATTAGGGAATAAGGCAATAGCAGCAAGACAAGGTGATATAAATCCAGAATCACAATATATCTTAGATAAATTTAATCTAGAAGCACCTGAACTAAAAACATCATTTGCAGGTTGTGATATATTTCTAACTGATTACAACAATTATACTGAAGCACCAGATGATTTAAAAGAGGCAAATATTGTGGGAATTGTAGATCATCATAAACTTGGTGGCTTAGTTACATCAGCACCTTTAGATGTATGGATAAGAGCAGTTGGGTGTACAAATACAATAGTTAAAGAGATGTTTGATTATTATGAAGTAGAGATCCCTAAAGATATAGCTGGTGCTATGATGTGTGCAATACTTAGTGATACAGTTATATTTAAATCACCAACATGTACTGCAATAGATACTAAAATCACTAAAGAGTTAGCAAAAATAGCTGATATAGAAGATTTTAAAGCAATTGGACTAGAGATGTTCAAAGTAAAATCACAAGTTGAAGGAGTGCCATTTAGAGATCTTGTAAAAAGAGATTTTAAAAACTTTGAGATGCATGGAGCTAAAGTTGGTATTGGTCAACTTGAAGTTGTAGATCTATCAATATTTGATAAAATTAAAAATGATTTAATATCAGAGATTAAACTTTTAAAAGATGAAGAGGATTATGAAACTGTACTTTTGGTTTTAACTGATATTATGGCTATGGGTTCACAAATACTTGTAGCAACTTCTTCACAAAATATTGTAGAAAAAGCTTGGGATATAAAAGTTATAGATGATCAATTTTGGCTAAAAGGTTGTTTAAGTAGAAAAAAACAAATTATCCCATTTTTAGAACCAGCTTACGCATAATGAAAACTACAAACAAATTATTATATATAGATAAAGAAGCTATTGTAACTTTAGCTATGGCTAGGGATGGATTGCTGAAACCTGTAACAACACTTATGACTCAAAAAGAGTCTGAGACAGTAAATAAAACTGGTAAATATAATAATTCTTTATTTCCATTCTCATTTATACTAGCTCCTGCTGGTATGAAAAATAGTGAAGTTTTAAAAAGTGCAAAAAATGGTGAGACTTTAACTTTTGTATGTGAAGGTAAAATTTGTGGAACTATAACTGTAGATGAAATATTTACTATAGATAAAGATAAAAGAGTACAAAAAATATATGGAACAAATAACTCTGAACACCCTGGGGTTAGAGATACATATAGAAGACTTGGGTCATTGGCTATTTGTGGTAAATATGAAGTTGATTTTAATAATATACAACTAAGTTTAACAAAAACTAAAGATACTATTGAAACTCTTAATGCCAAAAATATATCTTCACTTGTAGTATCTGGTAAACCTTTTCATAGAGTACATGAAAGACTTATAAGAACAGCACTGGTTCAATGTGATCTATTAGTTATATTTTTACAAAAACCATATCAAGATGAAGAGTTAAACTACGATATTAGATACAAAACATTAAAACATTTTATAGACAATTTTATACCAAAAGATAGAGTACTGTTAGTACCTTTAAAGCACACATATATATTTGGTGGATTAAACGAACTACTACTTAATGCTATCGTATCAAAAAACTATGGTGCAACAAAACTTATAGTTGGACAAAATCATGCTGGACTTGGTGCATATTGGGAAGATAAAAAACTTATATCTATTGTAGATAATTTAGAACAAATAAATTTAGAGATAGAGATCATGAGTGAATTTGTTTATTGTGATAGATGTACAACACTTGTAAGTACAAATGCTTGTCCACATGGCTCACATCATCATGTAAAGTACCATAATGATTCTATCATGGAGATGTTTAGACTAGGTATAATTCCACCTGCAATACTTATGAGAAAAGAGATATCATCTATTATTTTAGGGGAACTTTATCCTGATAGAAAAGCATCATTAAAAAAGATTCACCAAAATCTATCTACATCATCTGGAGTAATAGATGAGTTTAAAAGTGAAGATTTTTATGATGGACTTATGAACCTTTATCAAACATCATCATTAACATAATATTAACAAATGGAGTCCTTACCTCTATTTAAAGATAAAAAAGAGAAAAGTTACTTTTTTATCTCAATATTTATAATATTTTGTGTAAATATATATCTACACTTTATAGACTATAAAAGATTTACAAATATTGAGGTTTTCCAAACAGATGCAATTATATTAAATATATATGAGAAACAAAAATATAATGTACTAAAACTCCAAACACAAAATAGTGATCTGGGTTTCACTTTTTTCACCTCATCATATACTAATCATAATTATAAAAAATTGCAAAATATTAACCTATTTATAGTTACAAAAGATATAAGTTTTTTTCAATATTTAAAAGGTTTTTATGGAAAAAGTTTTGCATTAACTTTGCTAGAAACTACCACAACTAAAAAACAAACAATTTATAACTATATAAATTCTCAACATCAAAATAAAGATATATCTTCACTGTATTCTGCTCTATTTCTAGCCACAAATATAAGTCAAAATATAAGAGAAGTATGTTCATCATTTGGGATATCACATCTTGTAGCTATCTCTGGATTTCATTTGGGTGTTATTAGTTTTGTACTATATTTTTTAATACACCTCATATATAAGCAAATTCATCAAAAATATATACCATATAGAAATAAAAGATTTGATATATTGATTGTTGTATCTATTATACTATTTAGCTATTTGCTTTTTGTAGATTTAGTCCCATCGCTTTTAAGAGCATTTGTTATGTTTGTATTTGGGTTATTTTTGTTGAGAAACAATATAAAAATATTTTCATTTGAAACACTTTTAATTATAGTGTTATTTATAATCGCCCTATTTCCTAGGCTTTTATTTTCTTTATCTCTTTGGTTTAGTGTAACTGGTGTATTTTATATATTTTTATTTATACATTATTTTAAAAATATGAATAAGTATTTACAATTTTTAGTTTTTAATTTTTGGATATATTTTGCTATGAATCCAATAGTACATTATTTTTTTGAAGACACAAGCTTAATGCAACTATACTCTCCTATTTTAACACTATTATTTACAATATTTTATCCATTGGTTGCTTTTTTACATTTGATACAATTTGGATGGTTGTTTGATGATCTATTATTAAAAGTTTTAGATTTAAATATAGTTGTTGAATCTGTAGAAACACCACTATGGTTTTTTATCATCTATGCTTTAGTTAGTTTTTACTCTATTGTTAGTAAAAAAGGATTTATAGTGTTAAATATTGCATTTTTACTATTTAGCTTAAAGCTTTATCTATAGTATATTTCATATCTTCATCAAGATCTTTCATATTTGACCTCATCCATTGAAGATATCCACTATCTTTAGAGGCAACCTCTTTTATACTTGCACCTTTATATTTTCCAAATTTAAAAGTTTCTATTAATACAGGTGTACGAGTAAGCTCAGCTAACTTTTCCATAGCATTATAATCAGGATAAATTTCACTACATTTAACCACAAGCTTTCGCAAAAATAGTTTCATAACCAATACATCACCAATAGCATCATGTGCTTTTATAACTATATTTAAATCTTTTGCTTCTTTGCTTTCTGTTTTATATAACTCTAAAGCATATCTTATATATTGAAGTCTATGGTATGGAAGTTCTGGGTATAGATGTTTTGCACATCTTAAAGTATCTATTAGTGTAAAGTTGTTTTCAAATCCCTCTTTATTTAACATCCCTAAATCAAAGTTAATATTGTGAGCTATTAGATAGTTTGATTGGTTATTTAACTCTAAAAGTTTATTGTAAAATTTTGTTTGTATAAATGGAGCTTTTGATTCTATAAGATCAGGGGTGATATTGTGAACCTCCATAGCTTCAATTTTAATAGGAAGAGTAGTACTACATAACTCATCATAAACCTCTACATCAGTTTTACTACTTATTATCATACCACCAATTTGAATTATTTTATCTTCATCCCCTGCCCCTGTTGTTTCTGTATCAAAAAGTATATATTTTGCCATATTATTGCCCTTTAAAAAAATTATTATTAAAAAATATCTGGAATATCAACATCTATATCGATTTGTGGATTAGATGTAGGTGGTACTTGCTGGTTTTGTTGTGGATTTATTGGTTCCATACCATCTGGTATATCTATATTTGTTGGTTTTGAAGCATCTGCAACTGATTCATAAGTTGTGATTACTGGTGATTGCCCAAAGGCATCCTCTTTATCTACAAATTTTGTAAGCTCTTTATGAAAATCAAGTTTTACTGTACCAATTGCACCATTTCTTTGCTTACCTATAATAATTTCTGCTTCCTCTATAGGTTTATCTATAAATGCACTTTTATATGGTGGAGTTTCACCTTTATCTAAAGATTCTTTCTCTTTTCTTTGCTCATCTCTCTCTTTATATATATCATCTCTATATACAAACATTATGATATCTGCATCTTGTTCAATAGCCCCAGACTCTCTAATATCACTTAACATTGGTCTTTTATCTGGTCGCCCCTCTAAACCTCTATTTAGCTGAGAAAGTGCAACTATAGGTATTTGTATCTCTCTTGCAAGAAGTTTTAATCCCCTACTTATCTCATCTACAGTAAGCCGTCTATCTTGACCACCTGTACCACTCATAAGTTGTAAATAATCGACAATTACAAGCTTAATATTATTGTTCTCATTTTGTGCTATTTTTCTAACTCTTGCTCTTAGTTGATTGATATTTACATTTCCACTATCATCAACAAAAAGTTTTTTACTACTTAACTCAACAAAAGCCTCTTCCACTTTATTTGCTTGTGTTGGATCTAGTTCCCCTTTTCTAACATTTTGAAGTGGAATTCCTGTCTTAGCACTAATAAGTCTTGTCATAAGTTGAGTCTCTGGCATCTCTAAAGAGAAAAATATAACACCATCATCTTTTTCAAGGTTTTGTAGTGTTGTATTTAAAACAATTGCCGTTTTACCCATGGCAGGTCTTGCAGCAATGATAACCAAATCACCAGGATTAAATCCTGTAGTTTTTTTATCTAAAGCATAAAACCCAGTAGTTTGACCAGTAAGATAACTTGTACCCTTCTCTTGCATTTTTCTTATATGCTCTCTTGTGTTATCAATAACAGTTTGCATATCTTTTAGTTCACTACTTGCACTATCCATAGTTATATTATAAAGATTATTTTGTACTTGATCTACAGCATCTTGGGCTGTAACACTATCTTCAATTGTAAGTTTTTTTATCTCTGTTGCAAGTGATGCTAACTCTCTTTTTACTGCACCATCTTTTATCTCTTTTACATAAGACATTGTATTTGATATAGGATTTGCAGAAAGTATCTCTATAAGTATAGAATCACTTACCTCTTTACTATCAACTCTTTTTCTTATAAAATCTTCATCTATTGGCATATCTGCATGATTTAATTGTTCCATAACTGCAAATACTTTTTGATGTGCAGGTAGATAAAAATCAGTAGGTTTAAGAACTCCTAAAATATCTTCAATAATCTCATGATCAAACAACACAGAACTCAAAACTGCTCTCTCAATGTTTAACACATAGATATTATCCATATTTTAGTATCCTTTTTATTTTATAAGTTTGTATTGTATCTTAATGTTGTTGAAATTTTATACCGTTTTAATATTATTTTTAATATAATTATTTATGGCAGATTTAGATAGAGTAAAAGATTTTATAAATAATATTAGATTATATATGACAATGTGTTTAGCATTGATTATTTCTATTGGTTCAGGTGTAATCAAAATATATTTAAGCCACCACCTAGATTATATATTTTTTATTGGCAATATATTATTACTATTATTGTTGCTTATTTTTATTTTTTTAGCAAAAAAATTACATAAAAAAACAGATGAATTAAAGGATATAAAATGACGGCTGCAACAATTACAATAACAATTACAGCAATTGCATTTATTATAGCATTTGCTTATGGTGCTTATGAAATAACTACTGAATAATTTAAGTTAATGTTGTTGAAATTTTATATTTGAAGTTTCACCAATAGTTTTAGTAGAGGTAAAATCATTTTCTAACTCTTGAAGTTCATAATAGATAGATATGGCATTGTCATCTACAAATAATTTTTGAACACCAGATAATACTATGGCAAAAATAACCAAAGATATAAGTATCTCAAAAAGGGTAAAACTATTTTTTTTATTCATAATAATATTATACAGAATATAGTTTATATTTACTGTTAAACTATTGTCCATCTCTTAGTTCCTCAAATGTTGGAAAAATAGAATTCTCTTTAATCACAATTTTATATCCTAAATAATCAACAATATGCAATACTTTTTTAAATCCAATATCAACACCTCTTCCATTTTCAAAAGAACTTAATGTTGCTCTAGATATTCCTATATCTTTAGATAATAATTCTTGAGATATTTTTTTCTTTTTTCTTAAAAGTGAAATATTGTTTCCAAACTCTTTAAAATCCATTTAAAACCCTATCATTGTATAATATATAAGTCATTATAACTATTTTAAATAAAAATGTCAAATTTATTATACATTATAAATTATTTATAATTCTCTCAATTTTAACTACCATTTTGGATATATTGGATAAAATCTCAATTCATTAAACAATTAAAAGGAAATTGATGCAAAATAAAATTTTAAATATTTTATTATTGATAACATTCGTATATATATTTACAGGCTGTTCAGCCAAAGATAATGAGGAGTACAATAAACCTGCAATTTATTGGTACAATAAAATGATAAAGCAGATATCTAACTATCAAATTGATGAAGCAGATGATACATTTACATCTTTAGAATCAGAACATAGAAACTCCCCATTGCTTCCAAGTGCAATTATGATTATAGCAACTACTCATATGGAAGATGAAGAGTATGCTATGGCTAACTACTATTTTGATGAATATCTTAAAAGATTTAGTTTAAAGAAAAATGCAGACTACATAAGATATCTAAAAATAAAATCAAATTTTTTAGCTTTTAAAAGTCAATTTAGAGAACAAGAACTGCTAAATAAAACAATTAAACAAACTGATGAATTTATAAAAAAATATCCAAAATCAGAATTTATATATTTAGTACAAACAATAAAATCAAGACTCAGTATGACAAAATCAGTTTTTGATAAAGAGATAGCCTCTTTATATGGACGAGTAGATAAACCAAAAGCTCAAAAATATTATACTAAAAAAGCTGAACAAAACTGGGAAAAAATAGAAGAGATAGAAGATATAGATGTACCTTGGTACAGATATATGTTTGAATAATAGAGGACTTTAAATGAAATTGACAGATTATGATAATTTTCCAGATAGACTACCAATACTTATAGAAGATAGTATATTTTTATACCCTTTTATGATTGCACCAATATTTATAAGTGATGAACAAAATATAAATGCAGTAGAATATGCTATAAACAACAACAAACTTATAACAGTAGCTGTTAGTAAAAATACAACTGAAAAAAATACAAACGAATTTTATAATGTAGCAGTTGTTGGAAATATAATGAGAAAAATAACTTTGCCAGATGGTAGAGTAAAAGTATTGTTTCAAGGTTTAGAAAAAGTAAAAATAGAGGAGATTGTAAATGGTTCTCCACTAATGGGAATAGTTGATGTACTTCCAACTTTACCATATGATACTGAAGAGATAAACGCTATACTAGATATATTAAGAAATACTGTAAATAAATATTCGAAACTAAACACTAAGTTTCCAATAGATCTTATTAAAACTATTGAAGAGAGTTTTGATCCTGTGAGAATTGCTGATCTTATATCTTCAGTGATACAGATATCAAATGAGGAAGCATATTCACTTTTCAAAGAGATTAATATAAACAAAAGATTATTAGGAATCATAGATCATCTAAAACAAGAGATAGAGAGTTTTAAACTTAAAAATGAGATTCAAAAAAAAGTTAATACAAAACTAGATAAGCATCAAAAAGATTATATTTTAAAAGAGCAGTTAAGAACAATTCAAAAAGAGTTAGGTTCAGACAATACAAAAGATAAAGAGATAGCAGAGTTTAAAAGAAAACTAAAACTATTAAAAAAACATATGCCAAAAGCTGGATATAAAGAGACAAAAAAACAGATAGATAAACTAAGTAGAATACATCCAGATAGTGGTGATGCATCAACTTTACAAACATATATAGAGTCTGTTTTAGAGATACCTTTTGATAAAACTGCAAAAACTAAAATTGAAGTTGAAGAGGTTGAGGAGCAGCTAAATATAGATCATTATGCACTAAAAGAACCAAAAGATAGAATTATAGAGTTTTTTTCAGTAAAACAACTACTTGAAAGTAGAAAAATAGAAAACAATAAAGATAATAGTACTGTTTTATGTTTTATAGGACCTCCAGGGGTTGGTAAAACCTCTTTGGCAAACTCTATTGCTACAGCATTAAAAAGACCACTTGTAAGAATAGCACTAGGTGGTATGGAAGATGTAAATGAGTTAAGAGGACATAGAAGAACTTATGTGGGAGCTATGCCAGGGCGAATTGTTCATGGACTTACAACTGCAAAAAAAATGAATCCTGTTATAGTTTTAGATGAGATAGATAAAATTGGAGCTTCACACAAAGGTGATCCAAGCGCAGTTATGCTTGAGATTTTAGATCCAGAACAAAATCATGCTTTTAGAGACTTATATCTTAATTTTGAGATTGATCTTAGCTCTTGTATATTTATAGCAACAGCAAATAATGCTGGAAAAATACCTGCACCACTTAGAGATAGAATGGAATTTATACAGATGAGTAGCTATACTCCAAATGAAAAGTTTCATATAGCATCAAACTATTTAATTCCTCAAGAGTTAAAAAAACATGGATTAAAAAAATCAGAGATAAATTTAAGTAAGGCTACTATTGAACTAATTGTAGAAAAATTTACAAGAGAAGCTGGAGTTAGAAATCTAAGAAGAGTTTTTAGTAAACTTTATAGAAAAGTTGTAAAAGAGTTGGTTTATGACAAAGAGTTAAAAAAAGTAACTATAAACACAAAAAATTTAGAAGATTATCTTGATAGTCCAGTATTTGAAATAGATCCAGCTTCTAAAACAAATAGTATAGGAATTGTAAACGGTCTTGCGTGGACAAGTGTTGGTGGAGATGTTCTAAAAATAGAAACTGCAAAATTTGAAGGTAAAGGGACCTTATCACTTACTGGAAATATGGGTGATGTTATGAAAGAGTCAGCCAGAATTGCACACAGTGTTGTAAAAGGTTTAATAGCAAAGAAAAAGCTTAAAAATGCAACATATAAAACTACTGATATACATATGCATATTCCTGAAGGTGCAACACCAAAAGATGGACCAAGTGCTGGAGCTGCTATGTGTTTAGTTATTGCATCTATTTTATCAAACAAAAAAGTAGATTCAACTTTAGCTATGACAGGAGAAGTTACATTAACAGGTAAAATACTCCCTATTGGTGGATTAAAAGAGAAACTAATAGCTGCATATAAAGCTAAAATGAAAAAAGTTTTAATTCCTACAAAAAACTTCAAAAGAGATCTTAAAGATATACCTGATGAAGTTAAAGAAAATATAGAGATAATACCAATAAATAAAATAGAAGAGGTTTTAAATCACGGTTTAGTATAGATTATGAACGATACACAAAACGATAAATATGATGATAGAATAGAATATATTAACGAATTACAAAATAAAGTATTTAAGTCTGAAAAAAGACAAAGTACAGTTATAAATAACTTTTATTCTCTTATTACTATTATTATTATGTGTGTTTCAGTTATATTTTATACTGTATATGTTGTACCTGCACAAGAGGCTAAAAAACAAAGAGAACTAGAGGCACAACAAAAACAAAATATTATAGATGCAAGAGCTAAACAAATAGCTCTATCTCATAAACTAAATAATACAAAAAAGATAAATGATGCAAAATAATAAAATATTTACCTTAACAAATATAATAATTTTAATAAACATCATAATGTTTGGTATCCAAAATAATATAGAGTATGGAGATGTATATTTAGGTTTAAATATCTATTTTTTTAGAAATGAATTTTATTATCAA
Organism: Campylobacterota bacterium; assembly: GCA_034660095.1. Classification (GTDB taxonomy): domain Bacteria; phylum Campylobacterota; class Campylobacteria; order Campylobacterales; family Arcobacteraceae; genus JAIOSF01. The sequence goes on along the minus strand of JAYEIM010000383.1, from coordinate 14,428 downwards.
CTTCTTTCAACTATGTTTGTACATGGAGGCGTTGCACATATTTTGATGAATATGTTTGTATTGTATCAGTTTGGAAATATGATTGAACAGTATCTAGGTAAATTTAAATATTTACTTTTATACTTTATAGGTGGGATTCTTACATCAATAGGAAGTTTAGCTTATATGTACTTTACAGGTGATTGGGTAAATTTAGTTGGTGCAAGTGGTGCTATAAGTGTTCTTCTTGGTTGGTTTGCACTAAAAGATAAATATCAAAGAAAAGGTATCATAATCTGGGTACTTTTAATATCTTTTGCACCCCTACTTTTAGGACTTCCTGTTGCTTGGTATGCACATCTTATTGGATTTGCTCTTGGTTGGCTTTTAGGATATATTTTATAGTTACTTAATCTATTTTATATCACTTGTATTATTACAGTTTTAGCTCGCTCCCATCGTCCTCGATGGGAGTGTATATTGGTGTTTGAATAATTATAAATAGAAAAATACAAGTATGAATTCCCATCGAGGACGATGGGAACTAGGGTAAAGAAGTAGCATTTGCCCATCGTTTAAATAAGTGATATAATCATAGAGTTTGACACGACTTATCTTCGCACTTGTGGCTATTTTGCTATAGTTTACCTCCAATGGGCTACTTTGAAAAACGCCCTTTTAATTACTTTTATTGTATTAATTGGCACAAAATAGATAAAGGGAGATAAAGGGGACAGGTAACTTTAAATAAATGGACAAGTTAAAGGAATATTATAAAATCAATATAAGTAAAGTAATAAAATGAAAAACCAAAAACATTACAAAATGCAATACTTTTTAACAATCCAAAAATCTTATAGTATGATACTTTTATAAATATAGGAGTAAAGAAGATGGATATGATAAATGATAATATAAAAACTAAAATTTACAATATAAGAGATACAAAAGTTATGCTAGATAGTGACTTAGCAAAGTTGTATCAAGTAGAAACAAAAGTTTTAAATCAAGCAGTAAAAAGAAATATAAAAAGATTTCCTAATGATTTTAGATTTCAACTATCAAGGGAAGAGTTAGAAAATTTGCGGTCACAATTTGTGACCACAAATTTTACAATGACAAGAACTTATCCCTATGTATTTACTCAAAATGGGATAGCAATGTTGTCATCAGTCTTAAAAAGTAATATTTCTATAGAAGTAAATATCCAAATAATGCGAACATTTACAAAAATAAGAGAATTTGCACTTGAATACAATGATGTAACAAAAAAACTAAAAGAGATAGAACAAACGATCAAAATAGACCAAGAACAAATGAATTACAATACTGAGAGAATTGATGAAGCATTTCATTTATTAAATCAGATTTTAAGAGATACAAAAGATATAGATAAAAACCTAATAGGCTTTAGACCAAATGAAAAAACTTAACAAAATGACATATTTTTTAACAATCCAAAAATCTTATAGTATGATACTTTTATAAATATAGGAGTAAAGAATATGGATATGATAAATGTTAATATAAAAACTAAAATTTACAATATAAGAGATACAAAAGTTATGCTAGATAGTGACTTAGCAAAGTTGTATCAAGTGGAAACTAAAAATTTGAATAAAGCAGTTACAAGAAATATAAAGCGTTTCCCTTCTGATTTTATATTTGAACTTACTTAAATACTAATGCTATTCAATTAGCAGATTTAATTGTATCTCCAATTGGTAGATATGTATTAGGTAAAAAATTAAATAAAGATTTTGAAATAATCAAGTCAAAATTGTTAAAAGTAAATGATTTAGGTGATGAGCTTGAAATTGTAATTCTTCCAAAAAAATAGTCAACCCCCGCTACGCAGTGATTGACTTTGTAAATGTATTATATAATAATATTTATTAAAAATCAATAAAGTACAAAAGTGCTATAATTCATAAAAGTAATTAAAGGGTGAATATATGAAAAAATTATTATATATAACAGATCAAGGTGAGTATGTTGATCATAGTTTTATTGGTGCATTGTTTGAAACTTATTTAAAAAAATATTTAACAATTGATATTGTTTATTTTACAGAATTTAAGTCTGATTTTGAAAAAAAAGATGAACATAGGTTTGTTGTACCAACAAGATATAAAACTTCTCTTCTAGATGAATTAAAAAGAAATAGTGTTGATGTTGATAGTTATGAATTTGTTATAGTTAGAAATGATATGGATATTTTAGAACATGTAATTAAGCAAAAAAATAATTATAATTTTAAAACTGGATATAGACTATCTTTTCCAAAAAGAAGAGCACAACTAAAATCTGATATTGCAAATAATAAAGCTACACTTATGGATAAAGTATTTACATCTTTTGCAGTAAATAAGAACTTTAAAATTATAAACAAAGCTGATTTTTTCCTTCCAACATCTAAAAGTATGCATCAAGATCTATTTTGCGATGTTACTATCAAAACATTTATTTGCCCTGCTGGAATCGATCCAAATAAATTACACCCAAACCTACAACATCAAGGGGAAGAGAAAAGATTTATCTATGAGGGAACTCTTGATAAACTAAGAGAATTTGATGTTATTTTAGATGCATTTTCCAAAGTAGAGAGTAATAAATGGCACTTAAGTATCTCAACATTAGATACAAAATATGCCAATGAGCTTATGGACAAATATAAAAATATTAAAGATAATATTTTAATTATAAATGCAAGAGATAAAGATGAGCTTTTAGATATTATCTCAAAAGCTGATGTTGGGATCTCATTATTGCCAGATATCCCTGTATATAACACATCTGTACCTATTAAAACATTTGATTACTACTCATCAGCTGTACCTACAATTATGACAAATACAGCACATGCTAGTGGAATTTTCAAAGACAATATAGATGCATGGTTTTGTGGATTTAGTAGTCAAAGTATCAAACAAAAAATTGAATATATTACAACACTGTCAAAAGATGAAGTGGCTAAAATTGGTCAAAGAGGTCAAGATAGACTTTTAGATATTAAAAACTATGAAAAAATTGCTAAAGATTTAGCAGCACAAATTGAAACACTTTAAAGGGATAATAAAATGAATAACAAACACTATGATGTTTTAATTGTTGGTGGGGGTATCTCTGGAGCTTCCATCTATTATGAATTAGCAAAATATACAGATGTAAAATCTATATGCATGCTTGAAAAATATGAAGCACTAGCTACATTAAATACAAGAGGTGGAGCAAATTCACAAACTGTTCATATTGGAGATATTGAAACTAACTATACACTTGAAAAAGCAAAAGTAACAAAAAGAACAGCAAAAATGGTTGAGAAATTTTGTTTACAATATGATTTACAAGATAAAATTATGTTTAAACATCAAAAAATGGCGCTAGGTGTTGGAAACAAAGAGGTTGATTTTATCACAAATAGATACCATGAGTTTAAAGAGCTTTTCCCATATTTAGAACTTTGGGGAGTTGAAGAACTTAAAATAAAAGAACCGAAACTTGTATACACAGATAAAGAACAAACAAAAGTGAGAGAAGAGCCTATTGTAGCTATGGGGACAGATACACAATATACTACTGTAGATTTTGGAAGAATGTCAGAAGAGCTTGTAAAAGAAGCAAATAAAATAGATGAAGATGTTGTAACAGAAACATTTTTTAATTCTCAAGTTGAAGATATAATACAAAAAGAGGATAAAACTTTTGAGGTAGTTTGTACAAATGGCTCAAAATATACAGCAAATTTTGTTGTTGTAAATGCTGGTGCACATTCTCTTTTCTTAGCTCATAAAATGGGTTATGGTAAACATATGGGTTGTTTACCAGTTGCTGGAAGTTTTTATATAACTAATGATGAATTTTTAAATGGTAAGGTATATATGGTACAAAACAATAAACTACCATTTGCAGCACTTCATGGCGATCCAGATATTTTAATGGATGGAAAAACAAGATTTGGACCAACTGCACTAGTACTTCCTAAGCTTGAAAGATATAAGCCTGGTACATATTTAGACTTCTTTAAAACACTTAATTTTGATTTTCATATAGTAAAAATCTTTTGGGATCTACTTAAAGATAGTGATATAAGAAACTACCTATTAAAAAATTTTACTTACGAGATACCATATATCAATAAATCACTATTTGTAAAAGCAGCAAGAAAAATTGTTCCATCTCTTAGTGTTGATGATTTAACTTATGCTAATGGATTTGGTGGAGTTAGACCACAAGTTTTAGATAAAGAGAAAGAAAAACTGATGCTAGGAGAAGCTTCTATAAATCCAGGAACTGGAGTTATTTTCAATATGACTCCAAGCCCAGGGGCTACATCATGTTTAGGAAATGCCGAACGAGATTTAAGAGTTATTGCTAAACATTTAAATTTAAATTTTGATGAAAAACAATTTTTAGAAGATTTGATAGAGTAGTTATAGCTAAGATAATAAAAAAAGGAAATATGTGAGTTTAGAAGAGAAATTAAATACTAGAAGTGGTGGAGTTTGTGAACTATGTAGTTCAGCTGAAGATTTATCAGCTTATGAAGTAAATCCAAGCGATGGAAGTATAGATAAAACAATACTTGTGTGTTCAAAATGTAAAGAGCAATTAGAAGACTTTAGTAATTTAGATGAAAATCATTGGCATTGTTTAAATGATAGTATGTGGAGTGAAGTTGATGCTGTTAAGGTTGTTGCTTACAGGCTGCTAAAAACTATAGGAAATCAAGATTTACTAGATATGTTATATCTTGAAGATGACATTAAAGCTTGGGCAGAAGAAGGATTATTTGAGCAAGAAAATAAAACTATACATAGAGATAACAATGGTGTAGTTTTAAGCTCAGGTGACACTGTAACTATTATAAAAGATTTAGATGTTAAAGGTACTGGATTTACAGCCAAAAGGGGAACTGCTGTGCGAAACATTGGGCTTCCAAGAGATGATGCAGATCATATTGAAGGTCGTGTAAATGGCGTAAAAATTATGATACTTACAAAGTATATTAAAAAATCTTAACAATAAAAAAGCATAGTATAAAATATACTATGCTTCTATAAACTAAACAAAGTAATTATTTACTAAATATCACTTTATCCAAACTCTCTTTTCTTATCTTTTTTATAAAACTTAAAGATCCATTTTCTAAAGCACTTTCCTTAGAAGTTGATGATCTACCAACTGTACTAATTATCTTATTTGAAACAATTTTACCTTTGGATACAACAGATAATGTAGTTGAAACTTTTGCAATATTCCACCCTCTTGCAACACTATATTTAACTTTATTGTTAATTTTTATAACTATATCACCATCATCACTATTTGTAGAGATTTTAAACTTTTCTTGATTTAATTGGTCTATCAATTGATCTGCAAAATATTTCTCTTTACTATTCGTTTGAACAACAATTATAGATGAACTTTTAAGATCATAAATAGCATCTATATATGAATCATATTTTTCTAAAAAAGGTGCCTGATCAAAGTCATTTTTTATAGCATTTAAAACTATAGCTTCCCTTTTTCCATTGATAACTTTAGGATACATATCTTGTAAAGTATGTATCTGTTCAAGTTTAGCAAGATCTGCTAATGAATTATATTGTGTATCAATTCTTTTATCATTTATATCAAACTCTTTTTTCTTATTGTCAAATAGATCTTCTCTATTTACTTTCATAAGCACATAAAACTTATCGCCAATATTTATACTTTGTTTAGCTTTAGCATTTGTAAACTTAATCTTTTCAACATCTAATTTTACACTTTTACTTACATCTTTACTATAAGATGATCCACTAGTAGAACTTCTACTTGTATTTGTAGTTGTAGTCATACTTGAAGATACACTAACTACAAGTCTAGATGCCATAGTATCTAAAGCATTACTTTTTGCTTCTTTTATAGAGCCACCTTCACCCTCTCCATATATAAATAAAGTTGTATTTGTAGGAGAGTTAATATACCAAGATGGTAACTGTACATTTGTTTCTTTTTTAGGCAACATATTAGAAACACAACCACTTAGTATTAAAGTGATTGTAGCAGACAATAGTAAGGTTTTAGAATTTAGGAATTGCAAAACCAGCCTTTTCATGAGACTTTTGTACTAACTGACCTAATTTTAATGAACTAGCTTCGCCCTCTTCTACTGTTGCCCATGTAGTCTTAGGTTGTATTTGTTGAGAAGCTCTAAGTTGTGTATTTGTTTCTATAACATCACAAGATTTTTCACCACTCATTGGATCTTCACTCTCTTCAAATGAATACACTTTAAATAGTTGATTTTCAACAACTTTTAAATCTCTACCTATATTAAGTTGTGCAATTCTATCATCACCGTTTGCTTTAATTTTTGTAATATAACCTTTAACTGCAAAATAATTAGCAAAATCTTTATTTAATGTTGGCAGCGCATCCATCATAGCTTTTTTTATACCACCAACAACTTGGTCATAACTTGGCTCTGGTATTTTACCAATATTTGCATTTTCCTCCAGTGTTTTACTAAATATAATTTTACCTGTTTGAACATCTAGCATTTTAACAGTAAGTTTTGTTGTGATAACCATACCATCTGTAACTGAAGCACCTAATTTCATTAGAGAACCTAAAAGCCTTACTGATTGGTTGTCAGACTTAGCAGTTGCATTACTTACTGCACCTGCGGCTGCTTCATTACTTCTATATTTTTGATCAACATTATCAATTGAACCTGTAATTATATATCTAACACCAGAAGTTTTACCAAATTCAACTGCAGAATCTGGATCAACTAAACCACTATCTTGAAATTGTAGTTCTGCATCTATTTTTGCCATATCTGATCTTGTGAAAAGTTTTGCTCCACCAGAATTTACTATAAGAGATTCTAATGGACCTGTTACTGAAGATGATAATTTGGCATCAACACTTCTTTTTACATTTGTAGATTTAGATTTTGTATTTGTTTTACTAACAGATGCTCCACCAACTCCAACTCCAACTGGCGTAGCTACTATTCCTACAACAGCAGCACTTTTTCTAACTTTTTCACTTTGAGATTTATTTGTAGAGATCTCTGCTTTTCCAAATGTCGAGTTATTAGTAAACTCCATAACTGCAACTGTAGGCATAGCTGATTTGTATTTAGGCATACAAATTTCAGGAATTTGAACTTTTGTTTTTACTTGTTTAGGATATGATAACACATCTAATTTATTTCCACCACAACCTGCAAGTAGAGCTATAGCAGTAGCTGACAACATCGTATTTCGTAACATTTTATTCATAATTTCTCCATTTATTAATATATAAAATTTTATCATAAATATAATTAAATTATAATTTATAATTAAATTGAAAAATTTATTACTATTTTATATCTTATCTAAAAGAATATAAACATTTATTGTGATATAATTATGTACAAAAAATAATTTAGGATATTTCATGAAAGAAAGCTTAACGAAAAAGATTGACTCTTTACCACCGTTACCGAAAACTATATTAGATCTTGAAGAATTTAAAAGATCATCAAAAAAAGATTTAGATGTACTATTAACAATTATAGAACAAGATCCTCTTATTGTAGCAACTTTACTAAAAGTTTCAAACTCTGCAATGTTTGGTTTTAACAATAAAGTTGAAACAACAAGTCGTGCTATACACTTACTTGGTGTTAACTTTACTTTATCTATTGCATTTGGTAGTGCAATTAAAAATGCACTTGATACTAATTTAAGTGCTTATGGTATAAATGCTGATAAATTTATGAGACTTGCAAATATGTCATCAAATTTATTATCACTTTGGATTGGAAAAATTGATAATCATTTAAAAGAGGAGCTTGTTTTACCTATATTTTTACTAGAAACTGGTAGATTTATATTATCAGGTGTTGCAATAGAAGATAAAATTAGCGATGAATTTCATGCAAAAATAGTTCAAAATCCATTTGATATATCTGAAATAGAAAAGAAATACTTTAATGTAACATCAACGCAAGTAACATCTTCTATATTTAAACATTGGAATTTAAGTGATGCACTAGTAGATATGATTAAATATGCTGATGATTTAGAAAATTGTCCATCTAATTACAAACAAGAGATACAGATATTAAATGTTGTAAAAACGATATGTAATGTTACAGATCCACTTGGTGATCAATTTGCAGAAGCTGGTATAGCAAAAGCAAAAGAGTTTGGACTAGATGTAGAACATTTAGAAAATGCAATTGAAAAAATGCAAGATAGAATGTTAGAAGAGTAATAAACTCTTCTGGCAATTTAATTTTTATTTATTAGCTTAGTTACAACTTCTGATAAATTTTCTTTTATTTCACTTTCACTCATAGCACCGTCTATAGTACCAACTTTAACTTTACCTATATAAATTTTATCAATAATTCCACTTTCATTTACTTTATAAACAAAATATTTTATAGCATCCGATGTAGGTACTTGTAGGAAATTTCTAATTCCACCATCTCTATCATATATCCAAGGTAGATGTTTTTCCCCTTTTAATTGTTCATTTTTTGTATGAGCTTGCCACCTCTTTATAAACCAAGGTGCATCTGATACATTTGACACTATTATAAACTGTCCATCTTTTAAGTTTAACATTTTATATAAATCATTTGCCAGTACTATTGATTCATGATTTCCTACAAATATTACTGTATCTTTTTTTATAATACTACTTGTAGTAAACTTTTGATCTTCAAAACCAATTAACTCTACTGTTTGAGGTAAATCTTTTATATTTACCTCTTTCTTCTCTATTTTAACTGGTGCATCAACTGTTAAAAATGTTAATAAAACCAATCCTACTGTACTTATTATTACTATTTTTATTATAGACCATATCTTCATATTTTAATCCTTCTTACCTCTTTTTTAAATAACCTATCAACTTTTATATTGTTATCTACGGGTTTTTTATCTATTATATTATCAACTAACTGTTTTGCCAAGTATGGAGCTAATACAAAACCTCTACCCCCAACTCCATTTAAAATATAAAAATTTTTATACCTTATAAATCTACTTGAATCAACATTTGTGCCATTTTTTAAATAGGGAAACTCTTCTAATGTTTTTTTACTATCAATTATATCTGCTACTATTGGAAAATAATCAATACTGCAAGCTCTAGCTCCAACATACTGATTTACAACCTTTGTATCTTTTAGATTTATAATATCATTTGCCTTTATAAACAACTCATCAATATTTGAATCAATATCATCAACATCAATTTTTTCTCTATGGTGAGTTGCACCAATTGAAACTAAATATTTATCATTTTCTATTTTTATAGATTTTGAAACAGAACATGCTTTATGATAGTTATAGTCAACTTTTGTAGATGTAATTACATCAATTCTTCTTCCCCAAACAGCTCTAATATTTATATAAAACTCATCTAAAAGTTCCATTTTAGCACCAGTTGTAAGTATAATATTTTTGGTTTTCAATTCATCATTTAAAATCCAATACTTACCATCATAATTTAACTTTTTTACTTTATAATCAAATTTAGTTTGAACAGAATCATCTTTTATCATATTTTTACAAATATCATAGCTTTTTACTACTGTTCCAATATCAAAAAAATATCCATCTTTATCTTTATCTTTTTTGTATTCAAAGTCCATAAAAGGGATATAATCTTGAAATTTTTCTTGTTCCTGTTTTGTTTTTGGTATTCTAGTGGTTCCACAGTTATCAATATACTTTGAAAAATTTTCTTTGTATAATGTTGTGCTATATTTTAAAGAGTTTGTTACTAAATCTTTAAAATCATTTGGTTTACCTAAAAGTGGAGATAAAAAAGCTCCAGCAGCTCCAGATGCACCTTGTGCTACATCATTTTTTTTATCTACTAAAAGTATATTTAAATTTAAATTTTTTTGGGATAACTGATACGCAACACTACAGCCACTAATCCCCGCTCCAATAATTATAAAATCATAATTATTATCCATTAAAATTGTTTTACTATTCCAATCTCATCTTTAGAACCAAAATATATTGGTGTTTTTTTAGAAAAGTCATTTTCTAATTCTATATCTAGTATTCTTACTTTACCATCAATAGCCTCACCACCTGCTAACTCTACAATATTAGAGATAGGGTAAGCTTCAAAAACTAAGTCTAATATACCATTTGGATCTTTTTTTGTACAAGGAGATGAATATATACCACCTCTTTTAAATAATATTTGATGAGTATCTAAAGATAAAGAGTTTGAAAACCTAAGTCTATAACCATTATCAAAAAAGTTTTGCATAAGTTCTTTATGCTCTTTGTTAAATGTAGTTACATCGCCACCAGTAGAGTTTATTTTACCTCTGTTTTCTAATGTAAATGAATCTTGTTCTATAAACTCTTTTCCATCAAAAGAGAAAAATTGTACACCATTTTCTTGTGTTGCACAAACTATTTGAAAAGTTGGTCCATAAGTTATATAACAACTATATTTTAAATTTTTAGAATCAATACTATCTTCATAAATAGCTATAATAGTCCCAAGAGAAAAATTCAAATCTAATAAATCTATATTATCAATTGCAACATAGCTTAAGATATATTTTCCATTTTCATTTACATCTTCAAGTTGTTTTGAATCTTGGGAAACAATAGCTTTAATTGAACTATTTAATAGAGATTTTTTTTTGACAAGATTATTACAATAATTATATATCTCCTCATTTAATTGGTCATTATAATTACCAAATACCTCTTGTTCTATACCAATTGCAATATTTGTAATTGTATTAAAAATTTTATCCATTATTTAAATTTCCTTATATCGTAATTTCTTTAATATCCGCAACATCTCTAAACAGATTATAAACATTTCCAATCAAGTTTTTTCTGTTTATTTTTATCTTTTCATCTTCATGATTTACAAATACATTATCAAAAAAGTTGTCTAATTGTGGCTTTAAACTAAACAATGCATCTAACTGTTCATCATATGTTGTATAAATAGTATTTGATACTTTTATAAACTTGTCAAATAAAACTTTTTCCTCTTCATCTTCAAAAAGTGAACTATCAATTTCTAGTTTATCATCAACATTTAAATCTTTTATAATATTTGCAACTCTTTTAAAAGTATCACTCGCACTTTTAAAATCACCACTATTAGTTAACGGAGCTAAAGCTTCTATTTTTAAACTTACACTTAAAATATCATTTTTCCCACTACTATTTAGTACGGCTCTTATAACACTTGGATTTACTTTATTGTAAAGTTTATATAATCTTTCATTTAAAAACTCTACTAATTGAGATTTGTTTAGATTTGGATATTGTTCTTTTGAATTATCTATAATATCTTCAATATCAAGATGTAATTTATGCTCAATTGCAATTTTAAATATACCAGCAGCAGCACGTCTAAGTGCAAAAGGATCACGACTACCTGTTGGAATCATATCTACACTAAATAGTCCCATAAGGTTATCAAGTTTATTTGCTATTGCTACTACACAACTAAAAGTATTTGAAGGTAACTTACTATCTTCACCATCTGGTAGATATTGTTCTTTTAACGCAGTACATACTAAATCATTTTTCCCCTCTTCTTTAGCATAGTAATACCCCATAAGACCTTGTAAATCTGTAAATTCATAAACCATATCAGTTAGTAAATCAGCTTTACTTAACATAACTGTTTCTTTTAATAACTCTTTCTCTTCATCTAAATCAAACTGATTAGCAATAATATTGGCTATTTTGGCTTCTCTTTCACACTTATCAAACATAGAGCCTAAACCATCAACAAAACTTACTTTTTTAAGTCCTTCATTATTTAGTCCATTTTTAATATCATTTTTCCAGAAAAACATACCATCAGCAAGTCTTGGTCGAAGTACTTTTTCATTTCCTGCGATTATATGACTAAAATCTTTTGTATAAGAGTTTGAAACAACTATAAATTTATTTGTAATTTTGCCATCATTATAAACTGCAAAATACCTTTGATGCTCTTTCATCGAACCAATTATAACCTCTTCGGGTAGCTCTAAAAACTCTTCATCAAATGATCCTAACAATGCAGTTGGATATTCTGTAATAGCAACAACCTCATCAAGTAAATCATTATCTATCTCTATTGTTAAACTGTTTTCTTTCTCTATTTTAGCCATCTGCTCTAAAATAATCTTTTTTCGTTCATTTGGATATAAAATTACACCATTTTTATCAAGTTTACAAAAATAATCCCCTGCAAACTCAAAACTAAATGGTTCATAAGAAACCATTCTATGAGCTGAACTTGACATAGTAGATTTCATACCGTAAAGTTCACCATCAACTAAATCATCTCCTAAAACTATACTAAGTCCTCTAATTGGTCTTATAAAACTATCAGTTCTACTGCCCCATCTCATAGATTTTCCAAAGTTTAGTTTTGATATAAATTCATTTACCATATCATTTAAAAGATCAGCAGATTGTTTACCTTCAACTGTTTGTTTAAAATATAAAAACTCCTTATCACCTTTTGAAGCAGTTTGAAGTTCATTTATATCTACACCACATTTTTTAGCAAATCCATGTGCCGCTCCTGTAGGCTCTCCATCTTTATATGCAATTGCAAGTGGAGCACCCCATTGTTCAACCTCTTTATCATCTTGAGCTATTTTAAATTCTCTATGCCAAAATACAAGTCGTCTAGGTGTATAATAAAAATTAAATTCGCAAAGCAAGTCATTTGATTCTAATATATCTACCCATTTTTTTTCAATATTTGGTAACTCTTTTAAAAATGGAATTGCTGGTAACTCTTCAACTACAATCTCTATTAATAATGGTTTAATCATTCTATTTATCTTCCTCTTTTTCTTGTGCTTGTGTTTTTTGCTCTTTTCTCTTCTGCATCTCTTCTAGTTTATCTAAATTTTTTTGAGTTTGGGTTTCATTCATGCCTCGTAAGAAGATAAATAAAATAAATGCAAATCCAACCCAAACTATTACATCTAATACTTCTTTCAATTTATAAACCTTTTTTTAGTTTTATAGTATCCATAAAATCTATCTTTTTCACCTATCTCTTTTAACTCTTCAAGTGTTTTAGGTGATGTTAATTTAATATTTGCTTTATTTTTAACTTTATTTTTTTTATTTTTCATTCTCTATCCTATTTAAATATATAACACCATCTATCTCATCTATAGCATTTTGTTCCATCTCATCTTCACTATTAATAATAACCAATATTTTACTATCTAACATATAATTATCAGCTATTTTTTGAGCTATTTTTGACAACTCTTGACTTACAATTATATATCTAGCATTTAGTGATGATGAATATATGATCTCTTTTATATTATTAACTATAACAGCACTATTAATCTCATTAGATTGGGTATATTTCAATAACTCCATATCAAAATTAAACAGAACTGTACTATTTGGTTTTGTTGATGATATATCAGATATAGAATCTATTTTTTCTATATTTTCATATCGGATATTTTTATCACCAATTAAAATCATTTAAGACACTCTTTTGAACAGTAGTACTTTCCATTACTAAGAATTGATTCATCTTTTGATGCAAATGTTCCACACTTTGGACACTCAACTAAAGTATCTGTTATCTCATCATACTTACCTGACTTATCTTTATCTCTCATACTAGCTTCTCTATTTTTTTTAAAAAACACAATATAAACCAAAAATAAAACTGCTGCAATTGCTAAAAACTTAAATATCATTTCTTACCTTTTCATATACAAATAATTTCTATGGTTACCAACTTTTACTATCTCATACTCATAACTGTAAACTTTGGCATCTTCTATCTCTTCTTGACATAAACTACCTTTATAAAAAAGGTACTGCGTATTATCATCTTTAATATGTTCTGTTAACTCTAAAAGTAGTGTTGTATTTGTTACTGCCCTACTTGTAATTATATCAAAATTTTGAGCTTTAATATCTTCAATTCTATTTTGTAAAATTATCACATTTTCAAGTTTTAATGCACTTTTTACAAAATTCAAAAAAGCAACTCTTTTTGCTCTTGGTTCCACTAAAGTAACTTTGGTTTCAGGTCTAGCAATAGCTAGTAACATTCCAGGGTACCCTGCTCCTGTTCCTATATCTACTAGTGAGCTAAAATCATCTATAAACTTTAAAGGATATATGCTATCTACTATATTATTTTGTATCTCTTCATCTTTTAAAGAAGCTGTTAAATTATGAACTTTACCCCATTGCTGAAGTAGTGCTATAAACTTATCACATCTTTCATAAAATAGATCATCAAACTCTAAATCTATATTTTTAAAACTATTTTTTAACATTACAGCAGATGTTCCATCTTCTCTTTTTTAACTCTAAGATATTCGCTATTTTGTGATGTTTTTCCAACTTTTACGGGAACTCTATCTATTATATCAACTCTTAGTCCATTGAGTTTTGCAGGATTATTTGTC
>JAYEIM010000382.1:0-7151 GCA_034660095.1 Campylobacterota bacterium | reverse complement strand
CAGCAAACGTTGAATCTTTTAAATATTTTTCTAAATCATCTTTTATAATATCTCTTATCCAACTAGGCTCTATAACTTGTAAATGTGGTATCCAATATTTAACTATAGGCAATATCTCCATCTCATGTGTAATCTTAACTACAAATTCCATACTTCCATCTTCATTTAAAGACTCAATAGTTTGAGTGGGAAGTGGTCTTCTTTGAAAATATTTTGATGCAGATCTATTTGCAAAAAGTTTTACTTCAAATGGTTCTGTGTTTTGTTGAAACCATATAGAAATAGAGTTTTTTAAAAGAGTATCAAGCTTATCATCAGTTGTAAAAGTATCATCTTTATATGATATACTTGATAAGTTTTTTAGATAATACTTTTTTAAAGTATCACTTTTAGCATCAAGTGCTATAAGATACCAAAATCCTTCAAAATTTGCTATTTTCAATGGCTTTATAGATATATCTACTACATAGCCATTATCAAGTTTATATTTACACTTTGTGATATATTTATTTTTTATGGCTTTTTCTAGTAGCTCTATATGTTTTATATCATCACTTATATCTTCAAGGTCAAGTTTTGTATAGATAGGATTGAAGTCATCATTTTTTATCTTTGAAAGTAGTTTTTGAGCTTTTGATGCAAACTTACCACCTATACCATCTGTAATCTTTTCCATAATATCAAGAACAATTTGATCTTCAATATCACGAATCTTTTCTATTTTAAAACCATCTTGCATTTTCCATTTTTTATTTTCTTGATATATGGGATATGAAGATACTAGCTTTTCATTGAAGTCTCTTTGAATTGTTCTTGTACTTACTCCAAACTCATCTGCAAGTTCTTTTACACCTAATGATTCACCATCATTTAATCTTTGAAGTATTACTCTAAGTCTTGTGAGTGCTTTGTCGTAGTCGTGTTTGTATGCCATATTAAACCTCAATTATATGGTGATTTGGTATATCACTTTTTTTATTTACACCTGTGTTGTAAATAGTTGTATTTTTTATTTTACCTATTGTTTCACTTGGATAATGCATATGCCCACAAAGTACAATTTTTGGTTGTATTATACCATTTTTTAGTACTCTATAAAACTCTTTATCACCCCAATCTTCATCATTCTTCTTATGAATTGCAGTTTTAGTTTTAGCTGGTGGTAAATGATAAAGAATCACATCACACTCATCATATTCATAAAATTCTGGTGCTATATACGGAATGCAAGCAAATTTTATACCATCAATGGTTTTGATGCTATTGTCACTATAGATATTTGATATTTTATTGAACCAATCCTCATTTTCAAGTTCTTCAATATCGTGATTGCCACTACATATAAATAAAGGCTTTTTAAAATCTTTCATCCAAGAACTTATCCAATCTATTTGCTCTAAAAGAGATTCTTCTTTTTTATCTTCTAGAAAATCTCCTGTGATACAAAATATATCATAATTATTTTGCTGATTTTTTATCCACTCAAACCAATGCTTATTAAAATGAAGATCAGTTGTGTGTAAAATTTTCATAGTTAACCTTTAAGATAAGATATAATTATCTAAGATATTTAAAGCTATCTCTTCTATATCTACAAAACTTTCAGTTGTTTCACCTTTTTTTGCAAATCTTGATGGTGCTGCATATGGCATATGACTATGATCAAGAACTTTAAATTCAGGAGATACTAACTCCACCTTATAATCCTTTGACCAGTACTTTACAACTGCTTTATAAGTTATACCATTTACTTCTTTTTGAATATAAAAGCTTTTATCCATTTTTGTTGACATATTAATTCTACTTTAAAATATCTAAGATCATAGCTTTATAAAGATTTAACTCTTTATTTACTATCTCTACATCTAATAATTTTATCATATTTAATGAATCAAATTTTTCAGATTCAGATAAAATAGTCTCTTTATCTAAGTTATCATTTATTAATTGATCATTTTCATATTCATAAAAATAAACCCTAAGACCAAGTATATCGTTTTGAATTATCAGTAATATATACTCACTATCGCTTATTATTTTTTCATAACATATCATACTATTGGTTTCTTCTCTAATCTCGCCTAAAGAATTATTAGAATAAGTTTTTAGTCGGTTGTTTCTAGCTTTATAAATAGTATTTATATCATAGTATATATCTATATCAATATTATCTACAAAGTCATTAACCAATATATTTGAAAATTCTATCAAAAATTCACTTTATCAATTATATTTAATTATCATCAAGTTTTTTTAAATATGAAGTTATTATTTTCCATTCATCACTATACTTATGTTTTATATCATTAGATTTATAAAGTTCTTCAAAAGTTATTACAATTTTATCTTCACAATTAAATGTATCTTTATTTGCCAACTGTTTGGGAACAATATAAACAATCTTTGCATTTTTAAGCTCTTTCATTTTTTCTAGTTTATTATGTATTATTTTTTCAAATGTCTTATACTTATCCTTTTTAGAACTTTTATGTAAGATTGAATAAAAGTCCTGATATAACTTTTCTCCAATACTATTATCATCTTTTATTAACTTTTCATACAACTTCATTTGAGAATCATTACTAGAGCTTGTATCTGTTTTTAATTCTACAAGTATTAGATTGTCTTTACTCATCAATAAAAAATCAATATTTGTTGATTGGTAATTCTTTTGTTTTTTTATTGGAAACTCTGGTGCTATTAATTCTATATTTTCATCAAGTACTTTAGTTAAAGCTTCTGCTATAAATATCTCCAATATAGGACTTATATATCTTTCTACTTGAACTTTTGGTATATCTTTACCTTTTATAATTGTATCTATAAGTTTCTCTACAAATATCATTTTATCTCCATTGTTTCATCATCATCTAAGACAGATACATTATCAAAATATCTTGTAAACTCTTCTTTAAATTCTGTATGAATTGGTATAAGTTTTTTAGGTTTCAAAGATGATGCAAACTTTTGCAAAGCATCTAAGTTGGCATGTCCACTTGTATGTGCATAAACAAAATTATTATTTTTCTGTAATTCTTTATACAACTTCACAGTTTTTTAATCACTAAACTCATCACTTAAGTATCCTAACCATTGAGAATATATGATATTTGCACTACTTAAATCACAATAACTCAAAACTTTTTGTATATGCCAAGGTGAAACTTTGATAAGGTATTTTGAACAATCATTTTTAATATCATCTATATCCACAACATTATCAAATACCTTATAAACAAAATCGTTAAAATACCCTTTGTTTTCTTTTAGTTTTTTATAATAATTACCACCAAATTTACTTATCACCTTTACATCGTTCCAAGTCATATTAGGAATGCTATTACTTACTAGTTTTGTTTTTTCAAGTATCCAAGCTGTATAAATATCTATTACAAATATTTTATTTGCTTTTTTTGACGCTCTATAAGCAGATACTATACTATCAATATTTTGTGATGAACCAATCATAAATGATAAATCATTTGTATCTTTAATCGTTTCAAATATTTTATCTTCAACATTTTGTTCAGTAGGAAACTTATCATTATCTCTTTGTATCATAGTCCCTTCCATAAGTAAAATATCTATATTTTTTAGATTTTTATCTCTTATCATATTTTCATATAATTTTGACTTTCTTCCATTTGCTCTAAAGTCACCACTATAAAACAATTTCTTATCATCTGATTCTATTAAAAAAGCATAAGCATCTGTAGCACTATGATCCACTAAATATGGAGTTATTTTAAACTCCCCTATCTTAAAAGTTTTCCATTTTTCAAATATCTCAAACTTGTTTTCTAGCTTTTTTCCACCTGTAAATATCTTTGTTGTGTTCATCAACTCAAGTGAAAGTTCACCACAATACACAGGTATATCTTTATCTATATTTACTATCTCTCCAAAATGGTCTTGATGAGGATGAGAGATTAAAATAGCATCAACAGTAGAAGTTAACTTTACTTGTACACTATCATCAGATAGTGGTGTACCATAATCCAATAGTATCGTTGTGTTTGAAGTTGATAACTCTATACAACTTCCACCTATCTCATTTGTACCTTTGTGAACTTTTATTTTCATATACTACTCCAAATATTTTTTATATTATATTGTCTGTATATGACATCTTTATGTCTGGTTAGGATATTTTACAACACCTCAATATTAATCATATCATATATATCAACACTAATTCCACCTTCATCATCGAGTGAAGTTATCAGTTTATTGCTATCTTTTAATTTAAACACCCAAGATTTTGTATCATCATCACTTATATCATAGTAACTATCATAATCTGTAATTTCTCTATCAAAACCGTTTATTTGTAAAGAGTTTATAAGTTCATTCATAAAAGATGTGCTATATAAATTATCATTTTTCCATACATTTACATATATTTTTTCTTTATTTATATATACATTATAATCATCAATATAATACTTCATATAAACATCTACTATAGCGTTATAAACCACACTATATAATTCATCTTCATACTTATAGTACACATCACTTCCAAGAGTAGACCTTAGCTCTTTTTTAGCTACTCTTCTTAAGTTTTTCGATATATTCTTTTGATAAGGCAATAAGTTTTGATACTTTGTACCACTTAGCTTTTTACAAAATATATCATATTCACTATTTTTAAGAGTACCTGTCAAAAACTCTTGAGTATTTTCATCTAGTTTAAGTTTATGTTGCATAAGATGTATAGTTGTATCTAAAGATTGTGACCTTATAGCAAAAGTCAAAGCATCTTGTAGTATACTATTATCTTTATAACCTATAAGCTTTTTTTGCAAATACTTCATACTTTCTAGTTCATTGTGTTTTGCTGTTGTATTAAAAAGATAAGTTTGGTCTATTTGAGTATCTTTTATACTACTTAAAAGTTTAAAATCATTAAAATCTTTTTTTGAAACTATAAAGTTCACTGTCTCTTTTAAAAATCTATCTAAACTATGTAGTTGCCCTTTTGAATCATAACAATACTTCTTTTGTAAGCCTACTCTTAAAATCAACTCCTCTTTTATCTCATGGCTAAATGGAAGCTTCAACAGTCTATCTAAAATACTATAATCATTTTTAGACACCACATTTTTAATATCATTAGCAAATATATTTATACCCATAGAGTTTAAAAAATAAAACCAAATCAACAAAAATGATTTTAACTTTAAAAAATCTCTTCTACTTATACTAGAAGTTACAATACTTTTATCTTCTATCATCATTTTTCTTCTATATTATAACTATTTGTTAAAAATGATATTATCTCACTATTGTTACTATCTCTTGCACCACTCATTGCTGTTAAACCAAAGTCATTTGAAGAAAGCATTGCACCATTGCGTACCAATAATCTTACCATATTTATATCACCATATAAAGTAGCACTATGGAGTAAAGTATGATTGTGTTTGTATTTGTGATTTACATCTATGTTTTGTGTTAATAAAAACTTTGTAGCTTCTATATTGTTTTGTAATACTGCTGTTAGTATTAGTTCATTTCTATTTGATTGGTTAGCTATAAAACCTAAAGTTCCTAAAAAAACCATAACTGTAAAAATATAACTTACTATATTTACTCTTTGCATATTAACTCCTCGTATTTTTAATACAAGAAGTATAATACTTTAGTGTGACACCTTTATGTCTGCTTATAGTTTTATATTTTCAAATGACTCAAAAAACTCTACAAATATATCAAAATCAATAGGATATACAAAAGCCAAAACTAAAATAGCAACATATATTATACCAGTACCGTAAAGATTGTTTTTATCATAAAACTTCAAAGCAGTACCAAATGACTTTTTGATACTTAAACCCAAGGCATTTAAACTTATCAATTCATCCATAAGCAGATGTACAATAAACCCTATAAATACAAATATTCCACAAAGTACAGCAAACAACTCATCATATTCCATAATATCTCTAAACAACACTATAAACAAATACCCAAGTAAAAGCCCCATAGGTACAGAGTGAAATACCCCTCTATGTACAGTCATATTTAAAAAAGATCTAAAGACTACAAAATGAAGAAGCAAAGATGAAACAGCCCAAAACCCTAGTATACTAAATACTGATTCACTATTTGCCAAACTTAAAACTGCAATTAAAGGTAAAAATATAGATAAAATTCTAAAAGATATCTGTATAGGTCGTGAGTTTTCAGAATCCATATCAGGCAACACACCACCTAGTATTCCAAAAGCTAGAAGTGCTAAGGATTGGTTCATATCAACTATACCAGCTGAATACAATGGAGTTACAAGTACTCCAGAAGTTATAACTGCTCCACTTACATGTTGTTCAAAAGATGCCATTAATTTCCTTTTTTATTTTTAATAATAAGTTTATTATATTAAACTTATATTTCATTGATATTACATATTATATAAACCCCAATTTTTCTACTAGTAAAAGATGAATTGTTTTTTTACTCAAATTATCATTGTTAGATTTTGATTGTTTGTGTTTGCATTTGCAACCCCTTTATTTTTTATATAGTGTAATTATAAAGGAGTGTATGGACAGTTTTATGTCTGGTTTTATGTTTGGTAGTATTTATTTAGCTTATAATCTCTTTTAGTGTTATATCACTTGTGATATTTAAAGCATTATAGTGACTGTTTTTTTCACAACCATAAGATGTGAGCATTATAAGTTTTATATCGTATTTCCCTTTTAAAGCATACTTTTTAAACATCTCTATTTTATGTAAAATATTTTCTTTGTACTCTTTTGTGATAGTAAACTCTTTATTATAAAACTTACACTCCACTATATCATAGACACTATTTTCATACTCTACTATAAAATCTATTTGAGTCCCTTTTTCTTCTTCATCTCCTATGTAGTTCCAATACCCATAACTTTTTGCCAAACCTTTTGTCATTCTTGTTTCTAAATATAAATTTATATTTACCAAGCATAAAACTTCAAATGCAAAACCACTCCATATGGCATATTTATGAGAACTCATGATAGAGCTAAAATATGGTTTCTGTAAAGATATTAGTTCATTTTTACTAAACTTTTTTAACCATTTGTTATGAAAAAGTACAAAAGGGTCACTTATTATATATTTAGCATTTATTTTAGAACCATACTTACTAAGTGGCATAATAAATC
>JAYEIM010000381.1:0-7155 GCA_034660095.1 Campylobacterota bacterium | reverse complement strand
GTTTGACACAATGCTCTTTATAATAGTAATCAGAACTTTTAATTAAACAATCTTCAATCAAATCTAGCCCATCTTCATAATCTCTACTGCTATCAGTTATAGATTTGTTTATTGCATCAGATAAATATGAAATATTAATATCTGAGCATCCATCACTATACAGACTGAATTGTTCCACTCCTTCAAAATATGCAGAATATATCAAATCTGCCATTTTAGGAAGAATAGTCGCAGTAGTTATAATTAAATTTCTACCATATAAGCCAGTCACATATACCATTCTTAGTATATGCAAAAAATCGCTTTTATCAAACATATCTATCTCATCTATTATTAAATCACTTGTCATTATTCTTAAATGACTAAGTAAGTGAGAGGATTTTCTCCAGTCAGATGCCTTTATTAAATAATCTATGGTCGAAATAACAATTGGTGTAGAGATTAATTTTTTCTTTTTTTCAGAATCAGCTTTGTTTGCTACATATTTAGGCAGCTCTAAGTCAATAATACCGTCTTCTAAGTCTATACCATCCTCTAGTTCATTTTTATTTACATCTTTAAAATTCTCATCCCATTTATCTTCTTTATTTTTTAGCGTTTTATCAAGTGCTTCAATTTTTTTCTCAAAATCCACCACTTCCGTTGAGCCAATCAGGGTAGCAATCATACTATTATCAACCTCTAGTATCTCTTTATAAACTTTGGATGTTTGTGTGGTCAATGTTCTTAATCCTAACGCTACATTCAATCTCAGCCCGTCTTCCCCAGCAAGTTCAGTAGCAACCCTTAAAGCCATTCGTGTTTTACCCATACCTGTTGCAGCACCAATAAATACAATGTTACAGTTATTGTTTTTACATACGCTTTTTAGAGATTTTACCCCTTGATTTTGCCAAATATATTTACCTCTTGCACTACTTTGAGCCGCTATTAATTCATTATCACCTAAACTCATCAATTTTCTCTTCAATCTAGTAAAATCCTCAATAATATATGACCCCATTTTCCCAACAGAATACAAATGAGTAGATAAATGTTCTCCACCAAGCTCCATACTTTTAGCTAGAATTGTTTTTTTATCCCCGCCCCAATTCTTTTGTTGATGTTTCATTGATATATAATGGTCACTTAACATCAGAGCATTTCTAAAATATATATAATGCACTCTATTGATATTTATATCCATACTAATAACTTTATCTCTTAATTCATAAGCTTTCAAAAGAATATCTTGAAACTCTTTTTTCTCATAAAATTTAAGTATTTCTGCTGCTTTAGTTTCAACATCTCTTATATGTTTTGAAAAAACAATATTGCTACCAGATAGCTCAGGCGATAAGTGATGAGAGAGAATAATCTTAAATATCCAATTCATATTTTTATTTTCACTAAGCATAGAAAACTTAAACCTCTTTTTCTCAATCAACTCTATCTTCCTAATCAAGTCCTCTTTGTTCTCGGAAGCTAAAATTAAAATAGATAAAAATTCGTGCCTAAATGGGTCGGCTTTTTTCTTTTTTGCATCTCTAAGCATATCTTGAAACCCTGCACTAATTTTCCCTAAATCGTGACTGTAACCTATAAAATCCATTATAATCTTATAACTGCTCATGTTTTTATACTCTAATTGATATTTAAATGAAGCATGCTTGTTAGAGGTTGTAGATACAGGACAAGCCCCATCAAGCCCAAATTCTTTTCTATTTCCTATGATGGTATATTTTTGCATCATTCCATCCTTTAAAAAATATATAGCAATCGCACTATTTTTTCTAGCACTTGCTTTTAGTCGTGCAGTTAAATTTTGTAAACCCTCTTGTGTTAAATTACAATTCCAACTCTTGTCAGAAATCCTAATCGCATAAGAATCAACAATTTTCCTAGTTGTCTTTAGTGCTTTATGTTGACACCTTGACACTATCATTACTTTATGCATTAAAATCCTTTGTGGCAGTTTCTTTAACTTGCAAAAATAGTCTATCTAAAACCTTATACTTATTTATATTAAAGATAAGACTCCTTCTAAACTCATTATCCTTATGACCATTAATCGCAGAATAAAATGTTAAGGGTAGGCATATTGCATCTTTTACTAAGTCGGCAACATCAAAAACTAATGCACCTCTTCTTGTTTTGCCATGCAGCAAAGGAAAAGCATAAGATATTCCCAACCCGTGAAGTGTCACTGAGCCTAATCCATAAATTATATAATTACCATGGTCTAACATACCATTAACTATATCTACATCATTCGCATCACTTTTCTTACCCTGCTCTCTAGTAAACGAGTTGAGTTTAATAGTCCGAGCAAATGTGGCATATAAGAATTTAGTAAACCAAGCCTCACTTAAAAGCAACTCATTGGTATTAGTGGCATTTTTAATCTTTTTTCTATATTCTATAATTTTCTCATCATCTTCCGCTAAAGCTACACCCATCTCTCTAATAAAATCAATCTTTTTATAGTAATAAATGATATTTTCAACTCTATAGTTCATGAAATCTTTTGCTGCTTTAAGTCTAATATCTTCATCGAAAAAGATTTTAGCCCAATTTTGCATATACTCAGGAGGTCTATATTCAGATACAGGGGATATTACAGAAAATGATAAATCCCCACAACTATGCACAGGGCTACCACCACCACCTACAAACATTAATAGAGTCCCACTATCACTTATGATAGCAGCCGCATCCCTAGTGATAGAACTTCCCTCACCTATCATTATAAGGGAAGTGTTAATATGAGGAATATTATAACTCTTATACATACCATTCTCTGCTTTTAAATAAACAAGTGTTCCATTTTCAACCTTAACCCTAGAGTGTTCTACTAAAAATATATACCCTCTCTTAGATAGCATAATTTTATTATCTTTATAATTCATATAATCAACCCTTTTTGTTTTATATAAAATAATACAATATAAAAACTTATGTCCTAATTAGTTTTTATATTAAAATAGCATTAATATTATTTTAAGCTTACCTTTTGTACAATTTCAACATAGGAGAGCAAAATGACAACAAAAACAAAATTAGTCGAAGATATTTTTCTTTATCTTTCACAACACGAACCGATACCTTTAGAGATTAAAGAGAGCGATGAGTATAAAAAAGGATTGACGGAAATCATACAGGATTTTCCACTAATTCTAAAGGGTGATGCAGGTTATAAAAATCCAATATTGAGAGATGATTTCAACAATAATGATTTGGTCGCAAAACTTGAGATATGCAAAAAAGATAAAACTCTATACTCAGAAAAAATGATAAATCCTTACGGCAAGGCTAAATACCCATTAACTAAGGCATTAAAAAAACAAAAAAACTACATATGTTCTTCTGTTTTAAATAATGAGGATATATATGACTTTTCAGGAAATGCAGCAAATATGCAATATTACAAAACAATTACCAAGTTATTAGTAAATAACGGTAGCTATTTGTCTTCAGAATATAAAGATATTGAATTACCTACGCCTGTAGCTGAAAGAATAAAAGCTTTTGAAAAATGGTTTGATTCTACTCAGTTTAAAGTAGAGGGGCATATTGATAATTACACTACACAAGTATTATTTCCGCTAAACGATAGCTATATATCTATAAGTCCTGCTCAAAGTTTTGGATTGATAAAAAAGATTATAGCAAAAAACAGAGAGTTTTCAGAAGAAAATTCTAGCAGCAGAAAAGAATTGAATAAGCAAAGAAAATCTGAGTTCTCAAAAATGACAAAATTAAAGAAAAAGAGTAAAAGTAAAGAGAATGATGACCTAATAAAACAACTTTCTTTGGATATTAAACTTATAGATGAAAAACTCAACAGTATCCCGTCAATAAAAACAACAACTTGGCAACAAATGGTTGGGAAAATTCAGAATTTTGGTTTACTTGCTCCATCATCAAAAAAAGGAATTTTTTTAGCAGATGCACCAAATTATGATTTAGAAGTTTCCCAAGAATTGTTTGCCCAATATGATACTGCAAATTTTATTTCCAAGTCCTTAAAAAACTTGTACTACAAAAACGAAATATTCAAGGATAAAGCAGACAAACTACTTGACATACTTCTTGAATTTTCAGATAAAGAAAAAACAATAAACCGAGAGATGAAAGATGTTCAATTTAATTCTTTTGCCACGGTATTTAAATTTTATTATAACCAACCGTCAGTAAAAAAAGATTTAGATATAAATATGGATTTAGAGGATACTGAGGGTATTGTAAGCACTTTTCTAATTAATTTTTTAGAACTTAAAAAAGATACCAAAGTTGTATTACATTACAACACTACTAAAAAATTCTATGATTTTATTCTTCAATCGGTAAAGGAGCAAAAAAATGAGATATAGCAAGATAAAACCAACATTAACAGTTGCGATAACTTTTAAAGCAAAAGCAATAAATGCAATGAATTCATATTTGGTTTACGGATTCCCTTCACCTATAACTTTTTGGGGATTTGCACACACTATAGCTCTAAAGCTAAACACTAAGCTATACAATGAAGCAGTTTTGCCTATAAGCCATTATTTTAAAAACAGAATGGAAGGCACAACTTTTCATCAGCAAAAATCATCAGAGCGTGATGGAGGGTTAAAATCTCAAACAATCGTAGATTTACCAAGAGCAGATATTGAAACAACAATAATATTTAAAATTGAGTATAAAGAAGGCGATGAGATAACGGCAGAATCAATAAAAAATATCATGTTAAAAATGAGATTTGCAGGCGGAGTTATCATTCAAGATTCAGTAAAAATAAACATAGATATTGATGAAAAAAATACTCTTAACAAGATAAACAAAAACGGCTTCATTTACAAGAAAGAGGACATTGAATTAACACAGGGTAGTGAAATTGATGATATTTATGACTGTTTAAAAATAACAAAAGGAGATAAAAGTGGATGGAAAATAGCGACACTGCTTGGTTACTCACAAATAGAGGAGCCACAAAGCAGAGATAATACAAGATTTGGATACAAACACCAATTTGCAGAACCTCTTATTGGAGTAGCAAAGTTTTCAAATTTTAACAAGTTTGAAGTGAATTTAGAAAAAGATAGTTGGCATTTAGAGACATCTAAAGAATTAATAGAAATTAAAAATAAATAAGGACAAAATTATGGCAAAAGCAATTAAAGAAGTATTAGGACAAACATTAGCGTTTAGAAGAGCAATTGAGATTACAGATGCAGGAATGAACAGCGTAAGTAAAGATGGTAAGTTAACACCGATTGAGCAATATGGTCACGGAATGAGAACTACTAAGGCGTTTGATACAGTAAAAAAAGAGGGTCAAACTACACAAGATAATAGAGAAGATATTACTAATCTTTCATATCTAAATATGGCAAAACTAAGCGGTGATGAGGATACTTTAAATATTAATTTTGCATTAACTTTTTTACCAATCTATATAAAACCAGAAATGGCAGACAGTAACGAGAAATTCAATCTTATTATAGAAAAAAACAAACTGCTATTAAGTGATGATAGTGCAATTACAAAAGTGGCGGATTATTATGCCTTTAAACTATTAAACGGAAGTTGGGCGTGGAGAAATAGAGATATATCTACAAAAATAGAGATTGAAATCACAACAACAGATAAATCATTTAAATCAGGTGATGTTCAAAATATGCCGTTACATCCAGTATTAACAAATATCCAAAAAGAGTTAGGGGAAGCAGACCCAATTGAAAAATATAAAAATACTGTAAAACCATTATCTGATTTAATCAAGTCAGCATTATTAGGAGAATCAGAACCACTACAGTTAAATGTTCAAGGGCAGTTTTTAATCCAAAAAGGTGCAGCGGTTTATCCAAGTCAGTTATTTATGCCAGAAGCTCCAAGCATAGGAAAGTCGCCAATAGGTAGAAAATACTTTGAAATCCCATTCAATAATGGAGATATAAAGCAAGTGGGAATTACAGGAGAGAAAATAAATAACGCACTGAGAAAATATGATTTAGTTACAGATGCAGATGGAAATGAATCTATTATCTCAGTAGAACCAAACGGGTCAGATATTATCACTAGAAAAGCATATAGAGGGGCGAAGAAGAGACTGATTGACCTATATAAAGTTTTATTGTTTGGAAATTTTGATGATATAATTGAAAATGATAGAGTATTTTTAATTGGTTCCCTTGTTAGGGGAGGACTATTCCAAGAAAAAAGCAATAAAAAGTAAGGATAATTAGATGTATGTAGCAAAAATATTATTACCAGCAACAGTAAAAGGGGAAGGAGACAAAACTCAATTAACACCAGATAGGGTGCTAATTGAGTCAATCTTCACACATCTTCACACAGAGCAGTTCAAAGCAGGGAAAAATTACAAATATATTTTAGATTTTCCAAGATTTAAAGATAAAAATATTGGTAATCAGATCAATATCTTTTCAAAAACTAAGGAGGGTCTAATTAATCATATTAAATCCGAAAAATTATACAGGTTAATTACCGATAATTGTCAACTAAAAATAGAACCTGTTGAAACTAGTAAAGATACTAAATACCATAGGTTAAAAATCGCAAAAGAAAGTAGCGGACTTGGGTTATCAAAAATCAAAAGACTAATAAAAAGAGAAAAGGGCGAAGTTTATGCAATGTATAAAAGAGGAATGAGTTTAGATGAAATTGCTATAAAATTATCCAAAGATGAAAAAGGAGAAAAGTATAATCAATTTATCAGATATAATTCCAGAGAAAATGCACATAAAGCCTATTTTTATATAAAGCCATTTGAGGTAGATTCAAATAGTATGGAAATATTAGATTTCAACAAAATTAATAGTTTCGGTTTTGGAGATACAGCTATCCCACATATACCCTTTTTTTGATAAATAATATAAACCCCTTTAATAAGAGGGGTTTTGTTTCATTGTAATTTTATGGTGTTTTAATAATAAATGCGTATAATTGTCGCAACAAAAGCATTGATACAGAATAAATCGTGCGTATCCCACCGCATAGGTGGTTTAAAATTACTCTATTTACACTACCGATTAATTTTCCAAGTATCCCACCGCATAGGTGGTTTAAAATTTTATTTATAGAACCCTCGGTTTCTTTAGGTTGTATCCCACCGCATAGGTGGTTTAAAATAAAGATCATCTTTGTTTTCATCATCAATATTAGTAT
>JAYEIM010000380.1:0-7175 GCA_034660095.1 Campylobacterota bacterium | reverse complement strand
TTCGTTTTGGAGAAAAATTTGCACCTATTTGGTGAAAGATTTGGAGTGCTATTTTTCTCTTTGATATACCTAATTATAGCGGTTTATGGCTGTTTTATTGATTTGGTATTAATTAATTAGGGATAAAATACTGTAAAGTAAACCACTTAATTCAATATTCTTATTCCAAATGATAGAATAAAATATAAGTAAAAATAGGGAAATATAAAAATGAGTACAAAAAGAAAAACATATCCAGCAGATTTTAAAGCTAAAGTAGTCTTTCTTCTTTAGTGTTTAGTGTTTAGTGTTCCCAGTTGTTCTTTTATCTCTGGAAATAAACAATTTTCTAGGTTTAAAATTTTATTCCACATTTTTGAAAGATTTGAAGATAATTTTGGTATAATATTTTCCATAAATTGAATCTCTTTTCTGTTAAATTTTGGGCTACAAAATTATAACTTATCTGAAATTTGATTTCAACTTTTTTTACAAAAATAAATTAAATTATGAGTTTTTTTCTAATTTGGAAGTGGCTCTTTAATTAAAGGGTTTAATCAGTGATACAAAATAGTTTAAAAGTAGGTGTAATTTTAGTAGTATTCATTATAATTTTTTCAGGATGTCAGAGCCAACCACCATTAAAGAAGTATATAGTGAAAGTTGAAAAAAGCAAAGAAGATGTTATAGCAACTTTAAATAAAGAAAAGAAACTAAAACAAAAAGAATTAGAGAAAAAAAGATTATTAGTTTTAAAACAAGAAGAAATTAATAAGAAACAAAAATTAGATAATCAAAAAAGGATAGAAAAAAAATATCAACAAAAGATTATAAGTAGTGTAAATAAAGAATTTGAAAAGAGAATTAATTCACTAGGGAAGATAGATAAGTCTGAAACCGTATATGACCCTTCTACAAATAGAACTTGGCAAGATAATAAAGATGCGAAAAATGTAAAAGACTATTGGCACAGTGTTAAAAGGTATTGTCAGAATCTAAATTTCAAAGGTAAAAGTGACTGGTATTTACCATCATTGGATGAGCTAAAAACAATAGTGGATAAAACGAAGAGAAACAATCATAAAAAAGAGTTTAAAAATTCTACTTCTGACGCTTATTGGTCTTCTACAGAGTATTCTCCTGAGTCCTTCTCTTCTCCTGCCATAACTTGGTATTTTAGCTTTTACATGGGTGAAGCATCCAAAATTCGCAAAAATTATGATCTTAGAGTTAGATGTGTTAGAAAAGGGCAATTAGATACTTTTACTTTTAGTGCTTCAAAAGATTTCAAGCTGTATGTAAGTGCCGGTGGTAAAAAAAAGATAAAAGATAAATCTTCTTTTTCAAAAGATCCATTTAGTGAGATACAAAAGCTAACTCAAGAATTAACTAATATATATTTTGAACCAAGAAAAATTTCAAAAAACACTTTAAGAAAAATAGACAAACCTAGCCTTCCTCAACTTCCAAAACTTACAAAAGGTGAATATGAAACAAAAGTAATGTTTCAAAAAAGAGTAAATAAAGAGATTAAAAATAGAGAAAGTAGAATACTACAGCTTCAAAAACAGTACAGACTAGATGTAGAAAATAGAAATGAAAGAGTAAAAAAGATAAATCAAAACTATTTACAAGAAGTTAAAAGCGTGAAAGCTGAACAAAAGTATAAAAAAGCAACACTTACACATAAAATATCAGTATTTCAAAAAAGTGTATTTGAAACAGTAATGGGTGGTTTTACACTTAGAAAAAGAAGCTATGACGCTGAAACTTCAACACTGTATGTTACTATGAAAGCTAAAAAAGCTAACTACAGTAAAAAAGTATCAATAAAAATTAGCCCATCATATGCAAAATCTTTTTCAGATAATATTTCAACAGTAAAAGTAAATCCAATTTTTACATTTATTAATAATAGAATTACTTTAAAATCTATTGATGTAAAATATGATAATAATAATTATTTAGCAGTTTTAAATAGTAAAGATTTTATACCTGAGAAAATAGTTGTTAAAATAAAAGAAAAAAAAGTTAGGTTTGAAAGTGCTAAACAAATGAGACTTTCATTACAAAACCCAAATCTAAAAGATACTTATGAAATGAAAGCTTTTACATATAAAGATGGTAAAAAGATAAGTGGTGATATTTTTAATGATGATATTCCTAAACTTTTAAGTAAAATAAAAAGAACAAAAATTGATAAAACTAAATGGCTTTTTACGATTGGTATAGAAAATTATAATGAAACAGATAATATAAAATACTCAAAAAGAAGTGCTTTGGCTTTTAAAAAGGTTGCTCAAAAAACTCTAGGGATAAAAGAAAGAAATTCTTATACTCTAATTAATAGTAAAGCAACAGGAACTGCAATAAAAAATAAATTGAGATTATTACTTAGTGAAGTAAAAAAAGATGATACTATTTATTTTTACTATAACGGACATGGAATTCCTGACTCATCAAAACACGGTGAACCTTATATGTTGCCAAGTGATGGAATACCTGATTTTATAGTAAGTGAAAAAGAGTTTTCACTGAAAAATATTTATAAAAAATTAAGTGATAGTAAAGCTAGTAAAGTAGTAGCTTTTATTGATAGTTGTTTTAGTGGTGCTACTGATGGAGTTAGTATTATAAAAGGTGTAGCTGGTTCAAGATTAGCACCAAAAAGAGTAATTTTTGATAAATCAAAAATGGTAGTATTAACAGCAGGACAAAAGAAACAATACTCAAATATGCATAAAGAAAAAGGGCATAGGATGTTTAGTTATTTTGTGATGAAATCTTTATTAGATGGTAAAAAAGATATTAATATGTTATATAAAGAGGTTTCATATAAAGTAAGTGAAGCATCTAATGAGTTAGGAGCGTTAAAAAAGCAAGAGCCAACACTTGATGGCAATAAAAAGATAAAATTATAGCATGTTAAAATATTTATTAATTTTTATTGCATTTATATCTGTATCTTTAGAAGCTGCACTTCCTAATTGGTATATTAAAAATGATATACCATCTAATCAATATGAGTTAATAGGTTATGGAAAAGGAAAAACAAAAGAGGAAGCAAGTCAATTTGCTAAATCTGATATAGCAAATTCAATACAAACAACAGTAAAATCAAGTTTTATTAGCAATACGTTATCAAATAACGGGAGTTATAGTAAAAATATAGAATCAAGTATAAGCACAAGTTCAAATGTAAATCTAAGTGATTTAATATTAATGAAAACTGAATATTTTGATGGTGTATATTACATCGCATTAAAATATGTAAATCTTCCATTTACTAAAAAAGTAAAATTAACATTTGATGATGTTGAAGGTATAAAAAAAGAAACAAATAGTTATCTTTTGAATACACCACTTTTAAAGGAACTAAAAGATGAGTTCGGATTTTACCCTAAAGTTTCAATAGATAAAGGTAATCTAATTATTGGTAACAAAAGTTTTAATATATCAAAAACAACATTGAAAAAACTCTTTTCATCAAACATAAACAATAATTTAAAACTTAAAGCACCAACAGAGTTAAAGCATCAAGAATTATATTTTATCAAAATTAAATCTAAAAATAATGGATATTTAACTTTAATTCAAATATATGAAAATGGAGAAACGTCAATATTATTTGACAACAAAAAAGTAAAAAACAATTCTGTATTTGAATATCCAAATAAAAATGAATATGATGGACTAGAAGCATACCTAAATGAAAAACAGATAAAAGCGAAAGATTTAACTATTGCATTTATTTGTAGTGAAAAAAAAGACTTTAGTTATTTTGATAATATTTCTGTAAATAAAGAAAAATATGCAAAGGTTTATGGAAAAATATTTGATATGATAAATGGATGTGATGTGAGTAGTAAAATAATTGATATTAAGAGATAAACATAACGGTTGAATTTAGAGAAAAAGTCTTGATTCCTTATAACTTTATTGTCAAAGTTATTCAGCTTAAACTAAGAATACAAAAGATACAATTTCAACATAAATAAGTTCCCCAACTTAATAAATGTGAAAAGTAACTTGAATAAATAGACAATTTTTATTCATTATATTCACTTAAAAATCATAAAAACAATCAACTCAAAACACTCTATTAAAAAGTTATTTTTGTGTATGTTGTTCGTTTTTTGATATGTGAAGTATAACAATTATTCACGATTATGTCAAATATTAACGGCGTTGTATCCTTGGCTATTTTACCTCTTGAAATATTTGACAACCCTAAACTCAGTAGATAAAGTATTTTCATCAAAAAAAGCTATAAAAATCACTTCTAAAAATGACTATATTCAAAAAAGTTCATTTTACGTTACCAAATTACCCAATTTTATTATACTATCAATAATTACATTCTATATATATCACCGATAAAGCCTTTATATAAGCAGTATGAAGTCACTTCAGATATGACATACCCCTTCATAATAAACACAAAAACACCTTCAATCAAAAAACGCATCCACTTGGTACTTCATTGCCATAAAAAACACAAAATCTACAAAAACACAACCAATTTTTAACAAATATTTCATAAAAACAGATAAATAAAATAAAAAGGATGACCAAATGACAGGAACAAACTTCATTCAATTTCTGAAATCTAACAATTACACCACCAATAACGATTGGAAAAAAATTATAAATGCTTTACAAAGTGATAAAAAACTACTTTCTCTTCTACTGAATTCAATATCGCCAATATTGGAGTCTAAGAACCTAAAGGCTGATGATGTAAAAAAATTACTTACTGCTAAGTAGCAATATTATAAAGATGTTGACGACAAGCATATTTATAGTAATGATTTAGTTGATACGGTAATATTATTTTTATCTACTTCATTAATTTCATAACTTTCTATATTCTTTAATATTGATGCAGTTGCTTTTATTGTTGATGTAGCAGGAGTCATTGTGTAATCAACAAGAGTATAATCATCTTTAATCATATATTGATTATTGTCATTAGTCGTCATCATTATATATTGTTTATAATCCGTATTTTTATATTCAATCAAGAGTTCTCTTGCATTTTCAATAATTAAATCAATTTCAACCATATCATCAAAGTTAACCATTAATGTTTTATAGATTGATTTAGTATATTTCTTTTTATCCAATACTGGTTTATTATTTTTATCAACTAATGGTGTTTGCCGTTCAGCTTGTGACCATAAATATTTTTTGATGTAGTATTCTACTTTATCATAATCATCTAGGAATTTAACTTGCTCTTTTATTTTTAATGTTAGCGTATCTCGATACTTGCCTTTTGATACAATAGTTGGCTGAATATTAATATCTGTATATTCATTAATATAGACCATTAGTTTATCTATTTTACTGATACTGTTTGTTCCTATAAATCTATACAAATCTTTTTTATCAATATTTTTTGTTATACCAAAATAGTCACCTATTACTAAATACAGCATTTTGTCTTTAAACCCATCAAGTATAAACATATGATTTAATATAACCTTTCTAAAGCTACTTTTATTATGCATGAAATATTTTATAAAATCTGTATTGAATTTAATAGATACTTTTTTGTTAGTGTTATTTATAGATACATTATCAACGACTTTTATTGTCCTTGATGCTTTAGTTTTTACTTTGTTCAATACATTAATTTCAATCCATAAATCATTTAGTATAGGTATAAAATTTTTTAGTGCAGTAAAATCAGATTTATGATTAGGATTTATAACATTCAAAATATCATACATATTAATGTCAAGATTTGAATTCCACTTTATCTTATTATTGATTTTATAGCCACCTTTCTTTTTTTTCTTTAATATATTTGGATTTTGCGCCAGCAACTCATTCCTCACCAACCATATCAAACTATAATAATATTCAATACCTTTTTTACTTAGCAACACATCTTTACCATCTTTTCTGAACACCCCATGAGCAAATACACTCGGGATATTCAACTCAATTTTTTCAACTCTTTCCATTTTTCTAAACTCCTTGTTTCTATAGATTTGGTCAAAACCTCTAGTGATTTGGATAAAACCTCTAGTGATTTGTTTAATCTATTTTACATTCTTTCATAAGTTTCTAGAGATTTGGTCAAACTATTTTTTAAATCCTTTTTAACCCTTTATTATTATGGGTATTCCAAGGGGTAGCATCTCCTAAAGATATAAAGAAGTAAAGAGTAAAGAATAAACCCAAGTCCCTACGACTGAAGTCCAAGGGGGACGGGCAAAGCCAACGGCTTATGATTTCAACTGAATAGTTATCATAATATTTGAAATGAATTCAAAAGATTGTAATAGTTGAAGTTATAATCAAAAGGATGACCATCTTCAAAAAGATGAAAAGCTTATCAAAAGAGTAGTCAATATTAGAACAACTGTTATAATCTTATTATATGACTAATCAACCTTTTACATCGTTATTATAGGAATACTAATAGTTAATTTTTATGTTGATTTAGTTCCTTATTAATAAGGTAGTTTAGAGCCATTAAATAGCATTTATGATTATTGGTATATATGGAGTTGTTAGAGCAGTTGCACCAACTCAGTAAATCTTATAAATAGGTGCAAGTTTCATAATTCTTTTTTCATATCTTCATAATGGAGTGATTTAATGTAAAATATTAGTATAAGACAAAAAAGGAGAAAAGAAAAATGAATATTGATTTATTGGTCATGTATGGAGAATTGACAATGTTGCTCAAAGAACAAGGGTCATTAACAAAAGAAAATAATTTGATGTGGGAAGTGGCATATCAATATTATAGTAAAAGACGGAGTGCAAAAATCATATTGATAGAAGAGATAGAGTATATAAAATTGAAAATAATTTATAGTGAAGATGAATTTATATCATTGGATAAATTTATTAACCTTTCAAGCTATAGCATAATGGATGAAATATTAGGATTTGCTCATAGGAATAGAGTTGTAATAGAATAATAAAGGACGACCAACCCATCATAACCTATAATAAACTTTGAATGAACGATTATAGCAAGTAAGAAATAAACTTTTAACCCTCGGTCTACAGTTTATATTAATGTGACTGTAGATATAGTCTACACATCAAAAGTTTATAGGGATTTAAA
Source organism: Campylobacterota bacterium (assembly GCA_034660095.1). Taxonomy (GTDB): domain Bacteria; phylum Campylobacterota; class Campylobacteria; order Campylobacterales; family Arcobacteraceae; genus JAIOSF01. The sequence goes on along the minus strand of JAYEIM010000380.1, from coordinate 106 downwards.
ATGAGTAAGATTATAGGATATTGTAGAGTAAGTATTGAGAAGAAACAAACAACTGAAAATCAAAAATTACTTATATTGGATTATGCACATAACAACAAAATGACTG
>JAYEIM010000379.1:0-7214 GCA_034660095.1 Campylobacterota bacterium | reverse complement strand
TTATGTTATTTTATTCCTGAGTTTGGTTTTGTTTAGCTATAACCTCTAAATCGAAACTATTTTCAAATACCTCTACTATAACTCTATATTGAAATTCCTGTGCATCTAAATCAAATGAAACTATTCTTGTAAGTGTATTTGTATCTACATTATTAAATATATATAGAAGCTTCTCCTCAATACTATTTAAAAATTTATCTCTTATTTTATTGGTTCTTTTTAGGATATCATTACCCTCTTCCATATTCATACCCATCTCATCATATTCAAAACCATCAAATTGCTCACAAAACTCATAAAACCTTTTTAAAAGTCTTTGTTCATCAATCAATGCAGTTTTTAGTTGTTCAAATAACTCATCTCTAAACTCTTCTCGTGGATCTATCTCTTCAATTAATTCCTCATCAACTACATTAGTTACTCTATCACTCATAATCTCTCCATATTGTTTTTTCTGTCATTTTAGGTCTGTTATCTAATACCTCAAAAGGTTTGTAAAGCTCTTTATATCCCATACTTAAATGATCTTTAATCCAATACCCTAAATATAAGTATGGTATTTTTGATTGTTTTGCTATGCTCATTTGTGCCAATATTGAAAACTTTCCTAATGATAAATCTTTATATTCATGGTCATAATAACAATACACAGCAGAAAGTCCACCCGCTAGCATATCACATAATGCAACGGCGACTAGTTTATCATCTCTAAAATATAATATCTCTTTACCAAAATCATGCGCACCATTTACATATGAGTTATGATACTCTTGAACATCTATAATATTTTCATTCCAACCTTTTTTATCTTCCATTTGTTTATGATATTTATTAAAAAGGTCAATATGCTCATATGTTACAGTTGGTTTTTGTATATAAACTTGTGTATCTTTATTTTTAGCTAAAATTCTTTTTTGGCTTTTTGTAAATTTAAATTTTTCTACATCTATTCTTATAGTTTTACACTCATCACAATCCCTACAACGGGGAACAAAATGCATATTTCCAAATCTTCTCCAACCACGCTCTAACATCTCTGTTTGCTCTTGGGAACTACAATGTTCCATATATCTATATCGTATATCAGATATTCTTTCATCAAAATAAGAGCAAGGTTTATCCTCTTCTAAAAACTCTAGGGTTTGTGAATTTCTAAACATATGATACCATAATCTCTACTTACCTAAACAAAATTCGCCAAACATAACATCTAACATTGCACTGTGTTCATATGGTCTTGTAATATTGGAGATGTTTTGTAACGCTTCATTTATATGATATGCAAAAAATTCTAATTCACCTGTTTCAAGTGGCATATTTGCTTTTTTTATATGACTTATAGTTTGTTCAACCTCTAAAATCTGTTGTTTAGATATTAATGTTACTTCATCACCACTTATATTTTGATTTAAAATATTTTCTATTTTATTTAAAAGTGGTGTTATATCTTTTTTTGTATTTAATTTTAAAAAACTATTCTCTTTTAATTTAGATATATCAAATTTTGATTCTAAATCTGATTTATTTAAAATGACAACTTTTTCTTTGTTACTATCTTCTAACAGTTCTATGATTTGTCTATCTTCCTCATCAAACTCTCTACTTTCATCAAATAAGCCAACAATGATATCTGACTCTTCAATAGCTTCAATAGATTTTTCTATACCTATCTTCTCTATCTCATCATTTGCTTCTCTTATCCCTGCTGTATCAACTATTTTAATTATATGTGTACCTATTTTTACACTCTCTTCAATTGTATCTCTTGTTGTCCCTGCTATATCACTTACAATTGCTCTATTAAAATTTAAAAGTTTATTTAAAAGTGAGCTTTTACCAACATTTGGTTTACCTATGATAGCCACTTTAAAACCATCTATTAAACCTTCTCTTCTTTTACTAGCTTCAAGTGTATTTGTAAGTTTTATCTCAATAGCATCAAGTTTAGTTTGAATTTGTTCATATATATCCGATGGTAAATCTTCCTCAGCATAGTCTATATTTACTTCCGTATATGCCAACATAAAAAGTAAATCTTTTCTTATATCTTCAACAAACTCTTTTAGTTCACCCTTTAACTGTCTAGCCAACAATTTAACAGCATCTTCACTTTTAGCTTCAATCATTTTAGATATAGCTTGTGCTTGAGTAAGATCAATTTTTCCATTTAAAAAAGCTCTTTTTGAAAATTCACCAGCATTAGCTATTCTTGCACCTAAATTTATACAAGATTCTAAAATTAAATTTGATATTGCTACTCCACCATGTGATTGAAACTCTACTATATCTTCACCTGTAAAAGATGATGGATTTTTAAAGTATAACAATATAGCTTCATCTATAAGTTCATCTTTTGTATCGTAAAGTTTTGATAGTGTAGCTACCCTAGGCGTTAGAGTTAGTTGTTTTGAAATTTGTAGTGCAATATTAAGTGAATTTTCTCCACTTAATCTTACTATTGAGATAGATCCTACTCCGTGTGCTGTTGCTATTGCAACTATTGTATCTTCACTAATCACTTTTTTTCATTTAATCTATTTTATTCTATTTTTTGTACTCATTAACTAAAATATATTTATCTCCACGCTGAGTCGTTTTAACTGCAACATATTTATCTGGAAATTCATCTCTTAGTTTTGTTAATGCAATATGTATAAGGATACCATCAAGTATTTTTGTTTTATAAAAACCTTCATGGTTAATAGTTTCTATTACAGGTTCTAGATATGTATATATGGCATCCTCTTGATTTACTAAAAACTCTGCAATTTCTAATCTCAACATCATATTGTACTTTTCATTTATCCAATTAAAAAGTATATATGATAAAGCTTTATATCTATAACCCTCTTTACCTATTAACAACGCACTATCTGTACCACCAAATTCAATATAAACAGTTTTACTATCATCTAGTATATCAACCTTAATTTCATCAATCTCATAACATAGTTTTGAAAATAGATTACTCACTTCTGTTTTTATCTCTTTTATTAACGCTTCATTATTAGGATTAACAGTTGGTGATTCATGTAGTTTTTGCTTATCTTTTTCATAAAAATCATCAAATATTTTTTCTTTTTTTATCTGTTTGGTTTTAGTGGATTTAACAACCTCTTTTTTAGTTTTCACTTCACTATTTAATGCATTTAGTTTAGAACTAAGAGTTTCAACCTCTTCTACTCTTTCACTATTTTTCTTTTTCTCTTTTTTTTGTTTATGATTAGTTTTATTTGTATTTGTATTTTGTGTTACATTAATAATTGCATCTTTGGTAAAAAATCCTAAAAACCCTTTACTTGGAGCTTGTATAATATCGATTTCTAAATCTGTTACAGAACATTTTAAAGATGTTGAGGCTTTTTCATAAGCCTCTTCTAAAGTTTTTCCTTGAAATTCTTTAAACATCATAAATCCTTTTATTTTTTCTTATTATGTTTCTTCTCGTCAAGATGTTTTTCATGTCTTTGCTCTTTTGCTGTTTCAAAAAGTCTATTTACATAATATTGTTGAGCTATAGTAAATAAGTTATTTATAAACCAATAAAGTGTAAGACCTGCTGGGAACCATAAGAAGAAAAATGTAAATACTACAGGTAAAAGTTGGAACATTTTTTGCTGCATTGGGTCTGTCATAGTATTTGGTGTGATTTTTTGTTGTAACCACATTGTAGCACCCATTAATATTGGTAATACAAAATATGGATCCATTGCCCCTAAATCTTCAATCCATAATATCCAAGGAGCACCTTTAAGTTCAATTGCATTTAAAAGAACTCTATAGATAGCAAAAAATACAGGTATTTGTAAAATCATAGGCAAACATCCACCCATTGGATTTGCACCCTCTTTTTTGTACAACTCCATCATATGCATAGATGCTTTTTGTTTATCATCTTTATATTTTTCTTGTAAAGCTTTAACTTTAGGAGCTAAATCCTTAAGTTTATTCATAGACTTCATACCTTTATGAGACAATGGAAAAAGTACAAGTTTTATTAAAATTGTAGTAAATACAATAGTCCAACCCCAGTTTCCAATATATCCATGTAAAAATTGAAGCAATACAAACATAGGTTTAGCGATAAATGTAAACCAACCATACTCTATAACAGAAGAAAGTCTTTCATCTAAAGCTGTTAATACATTAAAATCTTTTGGTCCAGCATAACCGTGAAGTTCTATCTTATTTTTAGCATGTATAAACATATTAGGTGATTCTGTAGAATCCATCATAACACTAACAGCCATACTTCTATTAAAATTATATAATAAAGTTGTATAGTATCTATCAAAAGCAGAAGCTGCATTTACACCTATTAACTCAACTCCTCTATCCATATCCTCATCTTCAACAATAGTAAGAGTTCCATCATTTAACGCTAGTAACGCACCATGATCAGCATACATATCTGCAATAACATCTGGTCTAAAACCTGGTGTTATAAAAAAGTCTGCATTATTTGTAGAACTTACATCTAAATCATAATGTCCATCAGGATAAAATGTCAATACTTTAGTAAGTGTTGTATCTGTAAGTTTTTGTGTTAAAGTTAATGTTGTTTTAGAGTTTGTAGCATTGATACTTGAAGCAGAGGCAACAAAGTTTACTTTAAAAGCTTCACTATTTGTATTTGCATTAGCAAATCTAATCTCCAAAGGTCTTAACTGATCAGCAGCAAAAAGTTTTATTTTTTTACCATTGTCATCAATATATTGTGAACCTTTTAATATCACTTGTGCAATTCGTCCCAAGTTATCAATTTTTATTGTGTTTACAGATGTTTCAATAGTTGTTATTACATCTGCTACAACTGCATCACCACTTACTGGTGCTTTTGTACTTGGTTGTGTTACTGGTGAATTGTTTTGTGCAACTTGTGGTGCACTATTTGTTACAGGTGCGTTTGTACTAGTTGCTGTATTGTTTTGCTTTACTACAACAGCAGCATTTTTTTCATTTGCAAGATTAACTGCTGCTTGTTGCGGCTGTAGATATAAAAAATCGTAAGCTATAAAAAAAGCAAAAGACAATGCAGTTGCTATTAGTATTCTTTTTTGTGTTTGTTCTTTGTTCATATTGTTATTGTTTATTGCCATTTATTGATCCCATGTTTTATTGTGTTGAAGTATTAAGCAGTAATTATTTTCTACTGGAACTTTCCAGTATTTTACCTTAATCTTTGTAAATTTTAGCTTTTTAAAATGATCTTTACTCACTATTGGACATTTTACTTTTACATAATCAAATCCACCATCAAATAATGGATTACATTTTAATATTCTAAGTATTGAAAAATAAAAAGCCTTAAAAATATTGTTATTTTCAAATTGTACTTTTGCATAAGATGAACATGTAGGATGGTATCTACAGCTACCAAATGATAGTATTGTTAAGTATTTTTGATAAAATGCAATTAGTAAAAGTATTAGTTTTTTTATCATTCAAACAGACCTAGTTTTTTAATAGCATATGTAAAATCTTTTTGAAGAACCTTATGTTCTCTATCTAAAAGTGCATTTTTTGCTACGAAGATATATTTTCCATCTTGAAGTTGGTTTTCTTTTTCTAAAACTAAAGCACGAAGCTTTCTTCTGGCTCTATTTCTATAAACAGCATTTCCAACTTTTTTTGATGACACAAAAGCGACATTGAAACTGTCACTCTTTTGAAAAAAAACAACAAAACTATGGGTGTGCCACTTTTTGTTGCTTTTATATATTTTATTAAACTCTTTTTGAGTATTTATACGGTGCGATTTGCTTAAACAGCTAATCTTTTTCTACCTTTAGCTCTTCTTCTTCTAATAACTGATCTACCATTTTTAGTAGCCATTCTTGTTCTGAAACCATGTGTTCTTTTTCTTGGTGTGTTATGTGGTTGGTATGTTCTTTTCATACTTTATATCCTTTTTTCTAAATTAAGTTCGGGATTATATTTAAAATATACTTAAGGTTAGTTTATAGTTTACTTTTTACCTCATCTAATAAAACTTGACTATTTTGATATTGTGATTTAAAAAACTCATATAACTCTTCAAACTCTTTATTCTCTTCTATCAAATTTATTGTTTTATTGTCAAGCTCTTTTACACTTCGTTTATATTGAGATAATAGTTGTATATATTGTGTTCTGACTTTTACATCAACAATTAAGGGCATAAATTTATTTTTCAACATCGGCAAGTTTGCCAACAATCTACCCAATCTACCATTGCCATCAAAAAATGGATGAATAGCAGTAAAAGAGAGGTGACTTCTAGTATAAACTTTTATAGCTTCTTCTAAAGAAAGATTTGTAGTAGTTATATCACTAAACTCATCAAACCAAAGTTTCATAAGATGCTTTATATCGTGTGGATGTGGGTATTCAAAAAACTTCAATCTTCCATCTATTCTTATATAAGTACCATTTACTACTACTTTATATTCTCCTATGGGACACTCACTATCTATAACTATCATTGTTTGTACAGCTTTATGAAGTGTAAATATATCTTCTTTAGTTATAGTGTCATTGTATAAAAGCCCATATATTATATCTATTGCTCTTGCATGACCTATTACCTCATTGTGTTCACGGAGTGACTTACCTGCAATAGTTAGACCCTCTTCAATTATAAATGCAGTATCTCCCAAAGAGATAGTATTTCCCTCTATCGCATTTGAGGTATATGTCCACTCTAGTTTTAACCTATCTTGTAATAAATTCTTTTTATAGTTTGTAAATCCTTCAAACTCTTTACTATCTTTTGTGTATTTATAAGTATCACCCATTTTTTATCCCCTTTGTAAATTCTAATAATTCACTCTTACAACTTCTATTTATTGTACCTAAAAGTTTTTAAACTACATTATATTTACTTTAACATTATCATCAACAACATCAAACTCTACATCACTTCCATCTTCTATCTTATCTTCTAGTATCATATCTGCTAACTTATCTTCAACAATCTCATACAATGCTCTTTTTAAAGGTCTAGCTCCATAAACAGGATCAAATCCCTCTTTTGCAATATATGATTTTGCATTTTGTGTCATAGAAAGTTTTATATCACGACCTTCAACTTTTTTAGAAATAGAATTAAACATAATATCAACAATATTTGTAATAGCCTCAAGTCCTAGTTGTTCAAAGATAACTATATCATCAAGCCTATTTAAAAACTCTGGTCTAAAATGTGATTTTAGTTCACTTAAAACCTCTGTTCT
>JAYEIM010000378.1:0-7289 GCA_034660095.1 Campylobacterota bacterium | reverse complement strand
TTATCCATCCAATTTTTTAATTTATCAACACCTTGCCCCACTAATTCTGATGATTTACCTAGAGTCCATTTAGCACCATCTTTAGCATCATCTATAATCTCACCACCTTTTTGAATATATTTATCATTATTTGCTGTGTCAGCTTTTTTATATTGAGCTAATTCTTGTTTTAACCTAAGATTTTCTTTTCTAAGTTCATCACAATCACTAGCAAATAAAAAGCTTGTAGTTATTAATATCATTAAATATTTCATTTTTTCTCTCTTTATTTTTAATTTAATACAAATTCATTAATTAATTTATCAAAATTAATTATAAATTGTTCTTGTTGCCCTACATCTAAATTATCCAAATTTTCAATACATAAATACTCTTCATCTGTAAAATTATTATCTTCTAGTAATACTTCATTTACTCCATAATTGCTCTTTAATATTTTATCTTTAAAGAAGTTTGTATTTGTATCAAGAAAATCAATAAAAGAGAACATCTCTTCTATATCAAAACCTAAAAAGCATATTTTATGATCTAATATATTTATATTTTCATTCTCTTTATATTTTGTATTCAAAATACTAGATAAGTTCTTATTTGATTGTTTCCTCATTAAAATAAGTTCCTCATAACTTCTTTTTAGTTTTAAATATATTATTTAAAAATGGTTCTACTATCTCTGAATAACTTGTAATAAATCCATCTATTCCACTTAAAGTTTCTATAGCTTTAAACTTTGGACTTCTCCAACCAAAGTCTTTAGGAGGACTATAAACTTCAGGCATAAATAAAAACACATGACTATCATAAAAATCATTGTGTGGAACTAGAACATAAAAATATATACTTACATTTTCATTTGAAAGAATATGATTATATTTTTTTATTAAACTTGAACCAAATTTATAAAAGGCTTCTTTGTCATTGCTAATAGTATCTACATACTTTACTTCTACAAAAAATGCTTCATTATTTTTACTAACTATAAAATCAGGTGTTTTGTTAAGGTACTCTTTTACCTTATTGTTTTTGATTTTGGAAAAATTGCTACAGTAAATCGGAGCTATAGATTCTATACCAGATTTTTCTACACTGTACCCAAGGGATAAAAAGTGATTTTCACAGATAGATTCTGCAAAATCACCTTTTATTTTTTGTGAATACCATTTTTTATTTAGTTTCATATATACTTAAAGATTATCTAATCTAGTTTTTGTTGATTATAGCACATTATAATATGTTCAATATTCTTATCTATTAACTCTTGAATGTATTCTTCCAGTCGTTCTAATTCAGACATAAAGTAAGGTACATTTGCTTCTGCAGCTTCTTCTTTAATATACTGTTTTATTTCATGATATTTATTTAAAGTTTTTTCATTTGGAATATATGCAATGATAATTTCATCATCAATATCATCACTATCTTTTTCTAAACATATAGATTTATAGCATACTGTATCAATTAGATCGAACTCTGACATTAGATAAACTATTGGTTTTAAAGTAAAAAAAACATAAGTAGCATATGTTCTTAAAAGCATCTTTTCAATGTCTTTTATAGATTTGAATTCTATTTCCTCTTCATTTAAGCCGTATTCTTCTTGTAACTCTTCTTCATTAATCCAATACTCATCTGGGTATTTTAAAATCTCTTTATTAATTGGTTGATAAAAATAAGCATTATCCATTATTGTAGGTTCATTATTTGAAGATTGGGTTGATGGTTCATCTTCTGCTTGACTTGAACGAGGAAGTACACTTGTATCTGCCCCATTTTCTTCTAAAAATTGTGTTATATCATCCAAATTGTTTTTTATTGAATTCATGTAAGGAGTCAAACCGCAACTGTCCTGCTGGTTGATATTAGCTCCATTTTGAAGTAAAGACTCTAATACTCTACACTCAGCAAATTTATTAAGAAGACCCTCTCCTAAATTAATATCAGCTCCTTTTTCAATTAAAATTTTTGCAAAATCAAAAATTCCATCATCATGATATACTAAATAAGAGCAAAATAAAACTTGATTATAACCGCTTTCTGGGTATATACCATTACTATTTTTATTTAAATCTGAACCAGCAATAATCAATCTTTCCATTATAGATATTAATTCATTGGAAATCTCTCTAGTTACTAAAAAGTCAATAGGTCTTAAATAGTATTCTCGATCGCCAAACTTTATTTTAGATTCACTATTAACATCCAACCCATTATCAATCAAAAATTGAACTCCAAATTCAAACTCTCTAGCTATCATGTGATAAATTAATTTTAAATCTTGCCCAGGAGATACGTTTATATCCGCTCCTTTAGAAACTAATAATTTAGGAATTTCCAAACTGCCCTTACATATAGCTAGATCAAGTGGAAACTCTCCATTTATTTGCTCATTTATATCCACACCCTTATCGATAGCTTTATTTATAAGTCCTAAATTATTTTTTTTCAATCCCTCTATCAAAATCTCCTGCGGAGTTTTTGATTTAAAAAATATATCTAACATTTTTCCCCTTTTTTAATATATTTATCATCATTTGCAATATCACCTTTTTTATATTGAGCTAGCTCTTGTTTTAACCTAAGGTTTTCTTTTCTAAGTTCATCACAATCACTAGCAAATAAAAAGCTTACAGTGATTAATATTACTAAATATCTCATTTTTTCTTCTCTTTATTTTCTTGTACTACAACAGCTAAATTATATTTCAAATACTCTTTAGCTTTTTTATCATTTTCAACTATTTTTTTCATTTTATCTGAATACAATAGTTTAGTTTCACCAGATAGCAATGTTGCATTACTGATATATACAGTTTCTTTTTTATATATTTTAGATGCAGCCAGAATACCTGATAGACTTACTATAACTACTAGTAAAACTTTTGAGATATTAGTTAGTCTCCCAAAGAAATTAAAGACTTTATTTGAAATTAATGCGGATATAAATATTCCAAAAACAACTAGAGGTATCACCATCAATAGATAAAAAAACAAATGAATAAATGTAGAAATGAATATTAGAAATCCAATAATTTCCATAAATAGATCTAGTGGTTGCCATCCTTTATTTTGAACATAATCTCCCCCAACTATTAGAGCAATACCAATAATTGGTAGGTAAATAGAACTTGCTGATTTAAATGTTTCTTCTGCTAGAGGGAGAAAAATTGGTAAAATTATAAATAGAAAAAGCAGTCCAACAAGTGGAATATTTGAACTGATTAGAATAAAAATATCCTTAATTAAACTAGTATCATTTGGATGTGTACTAGAATTGAAATTTATCAATCCTAATGATTTAGTATAAATCAATGATAAAGCAGTTAGTAATAATAATGCTACAATAAATATAATAGTTACTGTAGGTGTATTATAAACAAATGCCAAAACTGTCATTGATAATCCGATTGCTATTATATATAAATTGATTGTTTGAGATATGAAGTTTAATAATCCATTATCACCATATGTTGTAACTTTCCAACTATTATAAAAACTACGCCACATTATAATAAACAAAGATGTATATGTAAAGAAAGTAGCTGTATAGTAAATATGAGAGCTAACTTCAAAACTAAAAGAGATAGTATTTACAACATAATACAATGTCCCTAATATAACAACAGGTAAAATCAAAAACAGATTGATTTGATTGATTTTAAATAGTTTATTTAAAGTTGACAGATCATCTTCAGCTTCATCAAATATACTAAAAACTATATGCAATATTGCAATGAAAATAAACCCTATAGTTTCAACTATTAAAAAGTCTTTGAATACTAAATCATTTTGCATGAGATAATATGTTTTCATACCAACCATAGACAATATAATCAAAGTAAAAATCATAAGTGGTAGAAACTTATAAAAACTAAATTGAAATATCTTTGAATGAGTTGCAAAATATCTTATAGCGGTAAATAACCTAAGTGCAATTACTATAAAAGGCAAAGGTTCAATATAGTATATAAAAGTATCTGAAAATGTTAAGCTAAATGCTAAAGAATCAATCCTACCAATCTCATTAACTAGTCCAAATATAAAAACCACTAAAAGGAAAATAAAAAAAGGTGGTGCAACAACTGATGCAACTAACATTATTAACCCTGGAATTATTATCCCCAGCAAACCTGCCCACCCTTTTGCCACATCTACCATATTGCTATTGAATTCAACTTCTCCAATACTTAAGCCAAAAAGTACGGCTATCATATATAATACTGCTACATATAAAAAGAAAAAACTTTGTTTATTTGATTTAACTAAAAGCTCTGCTGTTTGAATCTTCTTTTTATCTTTATTTTCATAAATGGTTGGATTGGAATCTTCGAAAAAACTATCTTCTGTCATAAAAGCAGCTGAACCAGCACTTAGTCCTACAATTGCACCTCCTAACATTATCCAAAAATTTGGCGCTCCTTCTGCATCACCATGCAATATAACTGCAATAGTAGCTGAAATAACTACACAAAAAGCAAATATAAATACCCCAAGTCCCCATCTAGCAATTGTTTTCAATTTATTTCTCCTAATATTAAAACTTGAAAAATCATATCAAAAAAATATGTTCCAAATGTGAACTTTTTTATTTAAGTGAATCTAAAATGCTTTGGATATAGAGATAGAAGTAGGATTATACTTTTAATCCTACTTGACTATTTATTTTTCAGACTCTTTTTTAGCGTCAACTTTTGATTTTTTCTGTTAAAACTTATAAAAGTCTTTTTATACCTTTATCAAATCAATATGAATAATTAATTTGATATTATTATACTATTTTGATTCTAATTGATTTAATATTTCTACTAAATCATTCTTTGTAAGTTCTATAGTTGTACCAGAGTTTGGGTCTCTTAATGGTAAGCCATCTGCATAATTAATCACTTCATCAGCTAAGTTATATACATTAATATTAATTACAGGTATAGATTTTAGTTTTTTATAGAAACTTGTTGTAAAACCTGTTGTAGATAAATCCCATACATCTTTTGTCTTCGCAACAACTAAATTTCCAACAACATTTGAGCTTCCATTCTTTTCCATTACACTAAATACGAATCGATCTGAAGTGTTCACTCTAATATCTTCATTGTTTTGAACTTCATTCATTTCAACTTCATTTTTATTTGATGAGTTATATTGTCCGCTTTGTTCTTTTGATTTATCAATGAATTCAACAGAAGTATCATTAACTTTATTAAAAAATGATTTTAGTCCTGTAGAACTATCAGTAGTTTGTCTCTCTTTTAGTATGTCATTAAAAGCAACACTATCTTCATCGCTTTTAGCTATAAATAATAATAAAGCCATATTTATCCATGGTTGATTTGAAATATGAAAAAAATCTTCAAATATGTTATTTATTTTTTCATTATTTCTTAAAAGTTTTATTATCACATCACCTACAATATTTGCTAATAAGGTTCCATAAACAAACATTGCATACATCAGATTAAAAGGAAGAAATACAATATTCAACCAAGCTAATGCTTTACTTTGTCCTAGCTTTGATTCACTAAAAGATGTAAAGAACTTTACAGGGTACTTTAAAAAAGTATCCATTAGTAGCATATACATAATAATTGCTATTCCCCAAATAAATATAGATGCTATTGCTCCAAATCCAATACTATTAATTAAAAGAATAGTAATTATAATTGAAACTGGTAACAATCTTAAGTAAGCATATTGAAGTGTTTTTACCTTGTCAATATGTTTGCTCATTAAATCCAATACTAATAAATCTATTTTTCCCATTTTAAATCCTTTTTTTAATATTTAAAACTATATCATACAAATATGTTCCAAATGTGAACATTATATAAAAGGGGGGGGATAAAATAGTAAAAATTATAAAATTTGCAAGTAAATTTTTAGTATGATATCTAGTATTAATTATTAAGGTATATATCATTTTTATAGAACAAAAACACAAATTATTTAGAAATTTAATTATAACTATCACAATATTTGCTACATTTTTTGTAAGTTTTCAATACTTTAAACAAAAAGACTTACTTTATAATGCAATAGATGAGAAACTAAAAGATGCAGCTTTTGTAGGAGCTTATATTTTAGGTGATGAGTTAAATGACTTACCATTTGATAAAACTCTTGTATCAAAAGAGCAAAATATAAAAAATGCATTTCTTTTAGCAACTATAACAGATGAGAATGATGTTAAGTTTGTATATACACTTGTAAAGCATAAGGGTAAACTCTATTTTAGCTGTTCAAGTATCACTAAAAAACAAAAGATTACAAAAGGTTGGTTTCCATATCTTTTAAAATATGATGATGCAACCCCTGAATTAAAAAATGCATTTGAAAACCATAAAACCTTTTATGAAGAATCTACTGATAAGTATGGTACTTTTAGATCTATCATAATGCCAAGACTTACTAAAAGTGGTAAGTGGTATGTAGTTGGTGCAGATATTGAAATATCACATATTAAAAAAGAACTAAACAAAGTGTTAATAGAAAATATCATAGGCTTTTTAGTATTCATTGGAATATTACTCCCTTTTGTATATAGATACAATACACTTAAAAAAAAAGAGCAAGAATCTGAACTAAAAAAACAAGAACAACTTCAAGAGAGAAATAAACTAGCTCAAATGGGTGAGATGATAGGAAATATTTCTCACCAATGGAGACAACCTCTAAATGAACTAAATAGTGTTGTTATGGATATAGAAAATGAGATTGATGAAAGTAGAATTGATAAAAACACTATAAATGAAAAACTGATTAAAATAGAAGATTTAACTGAGCATATGTCTATGACAATAAGTGACTTTAATAACTTCTTTAAAAAAGATAAACAACAAGAAAAATTCTTTATCTGCGAAGCTATTGAACAAGCTCTTTATATCTGTAAAAATACATGTAAACAGAACAATATCACTATAAAAAAAGATATACAAGATGATATAAGTATAGTTAGTTTTAAAGGGGAGTTTATACAATCCTTAATAGCGATATTTCAAAATGCAAAAGATGCAATGAAATCAAATGATATTCAAAATCCAACTCTAACTATAACTACAAAACAAAAAGATAATAAAATCTATATATCTATACTAGATAATGGTGGTGGTATTGAAAATGAAAATATAGAACAAATATTTGAACCATATTTTACTACCAAGTTTAAATCTCAAGGTGTAGGTATAGGTCTATATATGACAAAAATGATAATAGAAAAAAATATGAAAGGTGAGTTGTCTGTATCCAATAAAAATGGTGGTGCAGAACTTAATATAATATTATGAATAATTTAAAGCTACT
>JAYEIM010000377.1:0-7290 GCA_034660095.1 Campylobacterota bacterium | reverse complement strand
AAAAATTAGTTGATAATGAAAAATTTGCAAAAAGAATATTTAGTCAAATAAAAAATAGAATTATATTTCATAGATCTGGTATATATTCAGAGAGATATGCCAGTTCCTCAGTTGAAAAAAAATTGAATAAAAATATAATATTCCCTAGTCAAACATCCCTCAACAATATTCTAAAAAAGAACTTATCTTTTATAATCAATAATTTTTGGTTATTTGAAATTGATACTATCCAAAGAATTAAAGAAGTTGAAGAAACTATGAGTCATGAAAAATTTAACTATGATTATATGAACACAAGTAATAATTCTACCCTTTTCCATCCTATTGATGAAAATGAATATAATGATTTAGAGAATAGTGATATAGTAAGAGAATCAGCAATGACTAATGCAATGATTGAACATGAGAAATATGGACTATATAATAAAGAAATATATGAAGATTATGAGAACCTTGTAAAACACTATGATGAGAATATAAACCAGATAAAAGAGTATATAAAAGAACTTATTGAATATCATCAAAGTTATTTTAGAATTAAAAATATAATTTATAAAAAATTAGTCAATAGAAACCTTGAATATCAAATAGATTTAATTGAGAACTATTATGAAAATTACAATAATACAAAAGAGGTTTTTGTCAAAAAAGACTTGACTAGCCAACTTCTTATAGAAATTCCTAATTTAGAGTTATTGAAGTATTACTTGAAATTTGATGATATTCTTGTATATGAGATTGATAATATTATAGACAAATTATTAGCTATTCTCACTGATAATAAGTATATGTCTGATTATGAAAAAGATTTATTTGAACAATATACTTATATGCAAGATGAACTCATTAAAATGCTTGATTGCAAAAATGTTAAAGGATTAAGAAAGAATTGGACTGTTGAAAGCATTAACAGTTTTATAAGCTACTATGAAAAAGATTTTGATATTGAAAATATAGCAGAAGTTTATTCCCACAATAGAAATGATAGTCAAGAATTTAATGAAGCTGAAAATTTATATGGATTAAAATATTTTGATTGTGATATAAATAGTATTAAAATTAACAAATTGACTAAAAACGATGACCCCTTTGAATATGAAGGAGTTATAGATAATTCAGAATCAAATGATGACTCTGAAATGCCTTTTTAAAAATTAAAGTTCGTAGTCATCAAAAGTATTAAATTTTTGCACATCATCTGTGTTATCTATCAAAGTTGCAAATTTTAGTGATAATGGTTCATCATTAGTTCTATACATTCTACCATTATAAATTCTAAAATATTGATCTACAAACTCTTCAAGTTCTTCTTCTGAATCAAATTTTTTTTCAAAAAACTTAAATTCATTGGCAAGGTATTCAACTAGATTTTCCCTAAATATATTTTTACACTGTTGCCTAAACGATGTAATTTTAAGAGTATTAAAAATAGTGTAAGATTTTAAAACAAAGAGAAAATTAATATTATAATAATGAACAAATAGGGTGTCTCTATCAAACAACCTATCCGTAAAATGACATGATGATTTAACCTCACCACTTGGGATAATCATACTTTCATCATAATTCATATCTTCATATATTCTACCTTCTATAAAAAAATTTGGAGAGATATTATAACCCTCCGTGAGATTATCTCTATATCTAATATTCTCACTAATTTGTGTTCCTCTATTTAAAAGATTAATATTAAATTGAATTACATTTTTTGCATATGTAAATTGCTTATATATTGATTCTTCACCAATTTTATTACCTATTTTATAATATTTTGAATCTCCAATATAGAATATGTTTTCTTTATCTGAAAGTAAAGATTCGTATTCAAATAAATGATCAACTTCTTTTCCATCTTGTTGATATTTTAATTTCTTTAATTCTTTATTGTCTAACTTATCAGAGAATAGCTTATCTATCATATCTTCAAATATTATATGATAGTTATTAACCATTAAGAATTCACCGCTTTTCTTATTATAATTTGCATATATACTTTTACTAAAAAATAGTTCAGTTAATTTATATATTTTTATTAAAGTATCTGAAAAATATTTGTATTTTATTTTCTTTAAAATTTTAGGAGCATCTTTCATAAGTTTTTCAAAAGACCTTCCTGTATAAATTGTATAGATATTATCAATTTTTATATTAAATTTATATTCTTTTTTTATATGGTTTAATACAGAATAAAAGATTGTTAATAAAGTCTCTTCATTATCAATATATTTCTTTTTATTGTGGGATTCCATATAAATTGGTCGATTGTTTTTATCTAAGTAAGGAGTGGATTTATTTATTGTCTTTTGCCAACTTGTTTTCTTATGTTGTTGGGATTTATGTTGCTTTTCTATAAATAAAACTGTATTTTTACTTTTCTTATGAAAGTTGACAATATTTAAAATAATATCTAGGTAAGAATACTCACTATCTCCCATATTACTATTTAAAATAATTGATTCATCTTTTTCTGCTAAAAGTTCAGTTTTATAAAATCTATTTTTATACTCAATTAGACTTTTATAAAAAAGAATGAGCAGATATTTAAACTCTGCCAATTTAACTTTATTTTGTATTCTTTTTTCAAATTCAGGTTTAATTAAATCTAATTTGTCAAATTCAAATAAAACTTTTTTATCTTCATCAATAAAAACTTTTGGAAGAATATATACAACTTCTTTATTTTTAAAAGAATAATAATATCCAACATAATCAATAGTACATTTATTCCCTTTTTCCTTATAAAATCCAGGGCTAATAATATTTTCTATATCTGTTGTATTGTAATCTTCTCCCTCAATTAAAATCTTCATGCTTATTCAACTACTTCCTCTTCATCTGTTGTAGTTTCGGTTATTGGTTCTAAGTTAAGATTAGTTGTAAATATATATTCTATTAAATCTGTTTTATTTTCAGCAAAAAAATGTTCGTAAGTTAGAGGTTCTTCTTCTTTAATAAATATTGTTTCATCCTCATCTTTAAAAACATCATTCCATAAATAGAAAAGCACTTTATTAATAAATGTTTTTTCATTTATAATATTGTCCGTATTTTGAGCATTTATAAACCAATTACCTATTTGTTTATCTTGACTTTGGGTGGCTTTATATATTCTTTGATTAACTTCTTTTAAAAAGTCTAACCAATTATATTTATTATCATTACCTAAGTTAATTATAAAATTTGATTCTGGACAATCATATTTAATAGGAACATATTCCCAATTCCATCTTCTCTTAAATGCACTATCCATAGGGAATAAAGATTGATCAGAAGTATTCATTGTAGCAACAATAGATAGATTATTTGGTAATCTTAATTTATTCCCACTTATACCACCATGTTCTGCATCTCCAAACTCTTTAATTAAATGTGTTTTTAATTCTTCTGATGCACTAATTTCATATTTACTTCCACCTTCATTATCTCTATCTAAAAGTTGGAATAGATCTCCAAAAATTTCAGCACAATTACCTCTATTTATTTCTTCAATTTGCAAAAAGTGATGACTATTTAAATCTTTCCAAGCATTTACATAAATATTTGTAAAGATTTGTGGAACAAATTTATATTCAATCTTACTTTCTTCTCCTTCTTCATTCATTATGGGCTTATATCCACCAACAAAACTATTATAATCATACTCAGGATGAAATGTGGTTTTTTCAACAATATACCCATTTGTTTTTTCATCAGCACTATAAGATTTTCCAGTTCCAGGAGAACCAAAGAAAATTATATTTTCTGCTTGAATATTACTTTGATTTAACACAATAGAAGATTCAACATGATTAATTTGAGAATCATATTTTTTTGTGTAATCATTTTCTATTTTATCCCAAATAGTATTTCTTTCATTTAATGTTGTATAAACAATACTTGGTTGGTTCTCAATAGATTCAGTCTGAGGGGCTTTAATTATTGTTAAAGTTAATAAACCCGTATTTTTATTATCATATAATAAGCTATAAGCAAACCAAGGGTTTGATATCAATACATTTATTTCATCATAAAAAGCTTTATTTTCAATTGTTTCATATGAAAAGCCAATATTCATTTTAAGTGTTCTTCTACCAGAATGAGAACCACTTGTTTCTTTTATAATAGCTATAAGAAAAGGGCTATCAATAGTATAAGTATTATGTTTATCTTCTTCTACATCATAAGCATTAATTATAACATTATGAAAAATTGAAATGATTTCTATCTCTTTGTTATCAACATTTCCACGACCATATGAAAATGTTTCATGTTCCTTTACCTGATTAAAAACTAAACCATTTATAATTTCTGAACACCCTTCAACTTTCATTAAGTAACCATTATTTCTACTTTGTCCTAGTTCATGTCCCCAATCTACTGTAGCAGAACCATTTATATTTGCATTGAAAAAAATACAATTTCTTTTTAATCTCATTACTTTGAACTCCTAAAAATTATTTTGAAGATTTTACTAACTAAGTTTATATCCCAACCATTAGCTGCTCTTTTACAAAGTTGTTGATATGATTGATTGTTAAAATCAATTTCTCCATCTTTAAAACCCATCAGTCTGTAATGTTCTGAAATAGAATAGTTTCTTACTTGAAGCATTCCATTTTTGGGAGGATGAACAACTCGCATTTTATTATGATGTGGTTCTAAAATTGTTATACTTATACCATCATTTCTAATATTTTTATTATAAAGGTCAGCACAACTTGCTTCTTCTACTATAAAATTAAGACCATATAGTTCTTTTAACCTTGTAATCTGAGCTTCATTTTTAAATAATTTTTCTGGTGGATTAGGACATAACAAGTCCTTAAAAGAAGTTGTAAGTTTTTCTTTTATAGGCTCTAATGTAAAGTTATTGTTAAGCTTTCCATGAAATGCATAAATCCATACTCTTTCTCTATTTTGTGGAACTCCATAATCTTTTGAATTTAAAAGTTTATAGACTACTTGGTAACCTAAAGATTCAAGCTTATTAATAATTGTCTTTAATGTTTTTTCATGTCTTTTTGTCATCAATCCCTTAACATTTTCAAGTAAAATGTGTTTAGGCCTCTTTATTCTGCATATTTCTAAAATATTATGAAATAAAGTACCTCTTGTATCATCTTCACCTTTACCTAAACCAACTTGTGAAAATGGTTGGCAAGGAAATCCTCCCGTAAATAAGTCAAAATCAGGTATTTCTTCTGGATTAATTTGTGCTATATCTCCATAATTCTTTATATTTGGAAAGTTTTTATTATATAAATCAATCGCAAATTTATCAATTTCTGAGAAACCAATTATTTTATGAGGTATTTTTGCTCTTTTTAATGCAAATGAGGCACCACCATAACCTGCAAAAGCTTCAAATACTTTTATTTTTTTCATTAATAATTAATATCCTTCTTAAATTTATTATTATCTATTGAGTCTGGAATGTTATCGTAAAAATACATAGAGACTTATAAATTTTACTTCTTAAATACCCCATAACACTTTTATAGGTTATTTTATAAATATCACCATCTTGAATAGATATAACTTTGTTATTTACTACCTGTTCATTCAATATATAAATCTAACTCATCCATTTTCTCAATACAAAGAGCTTGATAACTTCATCTATAAGATCTTTTATTTGAAACCTAATACTCTCTTCACTAGCTTTTAAATTAGTATGTTCAAATTTTAAATTCTTTATATAATAGAGTGCTTCAATCTTAGTCTATATAAAATCAATATATCTAAAAATTTGTATAACAATTAAGAACTCATTATTTTGTGAGTTTCTTTTTGATTAACTTTAAAATTTAATTATTGACTATTTTTCTCCTCTCTTTTGGTTTCATAGTAGTAGAACCATATTTATTTTTTATTTCATTCATAGATTTAGTATTACCCATATTTTTACCTTTCATCTCTCCAAAATACCACATCTTTTTTTTACTAGCCCATTTAAACCCTAACTCTTTAAGTTTTTCTTTTATCTCTTTTGTATCTCCACTAACCCAAATCCAAGACCCTACAAGCTCAATAGTAATATTTTCAAAATGTAAAATTAAACTGATAATTTTTTCTAACTCAATATCTATCTTAACCCCACTACTAAAAAAGATTTTATGCTCAATTAGTTCATTATAAACACTATTTAGAATTTTAAATTTTTCATCACTTCCACCAACATCTGGGTGTAATTTTTTAGCCAATGTTTTATAAACTTTTTTTGCTTCGTTAATTCCTGATACTTCTTTAAATTCATTCTCTATTTCAATTCTTGTCATCTTTTTTCCTTTAATTTTGTCTTTTTTGAAGATTTTGAGGGTTTTTCTTCTCTCTTCTTATTTTTAATTTTTAAGAAGATTAAAGACTTTTCCTCTTTATCTTTTTTAAGACTTTTGTCTCTTTTGTTAGTTTGTCGGGTTTTTACAAAGTGGAATAGGATATATTTTTGATTGAGATAAACTTAATTTCCATAAATTACTTTTAGGTTAATAAAATAATATCTCATAATTAAATGACTAAAAACCAAACTAATAGAAGAGTAAAATAGTTCAAAAGATATAGATAGTAAAATTTAATATTCTGTTGCATAGCAAACAATTAAAAATAAGAAGAGTTATAATTTATTGATTTCATATCAATATCAATTCAAAAAACCTTATTCAAGAACTCTATTTTCAAAAAAACTAAATGGAGCGACAGCGAGATTTATGTTTTAAAGAAAATAATCAGAGTTTAAGAATATGGTTTTAAGAATGAAAAGCCAACTTGTTGGCTTCCCTTGACTAACTTTAACAGAAGTACGATCATCATTAATTTTCTAGATACAAAATAATTATTATTGTAATCATAAAATATTAATTATAATAATCATACAACTAAAAAAGAGGTATGATGAACTTATCCAATAAACAAATCTTAAACATTACAGATACAATCTATAACACAATAGATATACTAAAAGACAGAGTACAACCTGAACTTTCTAAAACAAAACAGCATTTTTTAGATAAAATCACTTATGAATATCAAAAGAAGTCATATAGTCAATTCTCATACTTTTTAAAATATATTTCTAATGGTTTCAATGGTAGAACTGGTGAAAGTATTTGTAATAATTATGATAAATACAATTCTTATAAATATCAACAGAATACCTATTTATCAGATTCTAATAAAATCAAACTACAAGAACTTAAAAGAGGTCAATTTTTAGATAATAAGCAACTGCAATATGCAAATAAAAAAGTTGCTAAGGCTTTATATGTAGAACATCACAATAAAGATAAAAATAGAATATTCTTAACCCTTACA
>JAYEIM010000376.1:0-7400 GCA_034660095.1 Campylobacterota bacterium | reverse complement strand
ATAGTTGAATCTCTAAATTCAGTTGTATATTTACTATTTCTCATTTTATTTTTACCTTTATTCATATTGATATTTTAACTCAGAATTTCTAAATGTTCCTTGTATGAATAAGTGTAGCCAGATCAATGTTCCTTGTATGAATAAGTGTAGCCAGATCAAGAGATGATGGGGATAATATCATCACAAATATGCAGATGCAACTAATAGATAAAAATAAACATAAAAGAGTAAGAGAGATGAAAACTTATTCAAAGGATAAGGGAGAGGATGAATTAAAACTTATTTTCTTTTTAGCACCTAGTGATGTTAAAAATACTGCTTTTTTAACTTATGATTATGCAGATGAAACACGAGATGATGATCAATGGTTATATCTTCCTGCACTAAATAAAACAAAAAGAATTCCAGCATCAGATAAAGATAGTAGTTTTATGGGGAGTGATTTCTCTTATAGTGATATGACAGAACCAGTTCTTAGTGACTATACTTTTAAAATTTTAAAAGAATCAGTAGTTAAGAGAAAAAGTGGAAACCAGAAGGTTTGGCAAGTGCAAGTTACACCAAAAGATCAAACTGTTATAGATGAAACAGGTTATCTAAAATCAGTTGCTTATGTAAGACAAGATAACTATATGGTAACTCGTGCAAAGTATTGGCTTAAAAAAGCTGGTCGTGTTAAATATATGGATGTAAAAAAAGTTAAAAAAATTGATGGTATAGATGTAGCTACAATTACAACAATGACTACTAAAAAAGGGAAAAGAACTTTACATAAAACTATATTAATTCAAAGTGAAGTTAAAATGAACCAAGATTTAAAAGAAGATATGTTTACAGTAAGAACTATAGAAAAAGGTTTATAAGTTAATGATTAATGTTAAATTTTTGTCCTTGTACTTGCGGATTTTTATAATTTTTAATTGCCTTACTATTGTATCATTGGTTGCTAATGATGGTTTTGAAGATGAAGATGATTTTGGTGGTGATGAGGTAATTGAGATAGTAAAAGTGGAGCAAGTGGAGCAAAGTGATTTTAGTTATTATGGTTCTGTGGCTTTCTCTTCAAATTATAGTTATGTCGATTTGGATAAAGTTACATCGGCAAAAATATCAGCAGATTTAAATTTAGAATATAAAATAGACGACAACTATAAAGTGAAATCAACTATAAAAGCGTATGAAGATTTTGAAACAAATATTGACAATGATAGAGATGCAGATATAAATGAATTTTATCTACAAGGTAGTGTAACTTCCAAAGTTGATATAAAAGTGGGTCGTCAAATTGTGGTTTGGGGAAAATCGGACAATATTCGTATAACTGATACATTAAATCCTATGGACAGAACAGCCCCTGGAATGGTAGATATTGAAGATTTAAGACTTGGTCGTGGTATGATAAAAGCAGATTATTTTATGGATAAATGGTCTTTAAGTGGTATTGTATTAGCTGAGAATAGATTCTCAACTATGCCAGAAGTTGGAAGTGATTATTATTCACCAGGATTTGCTATGATTCCTAATGAACCAGATAATAATAGAGACAATAAAGGTATAGCACTTAGCTTAAATGGAAATTTAGAGGGGCAAGATATTGCTTTTTATGCCTCAAATCAATATCTGGACAATACAAACTATAAATCAAATATGGTTGGTTTTGCTTACAATAAAGTTATGGGTAGTTTTCTACTAAAAACAGAAGCTGCTCATTTTATAAATCAATGTGATAAATCACAGTGTGATAATTATGATAGTGCAACTGTTAAATCTAAAACTGATGGATTAGTTGGTCTTGAATACAATGGTATAAGTGATGGAAGTATATCTCTTGAAGTTGCCAATAAAGATGAAGATATACAATATGCACTTAGATTTACACAAAGTTATCTAAATCAAACTTTAGATTTTACAGCATTGTATAGTGGATATGGAAAAGAGCTTGAAGATGGTGGATTTACTAGAATATGGAGTGATTATGCTTACAATGATGACATTCAATTAAGTTTTGGTTTTATCGATTATATAGGTGGAGATGCAACATACTTTGAACAAATTAAAGATAATGACAGAATATTTGGAAGCTTGAAATATAGTTTTTAATTGCATTATGCAATCTTTATAGGCTATATTAAAATTATAGGCTAAAATTACACTATGAAATTAACAAAACAACAAGAAGAGATACTTGAATCTGTAAAAAAGTATAAATCTATAAAGATAAATGCTTTTGCAGGTACAGGTAAAACATCAACTTTAAAACTAATATCAGATAAATATCCACAAAAAAAGATATTATATCTAGCGTTTAATAGTGCTATTAAAAATGAAGCTATGGGGATATTTCCATCTAACACTTCAGTAAAAACTACCCATGGTTTAGCTTTTGGTGCAATTAAAAAAAATACAAATATTGACCTGTCAAACCTCGTAAACTATCGTGCTATTGATATATCTAAAAAGTTTGAGATAACTTACAATCAAGCTATAGGAACACTTAAAATATTTGAAAATTTTTGTAACTCTACAAAAGATGAGATAACAAAAGAAGATATAGAGCATAAAACAGCAAAAAAGATGTTTGATAGTATGCTTATAAATAAGATGCAGCCAACTCATAGTTTTTATTTAAAATACTACTATTTACTTATTAGTACTGGTCAAATACAACAATTTAATTATGATATTATTATGCTAGATGAGGTCCAAGATACAAATGAGGTAACACTAGGTATATTTGAAGCATTAAGTTCTAAAGTAAAAATATATGTGGGCGATGAACATCAACAAATATACTCTTTTAGAGGTAGTAAAAATGCTTTAAATAAGATAAAAGTAGATAAAAAACTATATCTATCTTGTAGTTTCAGATTTAATAGTTCAATCGCTAGTTTTGCAAATATATTGTTAAATAAGTTTAAAAATGAAGAAGTTAAGATTGATACATTGCCTCATAATAATCAACAAAATGAACAAAAAGATATAAGTAATTATGGTTATATATCTAGGACAAATGCTCAACTTATCTCAATCATATCAAGTAGAATTGAAAACAGACAACCTTTTGTAACAGTAAGAGATCCAAATGAGATATTTAATCTTACAATTGAAGTTCATCATCTTCTAACTAATAATTTAAACGAAATTAAACGAAATAGATTTTTAAAAGATTTTAAAGATGAAGATGAGATTTTAGAGTATGCAAAAGAGGTTGAAGATTATGAACTTAAATCTGCACTAAAAATGGCAAAAGAGTACAAAGAAAAAATATTTGAATTTAAACAAATAGCCGATAAATTTTATAATGCCTGGAAAAATAGAGAATCAAATGGTTTTAAACAAAGAGAAAAAGAGATACTATTTCTAACTACAGCTCACACAGCAAAAGGTTTGGAGTGGGATATGGTTACAATCGCTGATGATTTTACCGATTTTGCTGATTTGATTGTTGATTTTGGATGTGATAGTTTAAAAGAGTTTAGCGATGAGCAAAATTTCTTGCCAAATCAAGAGCAATTAGATGAATTTAATCTATTTTATGTAGCTATTACAAGAGCTAAAAAAAGCTTAGTAAAAGATAGTGAAAATTTTCATTATCTTATGGCTAAAAATATAGATAAACTTATAGATGGAAGGATAAAAGAATCAAAAGACAATATTGAAGCTATAAAATCTGGGAAAAATCATACAGTAACTACAAAAGTAAAAGCTTCTAAAATGCAACAAGAAGATAAACAGATATTAAGACAGCAAAGAAATCAAGATGATGGAAAAGCAAAAAATAGTGGATTGAAATGGAGTTTGGAAGATAAGATAAAGGTAAAAAGTATGTTCAATAAAAATCATAATATTGTACAAATAGCACAAAAATTAGAACGAACAGAGGGTGCAATACTTGGTGAATTATTAAAAAGTGAAGTTATAACAAAAAATCAACAGATACAATTAACTAAAATACTGAATGAGAACTATAACAATGCACTTAAAAGTAATATAACAGTATAATTCATCTATGCAAACACAAAGAATATATTTACAAAAACATGAGCCGTTAAACTTTACTTTTACTCAAAATAGAAATGATTTTATAGTTACAGAGATACCACTTGGTGAATTTAAACAAAAAGGTAGCTATCTAATACTTAAGATAAAAAAACAGTTTACATCTACTTGGGAGTTATTAAGTCATATATCTAAAACACTAGATATAGAGGAACATCTTATAGGTTATGCTGGATTAAAAGATAAAAATGCAACTACAATACAATATATAAGTATACCTATAAATAGAAGTAGAGATTTTAAACACTTAAACAATAAAAATATAACTGTATTAGATACTTTTACTCATAATAGAAAACTGAAAATTGGTGATCTTAAAGGGAATAAATTTAAAATAACACTAAAAGATATAGATCAAAATGAATTACCTATAATATATCAAACATTATCTCAAATACAAAAACATGGTATGCCTAACTATTTTGGGTTTCAACGATTTGGTAAAGATTGTGATTTTGAAAAAACAAAAAGAATAACTTATGGTGAAGAGTTACTTAGAAATAAAAAACTAGATAAGTTTATGAAACTTGCATATCAAAGTTATTTTTTTAATGATTGGTTAGTTAAAAGAGTAGAGATATCAAAAGAGCAAAATTTAAAAAAACTATCATCTTTGGATGGTGATGTTTATAATTTAAATGACAGAACAGTTATAACAGGACTTTTGCCTGGACGAGATATTATTCGAGCTAAAAATGAAGCTAGAAAACTTGAGGAAAAATATGATGACCAATTTATTCATGAAAAAGGTTATAGAAGAGATGCTTGGATAAAGCCACAAAATATTAAAAATAAATTTAATAGTGAAAAAAACTGGTTGGTATTAGAATTTACTTTACCAAAAAGTAGTTATGCCACAGTTCTTATAGAAAATTTATCAAATAAGAACTATGGGTATTGATTAGTTAGATTCTTCTAAAGCAGGTTTAGTATCCATCTGTTTTAATTTTTTATCTAAGTAGATTGTACCAAATGGTGTAACTGACATAATAAAAGCGAAAATATTAAATTTTAATCCCCATTTTACCTCTTTTGAAGCTTCAGATTGTAACCAAAGATAACCAATCCACAATGCACCATGAGCCATACCAACTATTTTAGTTGCAATTGCAATACCAGCCATATATTTTAATGGCATAGCTATAAATAATAATATAAGAAATGACCAACCCTCTATTTTTGCTATAAGTCTAAATTGTTCTTTTTTTGTTTCAAACAAACTGATTCCTTTGAATTTAATTTTTCGAATAATAGTGTTTTAAACTATATATAAACTTAATAAATTAATATAGATTAACAGCTATTTAACAGTAATATAATATAATATTATATGAATAAATTATTACCCTATTTAACCATTGGTGTTATTGTTGCTGTTATT
Organism: Campylobacterota bacterium; assembly: GCA_034660095.1. GTDB lineage: Bacteria > Campylobacterota > Campylobacteria > Campylobacterales > Arcobacteraceae > JAIOSF01. Next base: position 1,960 of record JAYEIM010000376.1, on the reverse strand, counting down.
GTTGTACTTTTTGTATCTATGTCAACTTCTCAAAATATGACAGTTGTATATACTGGAAATACAGATAAAAAACCTATAAAGATTGTTATAAATAAATTTCAAGATAGTGATTGTGGGATGGTAATAGATGATATTACTTACGCCTCACAAGTTATTTCACCATCAGGAAAAACATACTTTTTTCATGATCATGGTGGGATGGTACATTGGCTTGAAAATAAAACTTTTAAAGATGAAGCTATAATATGGGTTATGACAAAAGATACTAAAAGATATATAGAAGCAAAATATGCTTGGTATAGTAGAACCGATAATACACCTATGTTTTATGGTTTTGGAGCATATGAAGATAAAAATTCAAAAGAAAATTTAATAGATTTTGATACTATGTTTTTACATATGGTAAGAGGCGAACATCTTGCTAATCCTAAAATAAAAAGATTGCTTTTAGGTGATGATTAATGGAAACAGTTGATATTATATCAATAATTACAATTGCTTTTTTAGGTTCATTTGGACATTGTATTGGTATGTGTGGTGGTATAGTTATAGCATATAGTAGTACAAAAGTACAACAAAGTTGGGGGAAAACACAACAATCTATTGCTCATTTAATGTACTCATTTGGAAGAATTACAACATACGCAGTATTAGGAGCAATATTTGGTGCAATTGGTGGAGTTGCAACATTTTCTAATACAGCAAATGGTATATTGTGGTTAGTAGCAGGATTTGCGATGTTATTAACGGGGCTTTCACTTTTAGGAAAAATTAAATTTTTAACTTTAATAGAACACTCTTTTTCAAAATCAATTTGGTATCAAACAAATTTCAAAGCACTTCTTCATAGTCAAACTTTTTTTAGTTTTTTCTTACTAGGGATGTTAAATGGACTTTTACCTTGTGGTTTTGTTTATTTTTTTGCTATAACAGCAGCAAGTACAGCATCACCCATTTATGGTGCTTTAGTTATGGTAATATTTGGACTTAGTACAATTCCTGCTCTTTTTTCATTAGGTTTTTTTGTTGGACTGTTTAAACAGTCAGGACTTCGAAATGTTATGATAAAACTTGCAGCAATATCTGTGATTTTATATGGTGGATATACTATTTACAATGGTTATGATTACATAGTAAGTCCAGATAGGACGATTTTAGAATGTCATTAGATTTAGTTTGTTTATATTGATTTTATTTATGAAATCTAAGTTATATTAATATTTAGATAAAATAAATCATATTTAAAACAAAAGGTCACAAATGAGTGAAAAACAATTTTTAGATGATTTAGAAAAGAAACTATGGACTTCGGCAAATAAACTTTTACCATCACTTGATGCGGCACTTTATAAGCATGTAATACTTGGTATGGTATTTGTAAAGTATGTATCTGATAGTTTCAAAACAAGACAAGATGAACTAAAGATTGCTTTTAATGATCCTCTTAATGAATATTATTTAGGCGATGATGCACCAAGTGATTTTATAGATGAAGAGCTTGAAAATAGAGATTATTATATAGAGAAAAATATATTTTGGATACCGCAATCTTCAAGGTGGGATTATTTAAAAGATAATGCTGGTTTAGCATTTGGGGCTAAACTTCCTGATGGTACTGAGTTTAAAGGTTCTGGAAAACTTATAGATGATGCTATGGATTTAATTGAAAAAGAAAATATTCAATTAAAAAGAATATTAAATAAAAATTATGCACAACTTCAAATAGAACAATCTAAACTATCAGAACTAATCAATCTTATATCAACTATTCCATTTACTCATGACACATTAAAATCAAAAGATATTTTAGGTCATGTTTACGAATACTTTTTAGGTCAATTTGCAGCAGCTGAGGGTAAAAAAGGTGGTCAATTTTATACACCTAAATCTATAGTAAATCTAATTATTGAGATGGTAGAGCCATTTAGTGGTAGGATATATGATCCTGCTATGGGTAGTG
>JAYEIM010000375.1:0-7410 GCA_034660095.1 Campylobacterota bacterium | reverse complement strand
AACCATATGTTTTACATCACTCTAACCAATGTATGGACGCGGATTATATCTTTTTTGTCTTTAAATGTCAAGAAGTAAGGTGTTCTTATAGTCAATATAGTGATTTTATTTCCTTATTAAAAGGAAATAAAATTATTATACTTACTGCTTATGGAAAGAAGATGAGATTATAGATAAGAATTCATCCTTTGTTTTTTTCTCTTTTTTAAATATTCCTCTTAATGCTGATGTTACAGTTGTTGAACAAATCTTTTGTACACCTCTCATCTCCATACACATATGTCTAGCATCAATTACAACAGCAACTCCAAGTGGACTTATAGCTTCATTTATTGCATCTGCTATTTGTTCTGTTAGTTGCTCTTGTATTTGAAGTCGTCTTGCAAATACATCAACTACACGAGGAATTTTAGATAAACCTATAACTTTTCCATTTGGTATATAAGCTACATGAGCTTTTCCTATAATTGGTAACATATGATGTTCACAATGGGAATAAAGTTCTATATCTTTTACTATAACCATCTCATCATTGCTACTTGTAAACAATGCTGATTGTATAATTTCCTTTGGATCTTGACTATATCCACTACACATAAATTCCCAAGCTTTTTTAACTCTTTTTGGAGTATCTATTAAACCCTCTCTAGTTGGATCTTCTCCAATATGCTCCAATATCTCTTTTACTGCTTTTTCCAAAATAATATACCTTCTAAATTTTTAACTAATTTGTTTTTGTAATCCAACCGCTTCCAATAACTTTATCATCATCATAAAATACTGCAACTTGTCCAACTGCGACTCCATAAATAGAATCTTCAAGTTTAATTGTAGCTTTTTCACCTTTTATATCTATTTGACATTTTACTGTTTGGCTACGAAATCGTAGCTTAACATCACAAAATATTTGTTTATCTTCTATAAACATATTCACTTTGTTTACCTCTACATCACTTATAGCTAAATCTTCTTTTTTACCTACTGTTATTGTATTGTTTTGCTTATCTTGACTTATCACAAAATGGGGTTCATGTGCACCATGTACATAAAAACCTCTTCTTTTACCAACAGTATAATGCATATAGCCTTTATGATGTCCAACAATATTTCCATCAATATCTAGTGTTTTACCTGGCATATCTATATCAGTATGTTTTTTTAATATATCTGTATATATACCCTCTACAAAACATATCTCTTGAGAATCTTTTGCTTTTGCTATACTACTTAGTTCAGGAATTTTTAATGCCATTTCCCTTATTTTTTCTTTCGCATATATTGACATAGGAAAAATCAATTTAGGTATAACATCTTTTTTAATTTGTCCTAAAAAATAACTTTGATCTTTTGTTAAATCATCAGCTTTATATATAAATTTTCCATCTGTTTTAGCATAATGTCCTGTTGCCAAAAAGTCACCATCTAGTTTCATAGCTTCATCATATAATTCACCAAATTTTATTTTAGAATTACATTTTACACATGGATTTGGAGTTATACCATCAACATAACTTTGTACAAAATAATCATATACCTCATCATTAAATTTCTTCGTTAAATCCAATATATTATATTTTATATTTAAATATTTAGATACCTTTTCAATTGATGCAATATTTTGTTCATGATACCCTTCAATAGCATTATGAAGTTTCATATATATACCTTCAACTTCATATCCCTCTTTTTGAAGAAGATATGCAGTCATACTACTATCAACACCACCACTAAGACCAACTATTACTTTTTGTTTTTTATTCATATTGGCAAGATTATAACTAAAATATTTAAGAAATTTATTAATTTAGATTATTAGAAGAATTTAAAATTAATTCAAATTGTTTTACCTTATATTATATAAATTACAATATAATTACCTCAATAATTTAAAAGGCAAATAATGAACATAGATAAGCTTATCAAAGGCAATAAAAAATTTAAAGATGCACATTTTCCAAAACTTGAAGGCAAATTTGATGATTTAGTAGTAAATGGTCAAAAACCGCAAGTATTATTTATAGGTTGTAGTGATAGTAGAGTTGTACCTGATCTAATCGTAGATAGCAATCCTGGCGATATGTTTATCCTAAGAAATATTGGAAATTTTGTGCCACCATATAGAAGTGACAATGATTTTCACGGAAGCAGTGCTGCTATAGAATATGCTGTTAGTGTTCTTAATGTAAAAGATATAATTGTATGTGGACATTCCCATTGTGGTGCTTGTGCCTCTTTATATCAAGACTTAAGTGATGAACCACACCTACAACATGTAAAAAAATGGCTTGAACTTGGACATAAAGCAAAAGAATATACACTTTTAGCAACTACCAATAAAGATGATAAACAACAAATACTTAGAACAACAGAGCGGATATCTATTAAGCACCAACTTGAATATCTATTAACATATCCAGAAATTTTTAGAAAAGTAAAATCTGGTGAGCTTGATATTCATGGCTGGTATTATAAAATTGAAGATGGTTCAATTGAATATTATGATGGCGAAAGTTGTGACTTTAAACTTCTAGGAGATAACTAGAAGTTACTTTGTTTTTTTAATTTTAACTGCACTATGATTATAATCAGGCTCTTTTGACATTGGGTCAAGCTTATCATCGGTTAAATAATTTATATCTTTGTGTGATATAGGTATAAATATAGTTTTTTCATTTATATGACTAATCTTTACTTTAGCCTTTAGCTTTCCACGAACAGAGCTAACTTCTACAATATCATTATCAACTAAATTTAATTCTTTAGCATCATATTTATTTATCTCTACAAATTCCAACTCTTTATATTTAAGTAAACTTTGTACTTGTGCTGTTTTACTTCCTGTATGCCATTGATCCCTTGTACGACCTGTAAGAAGTATAAAAGGATATTCTTTAGTTGATTGTTCTGATAAATTTTTATTTTCTACAAAGTGAAGATTTGCTTTTTGATTTGGTGTTAAAAATTGATTATTTTTATATAAATCTTCTCCCCAAACAAATGGTTTGGTTTTTAGTTCCTCGTAATTTGCTTTAAAAATATTTAGATGTTGTTTATAGCTTAATTTAGTCATCTCTTGATACTCTTCAAAAACTTCTTTACTAGATTTGAAATCAAACTCTTTTTCATATCCTAAGTATTGTCCTAACTTTGCAAATATTTCCCAATCTTGTAAAACACCATTTTTTGGTTCAAGTTGTTCTACACAAGTAAGTGTTCTATCAAGATTTACTTGTGTTCCACTTTTTTGACCAAAAGGAACGCTAGGAATTTGTATATGGCTAAATGCTGATGTTTCACTATTTTGATAAGCATTAATCTCAACTACAAGTTTTATATTTTTAAAAGCATCTTCTACAAAATGGCGATTTGGCAGATGATAAACTGGGTCAGTATGACAAACAATTAATATATCCAATTCATCAATATTAGCTTTTTCAATCATCTCAAAAGCAGTTAATCCATTTTGATATGGTAGTTTATCTGTATTCCAAAATTCAGATACTTTTTTACAATTTTCTCCATCTTTTCCATCAAAATCTAAGTGAACAGCAAGAGTTGTACTTAGCCCACCAACTTCACGACCACCCATTGCATTTGGTTGTCCTGTTAGACTAAAAGCACCTGAGCCTTTTTTATTTAATTGTCCTGTAATTATATGAAGGTTATTTACAGCTAAATTTTTATCTACACCTTGAACAGATCAATTTGGTGCAAATGGAATTGCTGGTTTAGCATTCTTAACAACAGCTTTTGCTCCATCTGTTGCTGCAATTACTTGGATGTTATTAGAATATATAACTTATAAAAAGATTATATTACTTGGTGCTGTTTCTGGAATAGTAGCTGGTCTTGTAGCAATTACTCCAGCTGCTGGATTTGTTGATGTAAGTGGTGCATTCTTTATAGGAGCTATTGGTTCAGTTGTTGCATTTTATGGTGTAATTGGTTTAAAGAAAAAACTTGGATATGATGATTCTTTAGATGCATTTGGTATTCACTTTTTAGCAGGACTTTGGGGAGCATTAGCTGTTGCATTCTTTGCACTAAAAGATAATGACTTACTATGGGATGGACCTTTAAAAGAAGCTGGAGACAGAATGGGACAATTTTGGGTACAAGTTGAATCAGTTGTTGTAGTTGGATTATTTACATTAATTGGTACAATTGTTGTTTACTATATTGCTACATTATTAACAGGTGGTGCTAGAGTTGATGAAGAGGAAGAATCAAAAGGTCTTGATGAAGCACTTCACGGTGAAAAGTCACTTAACTTATAAAAAAGGGAAATAGTATGAAAAAGATAGAAGCGGTTATAAAACCATTTAAATTAGAAGATGTAAAAGATGCTTTAGCTGAAGCTGGAATTACAGGTATGACAGTAACTGATGTAAAAGGTTACGGAAGACAGCAAGGTCACTCTGAATTATACAGAGGGGCTGAGTATGTTGTAGATTTTTTAGCAAAAACTAAAATTGAACTTGTATTAAATGATGAAGAGGTTGAAAATTGTGTAAAACTAATAGTTGAATCTGCAAAAACAGGAAAAATTGGAGATGGTAAAATATTTGTTACTCCAATTGAAGATGTTATTAGAATTAGAACAGGTGAAACTGGTACCGAAGCTGTATAAATAAGTTATAAACTTTTTTAAAATAAAAATTACTTAAAAGCTCTTCTAGTTTGACTAGAAGAGCTTTTTTTATGTTATTTAGATACAATTACCATACATTTTGTAAATGAAAGGGTAAAGTGATGCATAAAAAATATCAAGAGTTAGAGAAGTGCTTGGATTATCAGTTTAAAAATAAAGATCTAATAATCGAAGCCCTTACTCATAAGAGTTATAAAAAAGTTTTCAATAATGAAAGATTAGAATTTTTAGGGGATGCTGTCTTAAATCTAATAGTTGGAGAATTTTTATTTAATCAATTCCCATCATCTGCAGAGGGTGATTTATCAAAAATTAGAGCATCTTTAGTAAATGAAAAAGGGTTTACAAAACTTGCGTTAGCAATTAACTTAGGTGATTATATATATCTGTCTGAAGCTGAAGAGAGAAATCAAGGTAGAAAAAAGGCTTCTATTTTAAGTGATGCTTTTGAAGCAATTATGGGTGCTGTTTATGTAGAATCTGGTTTAGAAATTTTAAAACCTATGATCTTAAAACTTCTTGATGATAACTATGATGAAATTAATTTAGATGAACTCTTTAGTGACTACAAAACAGCTTTACAAGAAGTTACACAAGCTAGTTTTGGAGCTATTCCAGTTTATAAACTAGAATCAGCAATTGGTCCTGATCATGAAAAAGAATTTGAATTATCTTTATGGATAAATGACAAACACTATGCAACTGCAAAAGGTAAGAGCAAAAAACTTGCACAACAAGAAGCAGCCAAAATAGTGTTAAAACAACTTAAAGGTAAAAGATAATGAACTCTTTTGGTGAAAAATTTAGATTTACAACTTTTGGTGAATCTCACGGTGTAGCACTTGGATGTATAGTTGAGGGTGTGCCAGCAGGTATTAAAATAGATGAAGAGTTTATTCAAAGTGAGATGGATAGAAGAAAACCAGGAAAAACAAAGTTTGAAACACAAAGAAAAGAGAGTGATACTATACAGATACTTAGTGGCGTATTTGAAGGTTTAAGTGCAGGAACTCCAATATCTATGGTTTTATACAATGAAAACCAAAAAAGTAAAGATTATTCAAATGTAAAAGATCTTTTTCGTCCTGGTCATGCTGACTTTACATATTTTCATAAATATGGAATAAGAGATTATAGAGGTGGAGGGAGAAGTTCAGCTCGTGAAACTGCTGCAAGAGTAGCAGCTGGTGCTATTGCTAAACTAATGCTAAAAGAGTTGAATATAAAAGTTCAAAGTGGTATTTGTGAAGTTGGGGGTATAAAGTCAGAAAAACTAGACTTTGATTATTCTAAACAAAGTGAAATATTTGCTTTGGATAAAAATATTGAAGATAAACAAAAAGAGGCTATAAAAAACGCATTATCTTCTCATGATTCTATTGGTGGTGCAGTTATAGTTAAAGCTACTGGAGTACCAATTGGGCTAGGTGAACCAATGTATCATAAACTTGATGGTCAAATTGCAAATGCTATGATGGGTTTAAATGCAGTAAAAGCAGTTGAGATTGGAGATGGAATAGAATCTAGTAGAAGTAAAGGTAGTTTAAATAACGATCAAATCACTTCTAAAGGTTTTGAGTCAAATCATAGTGGTGGAATACTAGGTGGGATTAGTAATGGTGACGATATTATCACAAAAATATATTTTAAACCAACACCATCTATTTTTAAAGAGCAAAATACAGTAGATACAAACAATAAAGATAAAATATATAACTTAAAAGGACGACACGATCCTTGTGTTGCATTAAGAGGTAGTGTTGTTTGTGAATCTATGATGAGTTTAATACTAGCAGACATGGTATTGTTAAATATGGGGTCAAAAATCGATCACTTAAAATTAATTTATAACTAATAGTTAACTTTTAAGTACAAGTTTGATAAAATTAAGGATATAAAAATATAAAGGATTTTATTGGACTGCATTGCCATTAAAAAAGATGGTCAAATTATTGACCTTCAAACTGCTGCAGCGTTAAATATAGACGCTAAAAATGAAGAACAAATTAAAGCTGATAGTTCACCTGAAGCTTTAGAGGTTTTAAGACACTCAACTGCACATCTTATGGCTCAAGCCATTAAAGAGTTACATAGCGAAGCAAAGTTTTTTGTAGGACCTGTTGTAAAAGAGGGTTTTTACTATGATTTTAAATTGGATCATCAACTAAATGATGAAGATTTACCTGCTATTGAAAAGAAAATGAAAGAACTTGCTAGTAAAAAAATGCCAATTGAAAGATCAGAAGTTCCAAGAAAAGATATAATAAAAAAGTTTGCAAGTGACGAACTAAAACAAGCTGTTTTAGAAAATATTTCTGATGATATTTTAACCGTTTATAAGCAAGGTGATTTTGAAGATCTTTGTCGAGGACCCCATGTACCAAATACTAGAATGATAAGAAACTTTAAACTTATCAGAGTTGCTGGTGCATATCTTGGTGGTGATGAAGAAAATGAGATGATAACTAGAATTTATGGTATATCATTTTTTGATAAAGCTGAGTTAAAAGAGTATGTTACTATGCTTGAAGAGGCTAAAAAAAGAGATCATAGAAGATTAGGAACCGACCTTAAACTATTTACTTTTAGCGATGATGTTGGTGCTGGACTTCCTCTATGGTTACCTGCAGGTGCAAGACTTAGAGGTAAACTAGAGCAACTTTTATATAAAGCACATAGAGTAAGAGGTTATCAACCTGTACGTGCTCCTGAGATTTTAAAAGCAGAAGCTTGGGTAAAATCTGGACACTATGCTAACT
>JAYEIM010000374.1:0-7417 GCA_034660095.1 Campylobacterota bacterium | reverse complement strand
TATTATAATTAAAATATTTCAAATACTCTAAAAGGTCAAAAAAATATGTTTTTTTCTTCTCGGTATTAATAAATTCTTTTATAGTTTTAGTGCTATCATCTAGTTGAAAACTATTTTCTATTTTATTGTAATAATTAACTCTATTATCTATATATAACTTATCATTTTCTGATAAGTTATTATATTTTTTTTGAAAATCATTTTTATATAAAAACTTAGGTATAAATAGTATTCTTAAACCATTTAAATAAAATGATAATTTTGTATTTTTACTAAAATCTATTCTTAATTTCTTTTTTAATCTATCTATCATTTTATTGTATTTATAGTTGCTTTTTCTCCAGCAGATCTTGGTACATAGTTTATTAGAAACTGTCCCTTAGATTTTGTAGATGCAAATTTACTATCATGTAAAAATGACTCAACAGGATATGGTCTAGTTAACATCCTAGCATCATGATTTGAAAATCCTTCATATTCAATTCTATATAAAGCTACATAAAGCATAGTGCGACCAAGTCCATGATAACAGTGAATTAAAACTGGATATTTAGACTTATCATCCATTACAGAAAAAAACTTTTCTAATGTTTTTTTATCTGGTACTTGACGTGATGGTATATTAATATACTCTACGCCATCAATCCCATCAATTGCTTCTTTTTGTTCCTCTTGATGATATTTTTTTGATATTTCATTTCTTAAATCAATTACAGTTTTAATATTATATTTATCAGTATAACTCTTAATTTCACTTGGCTTAATTGCCCCTGATTTATAAACCTTATTTTCAGTTATAACTCCAAAGTTATAATTATAGTTCATATTATAGTAATCATATACTCCAATAGAAAATACAACAATAACAAAAAATCCAATCAATTTTTTAATCACTTACATCCTTTTATATAATATATTATAACACAACAATAATTAATTGGTAAAAAAAGTTTTGTGTTGTGCTAATTCTAACATTTTATAATCTCCTGCACTATCACCATAAGCATAAATTGTATCATATTCGCTTATATTTAAATAGTTTTTTATTCTATTTACTTTTTCATTACCATAACAATTTTTAGTTGAAAACTTACCTGTAAATTTATTGTCAATAAATTTTAACTTTGTAGACAATAACTCTACATTGTGCTTTTCACACCATGGCTTTAACCAACATTCGATTGAAGCAGAAACTATAACTACTCTATCGTTGTTTTTTTGATGTTGTTTTAATATTGAGAGTCTATCATCATTTAGTATTAAGTCTAGCTTTTCAAGTGAATATTTTTTAGCCATATTCTTAAACTTCATCTCATCAATACCATAAAAAAACAGTTTAAACAGTTTTTCTTTTGCAATATTATTTTTTATAAGTTTTAATTTATATAATATAAATATAGGTAAAAATATGAGCATATTAAACATATATTTTTTCATACCAACACTATATTTCAAAAACTCATCTAAACTATCTTTAGTTGTTAGTGTACCGTCAAAGTCAAAAAGTACTAAATTCATTTACTTAAAATACCTTTCATTAAAATAACAATCCCCTACCGGTAACCAATCTGGCAAATCATAAAATTTTTCTTTTTGTTCCTCTAAGTAATGAGTCTTGTACTTTTCATAAGAAAAATTATCACATTTAGATATATAAAACTTAGCACCTTTTATATATATATCTTTTTGCTCTACTTTTTGACAAACTTTTTCTAGTTTAAATTTTTTTATCTTAGAAAAGTCAAACAGTACAATATCTCTATCGTTTAATTCTCTTACATCTAAAAGTTTATCGTCCATTCTACCATATTTACTTGTATTAAAAAGCATATAGATGTTTTTATTAGCAACAGTAGAAAGTATTGCAGAGGTTGTATAATTTGTAGTATAAATTTCGTTATAATTTTTATCTAAATATTCATACACAACATTTTGGTATTTATGCAATATTATATTATTGTAAAACTTTTTATCTTCAAATATCTTATGTGGTAAAAATATAATTAAAAATACTATGGATATATGTATTATGGAAAAAATAAACTTGTAGAAAAATATTTTCTCATAATGTTTTTCATCTAAATATAGATATAACATATAGATATATGGTAAAAAAAGCATAAACCAGTGAAGTCCAATACTATTTTTCAATGAAACCAACAAAAATATTAAAAAAACAAAAAGTAATATAAATAATACCATAGTTAAAATTTTACTTTTTTCAAAATTATCCCTACTTTTATATAAATAGTATATACCCCAAGGTGTAAACAAATAAATTATCAAAGCAAAATAATTTAAAACTGTCGATATATTATATTGAGACTCAGTAGTTCTTGCAAAAAAATTAAAAAGTATATTGTTCCAGCAACTATTATAGTTAAAATATAAGTTTTGAAATATAAATGTACATACTATAATAGATACAACTATCACATTCTTCAATGCTTTAAATCTATATTGGTAAAAACTAAAAAATACGAGTGGTAACATTAAAAATGCTGCAAAATATTTACTCAAGAAAGCCATACCAAAAAATAATCCAGCTATCAAACTATACCTAAGCCATTGAGCTTTTTCTAAAGAATATATTAAAAATAAAGTCCCCAATGAACCAAACAGTAACAATGGTACATCATTTGTAAACAATACAAGCAATATATCAATAGGAGCCACTAAAAATATCAACGAAACCAAAAAAGCCTTTGATTGTTCCACATTATATTCTATAGCAATTTTATACATAACAAAAGCAACAATAAATACTGTAAAAAATGTAAACAATCTAAAGAACATATGATGTTCAGCAACAAAACTCATCAAATATATAAGCCATCCAACCATAGGAGGATGATCATAATATCCCCAGTCTAAATTTTGTCCCCATTTTATAAAGTATGCTTCATCACCTGTAAGAGGTAAAAAAGCTAAAATAATTAGTTTAAATAAAGAGACTAATAGTACTAACTTTATCTCTTTATTGTATCTTTGTAACATAAGTTATTAAATACTCATCTTCTTAAAAATAAATTCTGGGATATTTTTAATAATAAGCATAACATATCTCCATATCCATTTTGTATATAAAATATTTTTGCCTTTTTGTTGGGCATTAAAAATATCATTTGCAACATCAATTGGTTGTGCTGTTAATTTTTCTGGTAAATCTAAGTTTTCAGTCATTTTTGTAGCCACAAATCCTGGTTTTACAGTTAATACATGAACATTGCTTTCAAATAATCTATTTCTTAAACCACTAAGATAAGTACTAAAAGCAGCTTTACTACTTCCGTAGATATAATTTGTTTTTCTACCACGATCACCAGCAACTGAACTAATACCCACAATAAATCCACTTCTATTTTTCTCAAAATCAGATGCAATTATATTTAAAATACTTACAGCACCTGTATAGTTTACATTTATTGTATTTAAACTCTCACTCCAATCATTTTCACATACTTTCTGTTCTGCCATATATCCAGATACAACAATTACTCCAAGTGGTTTTTCACTCAAATTATCATAAAAACTTTGATGAGTATCAAAAGCACTTATATCAAACTCTTTTAGCTCTACTTTTACATTTGAACGAACTTTCATATCAGTTACCAACTCTTCAATCTCATCTATATTCCGCCCAGCAAGATAAAGATCATAACCATTTTGTGCATACTCTCTAGCTGTCTGCTTTGCTATATCACTTTTTGCCCCAATTATTAATACATAACTCATATCTATATCCCTACTCTTTTTGATTGTAATGAATTAAACTTTTTATCCATTTTATTCTCTTTTCTAAATTCTCTAAACTTTTCTATTTTAGAATAGCCTTTTTCAAAAGTATCTTTTGATACTCGAACATCTTTTGTTAAATATATTCTACCTTCATATTTTACAACAATCTTATCCAACTCATCAAGAAGTTCAAAAAGTCCCTTTTCAATTTTAAAATCAAGAGCTAAACTATACCCCTCTATTGGAAATGATAAATAGTTTTCATTCTCTTTACCATAAAGTTTAAGAACTGCTAAAAATGAGCCTTTGCCACTATTAGAAATTTCTGATAATATCTCTTGTAAACCATCATAACTCACCTCTTTTGGTAATATAAACTGGTATTGTGTAAAACCACCCTTTCCATATATTCTATTCCAATTATCTATAGCATCAAGTGGATAAAAAAATGTATCTATATCTACTTTTTGTTTAGATACACCATTTGGTGCTTTTCCATAATAGAGCCAATTAAAAGCTTTTACACTAAGCTTATTTAATGCAAATGATGGGAAATTAAAAGGTATATTTAACTTGCCTTTCTTTTTAAATGATAAATCACCATCACTTTTAAAATCTCCAACCATCAATAAACATTTTCCTAAATCATCACCAGTAGCTAAACAATCAATCCAAGCAACTGAATATGGAAGATGCTTATACTCTTCAAAAGCATAAAAAGTTTCTCTTAAATTTTTTGTTTTTATTGTAGTTTGATCTATATATTTTGAATTTATTTTTTTCAGTGAAATTTTTGCAGTTAAGATAACACCAGTTAAACCCATACCACCACAAGTTGCTTTAAATAGTTCATCATTTTTATTTTTAGTACAAGTTTTAATCTCACCATTTGAAAGCATTATGGTAAACTCTTCAACACAACTACTAAAACAACCCTCTACATGATGATTTTTACCATGTACATCAGAAGCAATGGCACCACCTATTGTGATAAGTTTAGTTCCTGGAGTTACTTTTAAGAACCACCCACGACTAACAAATGATTCTAGTATTTCACTTAGCATCACCCCACTTTGACAATGCAAAATACCTTTTTCTTCATCAAAATCTAAAAAATAATTATATGGTTTAGTATAAATTATATTATCATTTAAACAACTATCCCCATAACTCCTACCATTTCCAAATGGTATATATTCATTTTGATTATTTATATCATCTTTTAAGTTTTTAGTATCTTTTAAAATAACTTTACTACTATGAACTTTAGGATACATACCCCAACTATTTAGATTCATATTTTAAATCCTTACTTACTTTTATATAATTGTCAAAACTATTATCCATAGCAATTACATGAGGTCTTAAACTTGGAAAATGTCCATATATCCAACTTAACTGTTCTCTTGCTTCCTCTTCTGATTTATCTATTATAGCATATTGATATAATGCAGCGGCTAGTGAAGTTCTATCTGCTCCACCTAAACAATGAATAAGCATCGGTTTTTGTGCTTTTCTCATAACCTCAATCAGTTCTGATGTTTTATTAAAATCATAGTAGCTTCCAGAATTCATCTTAAAATTTATATGATTTACATTTAAACTTTTAGTTATATCTTTCTCATTTTGATACCAACTTTTAGAAGATGTGCCATGTAGATTTAAAACAGTTTTAATTTCATATTTATTTAAATAGTATGGTAAGTTGTATTTATTTAATTTACCACTTCTATATACATCATTATCTATTTTGTGAAAATTACCATAAATTTCTGCATAAGTAAATGCAAATAAAATTAAAAAAACAATAAAACTAAAGATATATTTTAAAATTCTAATTATCATACTTTATCTCCATACGCACTTGTACTTGATTTATTAAATACAAATTTTTTATCTAAATAATATTTTACTATATATCCTATAGTAAGACCAATAACAGCACCTATATATTTAGCATTTTGGGACTCAAACATATAATCAAATCCTATCTCAAATCCCCAAAATATAATAGTAGTAAAAACACCCATTAGTGAGTATAGAAAGAACTTAATACTATTCTCTTTTTTAGTTTTAGTTTCATGAAAAAATATATATTTTTTATCCAAAATATATTTTAACACAAGTCCTGCCAAAGTACCTATAAACATAGCAATATATAAAGAATAAATACCTTCATAAACTAAAAAACTAAGATATTGAAAAGATAAATTTATTATTGTAGAGATAATAGCAAAAACAATATACCAAAAAGCTATCATAAAAACTTAATAACCCCTATGAAACTCAACAACCAAGATATAATTGTAAACTGTAAGAATCTATCTTTTAAAACTATTTTTGTTGGACTTCCACTTTGTTGCTCCACAAATGTTATTTGCATATATCTTAATATTCCCAATATCACAAAAAATGCTGTTAAATATAAGTATTCAGTATTTAACCTTACAATTACCTCATGTGATACTGTATATTGTAGGTAACTAACTATTACAACACCTGCCATAAGTACCATAGATGCATTTACAAATTCTAAATTATAGCCATCAATATTTTTTCTAGTATCTTGCCCTTTTAAAGAGAGTAAAACATCATCTCTTCTTTTTGCTAAAGATAAAAATATAGCAAGTAAAAAAGTGATAATAATAATCCACATAGAAAGTTCAATATTTGCCACAACAGCACCCGCAAACAATCTTAAAACAAAACCTGTAGAAATAATAAATATATCTACTATAGATATATGCTTTAATTTTAGTGAATAAAATATATTTAAAATAAAATATACCAATAAAACAAAAAACAGATTTATATTAAAAAACAGTGCAATTGTAAGTGATGTAGCAGATAAACTAAATATAAGTAATTTAGCAGTTTTTAAAGATACAGTACCCGAAGCTAGGGGTCTATTGCATTTTGTAGGATGATTTTTATCCTCTTCAATATCCATATAGTCATTTACTATATAAATACTACTTGCAATCATTGAAAATAATATAAACGCAATAACTGTATTTATATTATTCTCAATATTTGAAAATGAAAATGCAAAAAATAGAGGCATAAAGATGAAAATATTTTTTACATATTGGTGAAACCTAAGTAATTTAATAATCTCTTTCATCTATGTTGCTTTTTTATTAGAAAGTATATTCAATACCAACTACACTATTAAATCCATGTGCATAGTTTGGATCTGTATTAATTTTATCAGCCGTAGGACCTTTCCCTCCTGAACCAAAAGCAAATGTGATATTAAAGTTGTCATTTACTAAAAAATCTAAACCTAATAGTCCGTATGTATTTAAGTCAGGCTTTTTTGTTGTATGTGAAGTATCATGATAGATATGCTCTGCACCAGCTGAAACAAAAAGTTTTATCTCGTTATTTGCATATGATTTTAGATAATATCTTACTCCTAACCTCTGAGTGTTGTATTCATTCCAATTTTCACTTGTAGAGCCATCTTGTACACCTCTAATATAAAAAGTATTATATGATGTCTCAAGAAGTAATTTTTCATTTAAACTATAAAATAAAGAGATACCTCCACCCTCACAATCTTGTACATTCATTGTATTTGCAGCAATTTTAAAATCAGATGCCTGCATTGATACAGTTATAAATATGATAAATTTAATTAAATGTTTCATTAAGTACGACATTAGAATTTATACCC
>JAYEIM010000373.1:0-7424 GCA_034660095.1 Campylobacterota bacterium | reverse complement strand
GAGGAATCATCTAAATATAAAACAGATTTAGAGCTTAGAGTTTATACTTCTCAACTTTTAGGAAGAAGTGATGAACTTGTACTTCATGGTGGTGGAAATACATCTGTAAAAAGCGTGGTTGATGGTACTGAAGTATTATATGTAAAAGGTAGTGGTTGGGATCTTGTAACTATAGAAAAAGAGGGGTTTCCTGCTGTAGAGTTAAGTTTTTTAATAGATATGGCAAAACTTGAAACTTTAAGTGATAAAGATATGGTTGATGCCCAAAGAGAAGCTATGCTTGATAAAACAGCACCAAATCCATCTATTGAAGCAATTTTACATGCTATTATACCTTTTAAATATGTAGATCATACCCATGCAGATGCAGTTGTAACTATATCAAATACTCAAAATGGGAAACAATATATAGAAGAGGTATATCCAAACTATTTAATAGTTGATTATATTATGCCTGGATTTGATTTGGCACATACTATTTATGTTTTAACAAAAGATTTAGATTGGGATAAATGTGAGGGTATTATACTTTTAAATCATGGTATATTTACTTTTGATGATGATGCTAAAAAATCTTATGATAAGATGATAGATGCAGTTACAAAAGCTGAACAGTTTTTAGATAAAAATGCAAACTTAATTGTAGAAAAATATATGCCAAGAGGAAGTTTGGATATGGTAAAACTTCAAGATATAATAGATAAAGAGAAAGGTTATGATGTATTTATAAAAGTAAATCAATCCCCTTTAGCTCTACATTATGCATCAAGCCGGGATATTAAAAATATTGCCTCAAGAGGGATACTAACACCTGAACATATTATAAGAACAAAAAGAGAACCTATGATACTTGAAGATGATGATACTCAATCTTCAATAGATAAATATAAAGAAAAATATATATCATATTTTGAAGAGTTTAGAAAAGATGAGGTTTGTTTAAATGCATCTCCAAATTGGGCAATTGTAAAAAACTTTGGTACAATTAGTTTTGGTAAAAATGAAAAAGAGACCAATATTATAGAAGATATAAATAACCATACAATGCAAGCTGTTTTAAAAGCAGATATGCTTGGTGGTTTTGAATCTATTAGTTTAAAAGATTGTTTTGATATGGAATATTGGGAGCTTGAACAGGCTAAGTTGAAAAAGTAGGTTATAGGTATGGATATATTATATTTTATTGATATTATTGGAATAGTCTCTTTTACAATTAGTGGACTACTAATATCTATAAAACATAACCTTGATATGTTAGGTATCTCTTTGATGGCATTTGTTACTGCACTTGGTGGTGGAATAATAAGAGATACAATAGCAGGGAAAATACCATATTCGTTTGTTGATTCTGTTTTGCCTATGGTTGTGCTTGTAACATTAATTGTTAGTTTGTTTTTAAAGATACATAGAAAAAAACATATTGAAAGAAAAGAGATATTTATATTAAGTGACTCTATTGGGCTTATATCTTTTAGTGTATCGGGTGCTTTAGTTGCAATTAGTATTGGAGCTAATTTTTTTGGTGTAGTTATATTGTCATTTATAACAGCTATGGGTGGTGGAATAATTCGTGATGTACTTATAAATCATGTACCACTTGTATTAACAAAAGATTTTTATGGAACAGTTGCAATTATAGTTGCAATTAGTATGTACACTTTAAATAGTTTTGAGATGTTAAATAATATAAGTGTATTGATAGTATTTATACTTGGATTGATGTTGCGAATATTTGCAAATAAACAAAATTGGAAACTTCCTAAGTTAAAGTAGTAGAAAAAATAAAAAAGGTTTTTATATGAATAAATATTTAATGGCAATAGATGCAGGGACAGGGAGTGTTAGAGCTGTAATATTTGATACTCTTGGTAATCAAATATCGATGTCACAACAAGAATGGACCCATTTAGAAGAAAATAGTGTGGCAAACTCTATGAGTTTTGATTGGGATACTAATTGGGACTTAACTCAAAAATGTATATCGGAAGCTATTGATTTAGCCAATATAGATTCAAAAGATATTTTAGCTGTTAGTTCAACAAGTATGCGTGAAGGGATAGTTCTTTATGATAAAGATGGTAAAGAGTTATTTGCAGTTGCAAATGTAGATGCAAGAGCTTCTAATGAGGTGAAATATTTAAAAGAAAACTTTGTGGGAATTGAGGAGGAGTTTTATAGGCTTTCTGGTCAAACATTTGCACTTGGTGCATTGCCTAGAATTTTATGGCTTAAAAATAATCATCCAGATATCTACAAAAAAGTTACAAAAATTGGAATGATAAGTGACTGGATACTTTATAAGTTAAGTGGTCTATTTTCAACAGATCCAAGCAATGGTGGAACATCAGGAATATTTAGTTTAGAAAAAAGAGATTGGGTATCTTCTATGTGTTCAAAAGTTGGTATAAAAGATGATATTTTCCCTAAAGTTTATGAAGTGGGTGAAGTTTTAGGAAGTGTGACAAATAAAACTTGTGGGCTAGATAGTTCAACATTGGTTGTCCAAGGTGGTGGAGATGTTCAATTAGGCTCTGCTGGTTTGGGTGTCGTAGAATTAGGAGATGTAGCTATATTAGGTGGTTCATTTTGGCAACAAGTAGTAAATATGAAAAGTGAAACTATACCACCAAAAGATATGGCAATAAGAGTAAATCCTCATGTGATACCAAATCAATCTCAAGCAGAAGGGATAACTTTTTTTAGTGGCTTAGTTATGAGATGGTTTCGAGATGCTTTTTGTGATATTGAAAAAATTGAAGCTAAAGAAAAAGGTGTAGATGTATATCAAATCTTAGAAAGCAAAGCTAGTAAAGTTCCAGTTGGCTCAAATGGAATAATACCAATATTTAGCGATAGTATGAAATATGGAAAATGGTACCATGCAGCTCCTAGTTTTTTAAATCTAAGTATCGACTCAGATATTTGCAATCGAGCAAGTATGTTTAGAAGTTTGCAAGAAAATGCTTGTATCGTAAGTGATATCAATCTTAAAAAAATAGAAAAATTTAGCGGTGTAAAAACAAAACAGATAGTTTTCGCTGGAGGTGCTTCTAAAGGGGCTTTATGGTCGCAAATATTAGCAGATGTTACAGGATGTGTGGTTAAAATACCAAAAGTTACAGAAGCTACTGCTTTAGGTGCTGCTATGGCTGCTGGTGTTGGAGCTTGTATCTATGATGATTTAGAAACTGCAGCAAAAAAACTTGTAGTTTGGGATAAAGAATATACTCCAAATATGGAAAATCATCATCAATATAAAGCTATAAAAGAGAATTGGCAAAAAGCTTATGATGAACAATTAAAATTAGTTGATGATAATATTACTACATCTATGTGGAAAGCACCAGGGTTGTAATAGGGAGATTTGTGATGAGTAATACAATAGAGTATAAAGATTATATAGGAAGTGTTGAGTATTCAAATGAAGATAGATGTTTCTTTGGTAAAATAGAGATGATAGATGATTTAGTTACATTTGAAGCGATAAGTGTAGATGAACTAGAGGTTAATTTTCAGAACTGTGTAGATGAATATATAAAAACTTGTAAGCAATTACAAAGAGAACCACAAAAAGCCTATAAAGGTGTATTTAATGTTAGAATTGAACCTAAATTACATAAACAAATTTATAAAGAAGCATTAAAAACTGGCATCTCTTTAAATGCGTTTATAAATAATATATTAAATAATAGTGTAGATAAAAATAAAGCTTTTATAGCTTAAATTAAAAATAAGGAAATAAAATGACAATAACAAAAAAAGTAACATTTATAGCTAAAGAGGGTTGTGAAGATAAGATGAAAGAGCTTTTAACAGCTATGGTTGAACCATCAAAGAAAGAGGATGGTTGTATTTTTTATGATATTTTTCAATATGAAAACAATAGAAGAAAGTTTTCAGCAGTTGAATCATGGAGAGATAATGACGCACTAGATGGGCATAAAGGCACAGAGCATTATGCTATTTATAAGTCAAGTTTTGAACCATTTTGTGATCATAAGTATAGTGATGAGTTAGAAATTCTTGGGCTGTGATATAGTTTTAAACTATATCGCAACCTTTTTGTCCAGCTTCTATATGACCGATTACATAACCATCAGTTTTTTCTAAGATAGCATCTACTTGTGAAGCATTAGCTACAAAAATCATACCAACACCCATATTAAACGCTCTAAACATTTCAGACTCTTCTACATGTTGCCCCATTAGTTCAAATATTGGTAAAACTTGCACTTTATCTTTTTGAACTACTGCTCTTAAATTATCAGGTAAAACTCTAGGAAGATTTTCAACAATACCACCACCAGTGATATGTGCTAAAGCATTGATATTTTCTTTACAAGCTTTAAAATCTTTTACATAAATTCTTGTTGGCTCTAAAAGTGTATCTATTAAAGTTCGACCGTTAAAATCATCTTCAAATTTCATATCTAGTTTATCTAATAAAAGTTTTCGCACTAATGAAAAACCATTTGAGTGTATTCCAGAACTTGGAAGTGCAATTAAAACATCACCTGCTTCAACTCTTGAAACTCTATCCATCTCATCCTTTTCAGCAATACCAACACAAAAACCAGCTAAATCAAAATCACCCTCTTTGTACATACCAGGCATCTCAGCAGTTTCACCACCAATTAAAGCACATTCACTTCTGATACAACCCTCAGCTATACCTTTTACAACAGCAGATGCTTCTTCAACTTCAAGTTTAGCAGTCGCATAATAATCTAAGAAAAATAGTGGCTCCCCAAAGTTACAAATCAGATCATTTGAACACATAGCAACTAAATCAATTCCAACAGTATCAAATTTACCACTATCAATAGCTAATTTTAATTTTGTACCAACACCATCAGTTCCAGCTAAAATAACTGGTTTTTTATAACCCTCTGGTAATTCAAATGCACCAGCAAAAGATCCAATACCACCTAAAACCCCAGGGATCATTGTAGATTTTACATAAGGTTTAATATTTTCTACGAAACTATTTCCAGCATCTATATCAACACCAGCATCTTTGTATGAAATAGTACTCATTATGATGCCTTAGGTAGATCACATTTTTTAGAAATAATACAAATTGGACAAAAGTTAACCAATCCAGCTATTAGTGGTATAGCACCTAATGCAAACCATAAGTTATAAAACTGTTCTTCAGCTGTAAAAATAAATCCAGCTATAATTAACGCAGATCCTAATATAATTCTAAAAGTTCTACAAAACTTTCTTATCTTTTCAAAAATATTCATAAAATTTTCCTTTAATTTACTCAAGTTATTTGAGTTTAACAATTTTTCGGTATTATACCTAAAATTAATTTAAAAGGCTTATACAAAATGGCAAATATAGATAGTAAAAGTTTTGCACATGATGAGATGATGGTACATGTACCAATGTGCTCACATAAAGATATAAATAAAATTTTAGTTGTTGGTGTTGTTTCTGAAGACTTTAAATCAGAGTTAGATAAACATGAATGTAAAGATATAACTTTTAGTGATGAACTAAATGTTGAAGGTCAATTTGATGTTATTTTATATAATAAAAATATACCAGATGAGTTGGAGATGGCTGTAGTTGAAAGAGTTATTGAGCCAAAAAAAGGTATTTTTGTTACATGTGCAACTTCTATTAGAAGAGATGTAGAAAAATCAAAAACTGAGTTAGAGTTAATAGGGAAAAATTTCTGGATATGTATGCCATATAGTTTTGGACATAGCACTCTTATATTTGCATCTAAAAAGTATCAACCACAAGCAGAGATAGTATTGCAAGTATCTGATTTATTAGAAGATTGTAACTATTATAGTACAGAGATGCAAAATGCAACATTTGTACATCCTACATATATAACTAAAGCGATAACTGGTATTGCAAAACGATAGCAAATCTTCTAGTGAGTTTAAACATGCCATTGCGTTAACAGGGGGAATTGCAACAGGAAAAAGTACTGTTACCTCTTTGTTTATGCTTCATGGTTTTTTAACTATTGATGCAGATAAAATAGCACATAAACTATTGGATATAAACTCTTCTAAGATAGCACAACTTTTTGGAAATGAATATATAGAAGACAATAAAGTTTTAAGAAAAAAACTTGGAGATCTTATATTTAATAATACTATTCAAAAAAAGAAACTTGAAGAGTTTATACATCCATTAATAAAGCAAGAGATTATAAAAGAGGCAAAAATATTTGAAGATCAAAAAAAACCATATCTTATAGATATACCTCTATTTTTTGAAAATAAAAACTATGATATTGAACAATCTATTGTTGTTTATACACCAAAAGATATTCAATGTGAAAGATTGATAAGCAGAGATAATTCAACATATGATGAAGCTATGTCTCGCATAAATAATCAAATGGATATAGAGGAGAAGAAACTACTTTCAACTTTTATCATAGACAATAGTAAAAACCTAAAGAATTTACAAAATGAGGTTGAAAGAGTTAAGGGATTGTTGATTGATAATTAAGTTTATTAGTCAACTCTCTTTTTTCTAAAAAGTAATCTTGGTATCCCAACAATTAAATATGTAACTAATGTATATACAAAAGGATGTTCCCAGCCCAAACCATAAGAAGTTGCGTGTGGCAGTGCCATTAGATGTTCTACTGGATGATCCATCCACTCTTTAAAATGCATACCAATTGCTAAAAATAAAAATATACCAATAAATATATATAACTCTTTTTTCATTATAATAACTCCAATTTTTTAATTTTGAGATGATACCTAAAAATTCCTTGAAAAGATATCAATAAATTCTGTTTTTTTGTCAGTTTTATGGTATAATATATTTTTAAAATTTGAGGGGACTGACAATGTTTGGATTTGGTAATGATAAAGAGATAGAGGTTTTAGATGAATATTTTAAAGAGTTTGTAAATTTTGTACAGTTAAAACAAAATAAAATAGCTAAAAGAGAATTAAAATATAGTAGTAAAACAAATGCAATTTTAGATAGTTGGAATAAGTTAGTTGATGATACAGCTTCTGGTTTAAAAAATGATACTAAAATTATGGGTGAAGTTGTTCTGTTAACAGATAAAATGGAGCAAGGTATTTTTGGATGTAGAGTTCATGGTAATCCATCAAATCCATTAATATATGCGTTAAAAGTAAATATAAATAAAATGGCAGATGAGATAGAAAAAGATATAAAAAAACTAAAGAATACGATAGAACACTATACTTCAAATGACTTTAGAAGCAAAGTTGATATCAATCCAAATTTAAAAGCAGATATGTTGTCAGTTATGAATGGTATTAACACTCTTGGTAACGCACTATCAACAAGCGCAAAACAAAACCTATCAAACGGTCAACAATTAGAATCAAACTCTACTACAATGACAGATTCTGTTACTAACTTAGCAAACAAAGCAAACCAACAAGCAGCTTCTTTAGAAGAAA
>JAYEIM010000372.1:0-7472 GCA_034660095.1 Campylobacterota bacterium | reverse complement strand
TATGATTTTAATTTAGATTCAAAAGAGATAACAAAAGCCGCAGTTGAACTTTGTGAGAATAGAAGTTATCCATCTGATTTAGCGTACACTAATACACCAGTAAATAGATGTAATAGTATATGATAAATATTTGTATTCTTAGAGATATTCTTAGAATACTTCTAAAATTTAAAGATGAAAGTGATATGATGTTTAGATTTAAAATTATGAGGTAAAAATGAAGTTTTTTATATATATTATTTTAATGGTATTATGTTTAAATGCAAATGATGATATTTCTAATGAAAAAAATAAAGCATTAGTTGCCCCTTCAACAGAACTTGAACTACTTTTATTTAAAATTGGATTTTTCTCTATGCTTGAAGATATTGAAAATGAAAAAAATACTACTATGACTAATGCAAATGATATAAAAGAGTTAAAACAAACAATAAAATATATTTTGCAACAGATGAATCAAAATAGATTAAATCAAAACCATTCAGATGATAAATTATCGAACAATATTAAAGTTTTCAATCAATCTGTAGAGAAACCTATAGAAAAACCAATTATCAATAAAGAGATAAAAAAAACTAAAAGTTTAGTAAATAAAAAAGATAATAAATATATCTTTTCTGGTGGTTCATACTTAACAGAAGAATCTGCACAAATATTTATTAACAATAATCTTTCAAGCGAACAAGTTGATATAGTACAAAGAAAAAAATATTTTATTATAAGAATATTTAAATCAGGTGAAAAAACTTTTTTTCAAACACGCAAAGATATAAGAAAAATAGTTCCAGATACATTTTTATTAAAAAAGTTATTTTAAAACAAGTAAAAATAATGTAACTTTAGCTACAATACTATTAGAGTGTCATATTTGTTATATAATTGTGTGCTATAGTATATAAACGAATAATTTGTTTTATATAATAAAGTAAGGTACTTCAAGATGTTAAAAAAACTATTTTGTAAACTAAATCCAACAATTGACAATCTTAAAGAAGAGGTACTAAAGCATCCTTTTGAGCTAAAAATGGCTGATAGCATTTTCAGCTCAGGTAAGATTGATATAAATGAAAAAGATTATAATGATAAATCACTTTTGTATTTAGCTTTGGAGAAAAATCGCTTCGTTGCTGCAAAATGGTTAATAGAAAATAAAATTGATACTACTTTTGGTGAGGGTAATGAATCTGCATTACGAACATCAGTAAATAAAGAATCTTATGAGGTAGTTGAATCTCTTATTAAAAATACAAAACAAAATATAAATCAAGTTGATAAACAAGGGCGAACACTTTTACAAGATGCGGTAATCTTAGGAAATAGAAAGCTTGTTCACTTACTACTTGATAGTGGTATTGATGTAAATATTCTTGATAATAAAAATAGAAATGTAATGTTTGACGCAATTGCTTATGGTGATAATAAAATTATTAATTTATTATTAGGAACAAATGTAAATTTATCTGTAGTAGACTCAGATGGGGATACAATTATAAATCATCCACTTGTTTTAAAAGATGATGAACTAGCAACAAAGCTTATTGAAAAGGGAGCAGATGTAACAGTTTGTGATGAGGATGGAAATAACTTTTTAACAAATATAGCTTTAAGAGGTGAAAAAGGTGAGGCTATTTTAAATTGTGCCATACAAAATGGATGTAATGTAAATAGTAAAGTTGCAAACAGCAATTCAGTGCTTATGGAAGTTATGTTTGCATTTTCAAAGCACCAAGAATCTGATAAAGATATAAACTATAGAAAAGGTTTAAAAAATATTGCTGAAAAACTTATCGATAGTGGATTAGATGTAGAAGCTATAAATGATGATGGAGAGACAGCTTTATTTGATGCTATACGTTCAGGAGATATTGAAGCTTGTCAATTTTTATTAAACTATGATGTTCCTATTAATCATATAAATAAAAACAGTGAAACAGCATTATTACTTGCAATATACAAAGGTATATCAAATCTTAGTATGATAAAGCTTTTATTAGAAAATGGAGCAGATATTTTAATAAAAGATAAACATAACAGAACTATTCCAGAAATTTTAAATATAGTAATTTTAAATGTACATGGTTTTAAACCTATGGAAGACCCAGAATTACTTGATAGAATTGATTCTGCTGGTAACTATATGGTTATCTTAAAAGAGATTTTAGATATGAATAAGTGGGACCTAAACTTTTTAAACAGTGAAGGTGAACCACTATTTTTTACATCATTTTTAAATAACGATAATAAAACATGTCAACTATATTTAAAAGCAAAACTAGATATAAATATGAAAGATAAAGATGGGCTTACATTGTTTTATAAGTATGTATTGGATGTATTTGAAGAAAATATTTATTTTGATGAGTTTAGAGATAAGTTAATATTTTTATTAATAAATAAAGCAAATAACAATGTTTTAAATGCTCAAGGTCAAAGTATATATACAAAAGTAGCACTTGGTCCATGTAACCTACAACTGTTTAGAAAGTTAACAGAAGTAGCAAGACATGACTATAAATCTGTTGATAGTCAAGGACGAACAATACTACACTCATGTGTTTGGAGTGGCAACTTAGAGCTGTTAAAATTGGTATATGGAGTGGATAGAAATATTCAAAATATACCTGATAACTATAATATTTTACCAATAACATATGCCGCTTTACTTGGAAATAAAAATATAGTAGAAGAGTTTTTAAGAAGAGATACAATTGTTACAAGTGGAAAACCTATCCCAAAAGCAGTTCAAGAAAAATTTAAACCGATGTTAAAAAATCTACCAAAATTGTGGGATGGTATTGAGGATAAAAACTATCTAAGAAAGTTAAAAATCCTAGCCCAGCAAGTTACAAAAGATTTTTTAAATAAATAAAGGGGATATTGTGTCAAAAAAATATAGATTAGTTACTAGAAGTGATATGGATGGTTTGGTTTGTGCCGTAATTCTTAAACAATTAGATATGATTGATGATATTTATTTCGTAAATCCAAAAGATATGCAAGATGGAAAAATTGAGATTACATCAAATGATATAGTTACAAACTTACCTTATGTAAAAGAAGCTTATATGGTTTTTGATCATCATGAGAGCGAATCTATAAGAAATGAAAAAGCTGACAACCATGTTATTATTCCTGATGCCCCAAGTGCAGCAAGAGTTATCTATGATTATTATGGTGGAGATGAAAAACTTACAATGATAAGTCAAGATATGATGGAAGCAGTTGATAAAGCTGATGCCGCTCAGTTTGAAGTATTTGATATACTAGATCCCCTTGGATGGGAGTTGTTGAGTTTTATTATGGATAGTAGAACAGGACTTGGAAGATTTAGAAACTTTAGAATCTCTAACTATCAGCTTATGATGGATTTAATTGATTATTGTGTTAATCATACAATTGAAGAGATTATGGAACTTCCAGATGTAAAAGAGAGAGTTGAACTTTATAATCAGTACATTGATGAAGCAAAAGAGCAACTTGAAAGGTGTTCTGTTATCCATGACAACCTTGTGGTTTTTGATCTTCGTGAAGAGGAAACTATATATCCTTGTAATAGATTTATGATTTATGCTTTAAATACAGATACAAATATCTCTATTCAAGTTCTTTGGGGAAAAGATAAAGATGTAGTCGTATTTGCCACAGGAAAATCAATTTTAGATAGAAGTTCAAATACAAATATAGGACAACTTATGTTAAAACACGGTGGTGGTCATAGTGCTGCTGGAACTTGCCAAGTTCCAAAAGATATAGCCCAAAAAACATTAGAAGAGTTAATAAAAACAATTACAAATGACGGATAACTTCACCGTCATTTTTAAAATCTACACTTAAATGTCACATTAGTAATCAAAATGTCATAATGTTCATACAATCTTATGGTATCCTCCAGTATAAAACTAAAAGGAAATTTTATGCCAAAATTTTTAGCTATATTATTGTGTGCTAGTTTTGCTTTTGCAAACGATACAAACCATATGTATACTATGATGTCAAACTTAACACAAAAAAATACTGCTTGTCAACAGTCACTTCTAAAAAGTGAACAAAACAAAGCTACTGAAATCAATAAGATAGAAAAAATATATAGTTATAAAACTAAAGAGTTGGAAAAGAAACTTAAATTAGCAAATCAAACTATAGCAAATTTAAAAAAAGAGATTGAAAATCTAAGAATAGCACAACCAAAAACAAAAATAGTTAAAAAAATAATTTATAGAGATATTACAAGTCCAGAGTGTAAAAAAACATTACTTAAAAAAGAAAAGTTAACTTTACCACCAAAACTT
Organism: Campylobacterota bacterium; assembly: GCA_034660095.1. Classification (GTDB taxonomy): domain Bacteria; phylum Campylobacterota; class Campylobacteria; order Campylobacterales; family Arcobacteraceae; genus JAIOSF01. Next base: position 3,183 of record JAYEIM010000372.1, on the reverse strand, counting down.
GATATAAACAGTCTAAATAAATAAGGGGATTTTAATGATAAAAAAAATAGTTTCAAGTACAGTTTTTTGTTTATTAACTATATCTTCTCTAGCAGAAAATATAAATGTAAAACAAGGTTGGAACCTAATGGGTGCTCCAACTGCAATAGAACTAAATAGATTTGATAATAGTTGCGTAGATTATATTCTAAAATATAATGTAGATGCAGATGGTACAAAACTAGGTTGGCAGCATTATATTGCAAATGGTCAATACTATAACTATGAAGGTACTGAAATATCATCTTTAAAAGAGGGTGATGGTTTTTGGGTGATGGCTAGTTCTGATTGTAGTGTTAAAATCAATGATTTTATCACACCACCTATTGGTTCTCCTGTTATAACTACAGATAGTTTTAGTATAGAAGAAAATACAAAAGATATAGGTTTTTTAAAATCTTCACTTGATAATGTAACTTATAAAATAGTTGGTGGGGATGATCATATATATTTTAATCTTGATGAATCATCTGGAATGTTAGAGTTTAAAGAGTTGAGAAACTATGAAGCACCAGATAACTTTAATCAAAACAATAGTTACAATCTGGAAGTATCAGTAACTTCAAACTTAGATGCTTTATTAACAACAAAAAAAACTATAAATATTTCTGTAACTAATCAAAATGATAAGTTTAGATTTTATGATTTTCATTTTCAAAATATGAAAAATTATTATTATCAAGATGTGAAGTTTATACCTAAGTTTACTGATTCAAATGGAGATGTAACGGTTGGTTTAAAAATAACTAGTGTAGATAATGAACTTATTGGTTCTATTAGTAAAGTTGTTAATGGTTCAACAACAGAAGTTAGTGTTAAGATTCCTTGGAACCCTGTAAATGAAGTTATTTATTATAATGTAGAGATAAATGCAACAGATCAAGCTAGTAATACTATAAATTTAAATACACTATATTACCAATCAGGTCCAAATAATACAGAAAATGCAGTTGTATATACAGAACCACTAACTGATATAGATATTGTTCATAATAAACTTACTAAAATAGAGTTGTCGGGGTCAGTAAAAGATAGAGATAGTAATGTTATACCAAATGTGAATTTAATATATTCTATTACTACTGCTCCCAAAAATGGTACACTAAAAAAACATATAGATGGTACATGGTGGTATCGACCAAACCATGGATATTTTGGTAGTGATAGTTTTACTTACCAAGCATCAGCAGGTATAAGTGGTGGTAATCAAAATGTTGTTTTGGAACAAAATGGTGAAAAAACAGTAAACCTAAATATAGAAGCAGAGGTACAATAATGATAAAAAGTATTTTAAAACTAACTACAATACTGTTTTTAACAATAAGTTCACTTTTTTCATAAACAATAGATTTAAAAAGTGGTTACCAGTTAAAAGGTGCAATTGATAATATTGATCCAAAAATGTTCAATAATAGTTGTGCCAAGTATATATTTAAATTTGATACCACTACACAAAGCTGGAAAGCATATGTAGCGGATGGTGAAGATTATGGATATGAAGGTGAAAATATAACTTCACTAAATAGAACAGATGGTTTTTGGGCTATGGGTAATGAAAACCCATGTAGTATTAAAATAAATGACAAACCTAATACAATTTTACCTGATGGAACACCATATATTATTACAAGTGATAAGCTGGATATTGTTGAAAATGAAACAGAAGTTATTATGCTTTTATCAAAAGGCTCTACAAGTGCAGTGACATATAGTTTAGCTGGTGGAAATGAACATAGATTTTTCACTATAGATTCTACTAGTGGACTTTTAACATTTAAAGAGAAACCAGATTATGAAAATCCTCAAGATTTAGGGCTAGATAATACCTATGAAGTTAAAGTATCTGTAAGCAATGGAGATTTAAAAAGTGAAAAAACTTTAAATATTAATATCATAGATAGAGTAAATGAAGAGTTTTCTTTTGTAAATAGACCTTATGAATTTGTTATAGAAAAATTTGGATTAAAATATTGTCCAAAAATGGAGTTTGGAGAAGGTGATATTAGTTATGAAATAGTTGTAACTGATAAAGATAATGTTACTAAATATAGTACTTTTAGTGATGGATGTTTGAAATTTCAAAGCGATGATGTAGGTGAGTACAATATATATATTAAAGCTACGGATGCAAACGATAATATTGCAGAAGAAAACTTTACTTTTACAAATGAAATTAGAACTGTATTGCCATACAAAGCAGTAGCTACAATATCTGATATAACATTTGATGCAAGAAGTAATGAACTAGTTGAAGTTCCTTTAAGTGCTATAATAACTACTGATGTTTATAGTCATTATGAAAATGGTGCTCTCGTATATGTTAAAGAAGATTCAGGTTTAAACTACACTATTACTTATGAAGTTACAGTTCAACCACAAAATGGAACAGTGATACAAAAAGATGATGGTTCATGGTGGTATAGATCAAACTTCAACTATATGGGAACTGATTATTTTACAGCTAAAGCTACATTTGGGGAAAGAACAAAATATATACAATTTGCTGGTTCTCTTAAATATGGTGATGACAAAAATATTTCTGTAAATGTAGTAAATTCAAACCATGCACCAGAGATACAAAGTCAAACTTTAACTACACAAGAAGAGACACCATTAGCTATAAATCTTACAGCCTATGACCATGAGCAAGATAATGTATCATTTTCTATCGACTTAAGTAGTATGAAAAATGGAACTATTGAAAAAGTAGATACAACAACTTACACTTATACACCAAATAAAGATTTTTTTGGTGATGAAAATATAACATATACAGCAAATGACGGAACATCAACTTCATATGAAGCACAACTTAATATAAAAGTGACAAATATAAATGATGCTCCCACTATAGAAGAGACTTTCCATACAATCGAACCAAAACCTATGACAGAAGATACAACTGTACTGTATGACTATGAAACAATGAGTGTAAGTCAACAGTCAAAAGCATATGATGTAGAAGATGACAAACTTACTTTTATGGTTGTATCTGCACCTAAAAATGGAAAAGTAAAGATACATGAAAATGGTGGATATGTATATGTACCAAACTTTGGTTATGCTGGTGAAGATAGTTTTGGATATAAAGCTTATGATGGGGAGTTGTATTCAGATATAGCAACTGTAACTATTGATATAAAA
>JAYEIM010000371.1:0-7559 GCA_034660095.1 Campylobacterota bacterium | reverse complement strand
ATTCCGATATTTCTAAGTCTGTTTAGGGGTGTTGGTCTTGCCATAATTTATCCTATTACCATCTATAGTGAGCAAATGCTTTATTTGCTTCAGCCATTTTATGCATATCTTCTTTTTTCTTGAAAGTATTTCCTCTTTCAGCTGATGCTTCAAAAAGTTCATTAGCAAGTCTTTCAACTGCTGTTCTTTCATTTCTTTTTCTAGATATTTCAACTAACCATCTAAGTGCTAAAGTTTGACGTCTAACTGGTCTAACTTCGATAGGCACTTGATAAGTTGCTCCACCAACTCTTCTAGATTTTACTTCTAAAAGTGGTTTAACATTTTCAATTGCTCTTTCGAAAATTTCGAAACCAGATTCTTCACCTCTTGCATCAAGGTTTGCTACTGCACCATACATAATTTTTTGTGCTATAGATTTTTTACCATCAAGCATTACTGCATTTATAAACTTAGTGATCAATTTACTATTGTAAATAGGATCAGCCATTACTTCTCTTACGGGAGCTTTTCTTCTTCTCATTATCTAATCCTTCTACTTATTTCTTTGGTTTCTTAGTACCATATTTAGATCTTGCAACAGTTCTGTTTGCAACACCAGCAGTATCTAACGCACCACGAACGATGTGGTATTTAACACCAGGTAAATCTTTGATTCTACCTCCTCTTACAAGAACAATTGAATGCTCTTGAAGGTTATGACCTTCTCCACCAATGTATGAGATAACCTCAAAACCACTAGTTAATCTAACTTTTGCAACTTTTCTTAAAGCCGAGTTAGGTTTCTTTGGTGTTGTTGTATATACTCTTGTACATACTCCTCTTCTTTGTGGACATTTTTCTAGCGCAGGAGATTTTGATTTTTCAATAACTCTTTTTCGCTCTTTTCTAATCAATTGATTAATTGTAGGCATTGTATTCCTTTATATAATTTGGTTTGAACTAACAAGCTTTAAGTTCATGCTTCTCTTTTTAAATAACATTTTAGTTATTTAGATACTACCTAATCTCGAAAAGGCTTAATAAAAATATTAACTTCTTTCGAAAAAAGTTTTGGATTATACTGAAAATAAACTTTAATTTAGTTTATAGTCTATTTTTCTTGATTATCTTCATCTTTAGTATCCACTCCCATAGATTCTAAAATTTTATTTTCTATCTCTTTTGCTATCTCTGGATTGTCAAGTAGAAATTTTTTACTATTCTCTTTACCTTGACCTATTTTACTATCATTGTAACTAAACCAAGCTCCAGCTTTATCTATGATATCCATCTTAACACCATAGTCAATAAGTTCACCCATTTTTGAGATTCCTTCACCAAACATTATGTCAAATTCTACTACTTTAAATGGTGGTGCTACTTTATTTTTTACAACTTTAACTTTTGTTCTGTTTCCTATAACCTCTTCAGCTTGTTTCAGTGATGCAATTCTTCTTATGTCAAGTCTTACTGAACTATAAAATTTAAGAGCATTTCCACCTGTAGTAGTTTCAGGAGAGCCATATCCTGTCATACCGATTTTCATACGAATTTGGTTGATAAATATAACTGTAGTATTCATTTTATGTAAAATACCAGTTATTTTTCGCAATGCCTTTGACATAAGTCTAGCTTGAACACCAACTTGCATATCATCCATATCACCATCAATCTCAACTTTTGGTGTAAGGGCTGCTACTGAATCTACTACAACCAAATCTACAGCACCACTTCTTATAACTGTTTCAAGTATCTCTAAAGCTTGCTCACCAAAATCTGGTTGAGATACAAGCAAATTATCTGTATCTACACCTAAGTTTTTTGCATAGTTTACATCCAAAGCATGTTCTGCATCAATAAATGCACAAATTCCTCCAGCTTTTTGACACTCAGCAATTGCATGAAGTGTAAGTGTTGTTTTACCAGAACTCTCCGGTCCATAAATCTCTATTACTCTACCTTTTGGGATACCACCAATACCTAAAGCTAAATCCAAACCTAAAGAACCTGTACTTATAGATTCTATTGGTTCAATTGTTTTATCTCCAAGTCTTATTAAAGCACCTTTTCCAAAAGCTTTATCCATCTGTTTGATTGCTAAATCAAGAGCATTTTTTTGTTGATCATTCATAGTTTTTCCTTAAAATTCTTTTTTAATATGTGAAAGTATATCAATTTTTTTTAGTTTATATATAAAAGATTGCATTATGCAATGTTTTTATTTTAAATATACTCATTTACAAACTCTTTACTACTTAAAACTTTTATATCACCTTTATAAAAATCATTGTCATTGCTAATTATCACATCACAATCATTTGATTTAGAACAAATATACTGAACATTATCTTCTAAATCATTGTTATTTAACTCAAGTGCTAATTTAAATGTTTTATTATTAGCACCTATTATACTAAACGATTCATTAATGGTTTTTAAAAAATCTTTAATATTTTTTATTTGTTTAGATGCTATATAATCAATATTTAGTAAAGTGATATCTGCTACAAAACCTTTGAAAATATCTTGGTTGCAGCTATTTAAAATAATTATAGCATCTTTATATCCATCTCTTTTTAAAATTAAATCAAGAAAGATATTTGTATCTATAAATATTTTCAATCTATAACTCTATTGTATTTTTCATCTTCTATTTTAAATTCACTATCTAAAATACCTGCAAATTTATCAAATACTCCATGTTCTAATTTCTCTTTTGATAAAGTTTGTTTTAATAGAGCATTATATTCATCATACGGCATAATTACCGCTTTTTTAATATGTGCTTTTTTATCTACTATTATCACTGTTTGTGTTAATAATTTAGTAAATTGAGTTTGTGCTTGTGATATTCCTAACTCTAACATAATAAATCCTTTTATTTGATATGTACATATATTAACATTAATATACTTATATTTATCTTCTCTTGTTTTAGTAAATTTCTATATTTATTGATTTTATCTATTTTTTTGTTAAGTTAAATTTGTGTCTAACTTTTTATTTTTAAGCAAATATAGGGTATCATAATATATTAAAATTTTAGATAAATAAAAAGGAATATAATAGATGGTATATATTGACAATATTTACGCAGATGAAGTTATGGATAGTAGAGGAAATCCAACAGTTAGAGCAACAGTAGTTTTAAGTGATGGTACAAAAGAAAATGCAATTGTTCCAAGTGGAGCAAGTACTGGTAAAAGAGAAGCGTTAGAGTTAAGAGATGGTGGAACTAGATATGGTGGAAAAGGTGTTGAGAAAGCTGTAGAAAATGTAAACAGTACAATATCAAATGAACTTATAGGTTTAAGTCCATTTAATCAAGCTGAAATTGATGCTACTATGAAAGATATTGATGGTACAGACAACTATGGAAACCTTGGAGCAAATGCAGTTCTAGGTGTTTCTATGGCTGTTGCAAGAGCAGCAGCTAGTAGTTTAAATATACCATTATATAGATATTTAGGTGGAGCAAATGCAATGACTATGCCTGTACCTATGTTTAATATTATTAATGGTGGAGAACATGCAAATAACTCTGTTGATTTTCAAGAGTATATGATACTTCCTGTTGGGATTGAAAACTTCAAAGAGGGTTTAAGAGCTGTTAGTGAAATTTATCAACAGTTGAAAAAAATTATTGATAGTATGGGTGAATCTACTGCTGTTGGTGATGAGGGTGGATTTGCTCCAAACTTAAAATCAAACGAAGAGCCTTTACAAGTAATTATGCAAGCTATTGAAGCTGCTGGTTATAAAGCAGGTGAGCAGATTGCACTTGCACTTGATGTTGCTGCTTCTGAGCTTGTAACTGACAAAGGTCTTTATGCACTTAAATCTGAGAATAGAGAGATTACATCTGAACAATTAGCTGATTATTATGTTGAATTATGTGCTAAGTATCCAATTGTATCTATTGAAGATGGATTAAATGAAGATGATTGGGATGGTTGGAAAGTTTTAACTGAAAAACTTGGAGATAAAGTTCAACTTGTAGGTGATGATTTATTTGTTACTAATGCAAGTATTTTAAATGAAGGTATCAATAAAAATATTGCAAACTCAATTTTAATCAAACCAAATCAAATTGGATCAGTAAGTGAAACTATGCTTACAATTAGACTTGCTCAAAGAAATAACTACAACTGTGTAATGTCACATAGAAGTGGTGAGAGTGAAGATGCATTTATCGCTGATTTTGCCGTTGCATTAAACTGTGGTCAGATTAAAACAGGAAGTACAGCTAGAAGTGATAGAATCGCTAAATACAATAGACTTTTAGAGATTGGTGCTGAGATTGGGTATGCTGAATATTTAGGTGCAACACCATTTAGTAAGTAGTAATATTTTTGGAAAAAATAGATGTAAAACAGCAAAATAGAAGATTTATATTTATATCATCTACTTTGGTTGTTATTACATTTGTTTTGGCTTATTATATTTCTGATCTATTATTTTATGGAAAGAGTTCATATGAAGTTTATGCAAATCTTCAAGATAGAAAAATAAAATTGCAACAAGATATAAAAATATTGCAAATTAAAAATGCAACATTACAAAAAAAATATTTTGAATTAAAAAATTTGGAGCCTGAAGAGTTATGAAAATCATTTTAACATTTATGTTTATTATCACATTAAGTCTAGATTTGTTTGGAAGAACGAATCCTTTTGAGCCAACAGATACTTTTAATGAAAAAAAATCTGAATATTATAAAATAGAAAAGCAAAAAAAAGATCTAAAAGAGCAGCAACAAAAAAATAAAGCGATAAAAATAGCCAAGATAAAAGAGAAGATGGCTAAGGCAAAAATTAAACAAACTAAACAAAATGAAAACTTTAAAATATTGCCATTTGTAAATGTTGAGATTGTTAATGATATTTTAATAATAAAAGTAGATAAAAAATATAAATTATTAAATCAAGATATACTTAAAAAACAAAAGAAGTTTTTATTTGATTTTAAAGGTAATATTAGTTTTTACACAGTTAGAAAAATGATTAAAAATAAAAATTTTAAATCTTTTGCAGTTGGCACTCATAGAAAAAAGAATTTTTTCAGAGTAGTTGTTGAACTAGAAGATGATATGATAAAATACAAAGAGATTATTTATAGTAAAAAAGGGATGATAACTATCCAAAAAATAAAGAAATAGCATCTTTGATTGAACTAATATGATTAAAATTGCAATAGTGTCAGACTCTCACAGAAAATCACAATTAACAAAAGAAGCTATAGATATGTTAAAAGAAAAAGGTGCTACATATTTAGTTCATGCTGGTGATTTAGAGATTGTTGAAAATCTAGAGATATTAAAAAAATCTGGATTAATCTATGTAAGTGTATTTGGAAATAATGATTATAATTTAGTACAACATTCTTCTAATTATAATATCAATCAGGAGCCATATTATTTTAAAATTAAAGATTTAAAATTTAAACTTATGCATATTCCTAACTACATGTCACCTGATAGTGATATAATAATATTTGGTCATACTCATATTTTTGAACAACAATATGTAAATAATACTCTATATTTAAATCCAGGCGAGTTATGTGCAAGGGAAAAAGATCTTACTGAATGTGTGCTTTTGAGTATAACTGACAATAAATATACAATTGAGTATAATTATAAAAAACCAAATGAAAAGAGTTGGAAAGTAACAGTATATGAATATAAAAAATAATCATAATCATAATAATAAAATATATCTATGTGCAATATCAAATATTGAGAGTGGAACATGCAATGAAGATTGTAAGTTTTGTACTCAAAGCGTAAAATATAAAGCTGATATACAAAGATATAAACAAAAAAATATTAAGCAGATTGTTGAAGAGGCAAAACAAGCTAGATTAAACAAAGCTATAGGGTTTTGTTTGGTTACAGCAGGAAAAGGTTTAACTCCTGAACGATTAGATTTTGTTTGTAAAGCAGCAAAAGCTGTAAATAAAGAAAATTTAGGACTTAAAATAATAGCATGTAATGGAACTGCTACATTAACACAACTTCAAGAGTTAAAAAAAGCTGGAGTAACTAACTATAACCATAATCTTGAAACATCAAAAGAGTTTTATGATAATATATGTACTACACATGATTGGGATGAGAGATATCAAACATGTGTAGATGTAAAAAAAGCTGGTTTAAAACTTGTATGCGGTGGAATATTTGGACTTGGAGAAACACAAGCGGATAGAATATCTATGCTAGAATCTATAGCTTCATTGGAGCCTATGAATGTTCCAATAAACTTTTTTCATCCAAATGAAGCACTGCCTATCGTAGAAAATTCAATATCTAAAGATGAAGCATTTGAATTAATAAGATTAACAAAAAAGATGGTACCAAATGCACATAAAATAATGGTAGCAGGTGGTAGAGAATTGATGTTTGGAGATGACCAATATGAAGTATTTAAAAACGGTGCAAATTCTATAGTTATAGGTAACTATCTTACAACATCAGGTAAAGTTGCATCTAAAGATTTAGATGCTTTAAAATCTTTAGGATACAGTATCGCAAATAGTTGCGAAAACTAATTAATAAGAAGTTTAAACATGAGTAATGAAATATCTATAATTATAACCTTATCATTGATTATTTTTGCATCACCGCTTATATCTAAATTTATTAGAATACCAACTATACCAATTGAAATAATATTAGGATCTATTGCAGTTTCTTTTTCACTTATAGAACAAAATCATATTTTTACACTTGTAGCAGAACTTGGATTTTTATACTTGATGTTTTTAGCTGGACTTGAAGTAGATCTAAAAAGATTATTAAAAGTATCTCCTGATCTATTAAAAAAAGGTCTAATTTACTCTATATTACTATATGTTTTTGCTGCAATTTTTACATTGACTTTTGGACTATCAAAAATATTTATAGTAACATTACCTCTTATATCTATAGGATTATTAGCTGTTCTAAAAAAAGAATATGGTGATCTGGAGTGGTTAAAGTTGGCGTTTACTGTTGGACTTATAGGTGAAATCATATCAATTATAGTTCTAGCAGCTGTAAGTGCTGGTCTTGAATATGGTTTAGGATCACATTTTTATGAGAGTTTATTTTTATTAGGTATTGTATTTGTTGCAATGATTGCACTTTATAATTTCTTTCATAATCTTATATGGTGGTATCCAGAATTAAAAACATATCTTATGCCAAAAGATGACAATCAAGAGCAAGATATAAGAGTTTCTATGAGTATATTTTTTCTTATGATTGCTGTTATGTTATATCTTCATCTTGAAGTTGTACTTGGAGCATTTATTGCTGGTGTTTTTATAAAAACTTTTTTTGAACATAATAAAGAGTTACCACATAAGTTAGAGCATTTTGGTTTTGGTTGGCTTGTACCTATATTTTTTATATGGATAGGTACTTCATTTAAACTCGAATCACTATTTTTACCAAATTTAATTGCAACTTCATTAATTATTACATTTGGAATGATACTTATAAGATTTATAAGCTCCTTACTCTTTATGAAAGAGATTGGATTTAAAAATTCAACATTAATGGCACTATCTCACTCAATGCCATTAACTTTACTTAT